>JBPCIY010000025.1:0-10813 GCA_051005855.1 Solirubrobacteraceae bacterium | reverse complement strand
ACATCCTCCTCAAGCTCATCCAGGCCGCCGACTTCGACGTCAAGAAGGCCGAGACGGGGATCATCTACATCGACGAGGTCGACAAGATCGCCCGCAAGGCCGACAACCCGTCGATCACGCGCGACGTGTCCGGCGAGGGAGTGCAGCAGGCGCTCTTGAAGATCCTCGAGGGGACCACGGCCAGTGTGCCCCCCCAGGGCGGCCGCAAGCATCCCCACCAGGAGTTCCTCTCGATCGACACCACCAACGTGCTGTTCATCTGCGGGGGCGCGTTCGCCAACCTCGACAAGGTGATCGAGCGCCGGATCGGCCACCAGGGCGTCGGCTTCGGAGCCGCGATCCAGTCCAAGGAGCAGCGCGACCTGGGCGAGATGTTCGAGCACTGCCTGCCCGAGGACCTGATCCAGTACGGGTTGATCCCCGAGTTCATCGGCCGCCTGCCGGTCATGTCAGCGATCCATCAGCTCTCGCGCGATGAACTGATGCAGATCCTCACCGAGCCCCGCAACGCGCTGGTCAAGCAGTTCCAGCGGTTCTTCCAGTTCGACGGGATCGAGCTGGTCTTCGCCGACGAGGCGCTGATCTCGATCGCCGATAAGGCGCTCGAACGCGAGACCGGGGCCCGCGGCCTGCGCTCGATCATCGAGGAGGTTCTGCTCGAGGTCCAGTTCGAGCTGCCGTCGCGTCGCGACGTCGAGAAGTGCGTGGTCACGCGCGACACGATCGACAAGAACATCTCGCCGACGCTGGTCACGGTGGCCGCGCCCGACGAGGACGAAGCCGCCGCCTGAGCTCCCGGCTCCGGGCCGCTTGGGCGGTCGGTGTCCCGGTGCAACCGGACACGAGACGACGAGCCGCGGCGGCTTTTTCGGGGCTCGTCGCGCTGGACCCGAGGGGCGGACAGCGCGCGACAATCCCCCAAGTCGAGGGCGATGCGTGTCGGGCTGTGTCCGACCCGCACTGGCCGGGTCCGACCCGGACAGCCTGACCTAGACTCTCGCCTCCGATGACGGATCTGCAACGGACAACCCGGTACGACCCCGCCGACGTCGAGCCGCGGATCATGAAGAAGTGGCTGGATTCCGGGCTCTTTCACCCCCCGGCCGAGGGAAGCGCGGACCAGAACTACTCGATCGCGATCCCGCCCCCCAACGTGACCGGCGTGCTGCACATGGGGCACGCGCTCAACAACACGATCCAGGACTGCCTGGCCCGTCGCCACCGCCAGCTCGGCCGGCGCACGAAATGGATCCTGGGGACCGATCACGCCGGCATCGCCACCCAGACCCAGGTCGAGCGGGCGCTCGAGCGCGACGGAGTGAGTCGGAGCGAGCTCGGGCGCGAGCCGTTCGTGCAGCGTGTCTGGGAGTGGCGCCAGCAGTACGGCGGCACGATCATCGAGCAGCTCAAGCGGCTCGGGGCTTCGGCGGACTACGCTGAGGAGCGCTTCACGCTGGACGACGCCTACGCCCGGGCAGTGCTCAAGGTGTTCGTGAGCCTGTACGAGAAGGGCTACATCTACCGCGACCGCTACATGGTCAACTGGGACCCGGGAACCGGCTCGGCGATCTCCGATCTCGAGGTCGAGCCCCGCGAGGTCACCGACACCCTCTACTACATCGATTACCCGCTGGCCTCGGGCTCGGGGGCGATCACGGTGGCCACGGTCCGTCCGGAGACGATGCTCGCCGACACCGCGATCGCCGTGCATCCCGGGGACGAACGCTACCGCCGGCTGATCGGCGAGAAGGCAATCCTGCCGCTGGTCGGGCGCAAGCTGCGGATCATCGCCGACGAGTACGTCAAGCCCGAGTTCGGGACCGGCGCGCTCAAGATCACCCCCGCGCATGACCCCAACGACTTCGAGATCGGCCGCCGCCACGGCCTGGGCCAGCCGCAGGTGATCGGCGAGGATGGGCGGATCACCGCCGAGGCCCCCGAGCGCTTCGCGGGGCTACCGATCGCCGAAGCCCAACAGGCGGTGATCACCGAGCTCGAGGCGCAGGGGCTGGTCGCTCGTACCGAAGCGCTAACTCACACCGTGCCCTTCTCGCACCGGTCGGGCGAGCGGATCGAGCCCCTGATCTCACTGCAGTGGTTCATGGCCATGGACGAGCTCGCCCAGCCGGCCATCGAGGCCGTGACCAGCGGACGGGTGCGCTTTCACCCCGCCAACCACGAGCGCGTCTACCTGGACTGGATGCAGAACATCCGCCCGTGGTGCATCTCGCGCCAGCTCTGGTGGGGTCACCGGCTCCCGGTCTGGTATCGCGGGTCCGAGACCCACGTTGGGGCTAAGGCGCCGCGGGGAGAGGGATGGACCCGCGATCCCGATGTGCTCGACACCTGGTTTTCGAGCGCGCTGTGGCCCTTCGCCACCCTCGGCTGGCCCGATCAGACACCGAACCTGCACGCGTTCTACCCGACCGATGCGGTGGTCACCGGCCGCGACATCATCTTTCTGTGGGTGGCGCGGATGATCATGATGGGGCTCGAGTTCACCGGCTCGGAGCCCTTTTCCGACGTCCACATCACCGCGATCATCCAGGCGCCCGACGGCCGCCGCATGTCCAAGTCCCTGGGCACCGGGATCGACCCCCTGGACCTGATCGAGGGGGGTCCGCGACCGCCAGTGTTCGCCTCAGGCGGCAAACCCGCGGGCGACTTTCCCGCCTATGGCGCCGACGCGGTCCGCTGGGGGTTGCTGGCCATGTCCTCGGGCCAGGACGTGCGCTTCTCCGAGGACAAGGTCGCCCAGGGTCAGCACCTGACCAACAAGCTCTGGAACGCGGCCCGGCTGATCCTGCTCGGGGTCGATTCGGACGGGGCGGCGGCGGTTGCGCCGAGCGAGCCCGAGGACCGCTGGATCATGTCCCGTCTGGCGCGGGCCCAGGCCGAGGTTGGCGAGCGGATCGAGCGCTATGACTTCTCGCACGCCGCGCTCGCGCTGTATGACTTCGTCTACGGCGAGCTGTGCGACTGGTACCTGGAGCTGGTCAAGCCCCGTCTGCGCGCCCGCGCGCCCGAGCTCGGCCCCACGCTCCTGCACGTGCTGACCGAGACCGTCGCTCTCGCACATCCCCTGATCCCGTTTGAGACCGAGGAAATCTACGCCCACATCCCGGGCGCGGAGGGCCTGCTCGCGGCTCGCACGGTCGGCGGGCCCGCGGCCCCCGATCCGGCCGCCGAGGAGGCGATCGGCAACGTGATCGAGGCCGTCCAGGCGCTCCGGGGCTGGCGCGACGTGGCCGAGGTCAAGGCCGGCTCCGTGCTCGCCGCCTCGCTGCGGGCCACGGGTTACGGGGACACCGCCGAGCATCTCGCCCGGCTCGCCCGGCTGGACTTCGCGGCCGGCGAGGGCGCCGAGACGGTCGCCAGCGTCCCGATCCCGGGCGGCAGCGTGGAGATCCTCGCTGCCGGCGGCCTGGATCTCGGAGCGGCCGAGCGTAAGCGCGCGCAGCGGCGGGGCCAGCTCGAGGTCGAGATCGATCGCGCGGAGCGCAAGCTGGCCAACCCGGGGTTCGTGGCCAAGGCGCCCGCGGCGGTGGTGGCGGCCGAGCGCGAGAAGCGCGACCGCCTGCAGGCGGAGCTGCAAACGCTGTGACCCAGGCGGGGGGCGGGTTAGTCAGGGGGCCGGAATGAACGCGGAGCAAGCCGAGCGGTATCTGCTCTCGCTGGAGTTGTTCGGCATGCGCTTCGGCCTGGAGCGGATGCGCCGTTTGATGACGGCGCTGCACCACCCCGAGCGGCGCTTTGACTCGATCCACGTGGTCGGCACCAACGGCAAGTCCTCGACGGTGCGGATGATCGCCGCCATCCTGGCCAAACACGGATTGCGCACCGGCGCCTATCTTTCCCCGCACCTGGTCTCGTTCGGGGAGCGGATCCGGATCGACGACACTGACCTCGAGTCGGCCCGCTTCGCCGTTGCCGTCACGCGGGCCGCGCGGGCCGTCGAGCTGGTCGACCGCTCGGCGCCCAGCGACGACCGCGTCACCCAGTTCGAGGCCCTGACCGCCGCGGCGTACTCCGAGCTGGCCGAGCAGGGGGTGGAGGTGGCGGTGATCGAGGCGGGGCTGGGCGGTCGCTATGACGCCACCAATGTGATCCCCTCGCGGGTCCAGGTTCTCACCAGCGTGGGGCTCGAGCACACGCGCTGGCTGGGCCCGACGCTGACCGACATCGCGGGCGAAAAGCTGGCCGTGGTCAACCGCTCGGCGACGCTGGTGCTCGGGGCCGACCTGGAACCCGAGGTCCGGTGCGTGGCTCAACGGGTGGCCGCCGGTCGTCACGCGGAAATCGTGACCGCCGGGATCGAGCCGGGGGTTGAGGTCGGCGCTCCCGGCGCCTACCAGCGCCGCAACTTTGCCGTGGCCATGGCCGCCGCCCGAGCCTTTTTGGGCGAGCTCGACGCTCAGGCGGTGGCCGCCGCGGCGGCCGAGGTCCGCGTGCCCGGGCGCCTGCAGCAGGTCGGCATCGCGCCGCTCACCCTGCTCGACGGGGCCCACAACCCGGATGGGATGCGGGCTCTGGTCGAAGCCCTGAGCGAACTCGCGGGTCGCCATGAGCCGACCGTGGCCGTGCTCTCGATCCTCGAGGACAAAGACGCGGCCGGGATGCTCGGCGCGCTGTTGCCGGCTTGTAATGCGCTGATCGTCACGAGCAGTCAGAATCCACGGGCCTTGCCCCCCGCCACCCTGCTGTCGCTCACCTCCCAGTTGCACGGTCCGGCGGCCGAGATCGTCCCCGAACCCCGGCGGGCGCTCGCGCGCGCCCGGGAGCTGGCCGGACCCGGCGGCCTGGTGATTGCCACCGGTTCCATTTACCTGATCGCCGATCTGCTCGCTCCGGCACGCGGCCAACGGGCGTCAATCCTGTGAACGAGCCCAACGATCAGCCCCGCTTGCTGACCATGATCGGGCTCGTGGCCCTGGCCGTGGCGGTCGTCATCCTGGTCTTCTTCGGCATCGGGTATCTTTTCGGGCGCGTTTTTCTGTAGCAATCCTCACGCTCAGCACGAGGAATGGAGCCCTCGACGGCGTACCTAGAGGAGCGACACCGTCGCAGCGCCCACTACACTCGCCTCCCTAATGCTGCCCTACGCGATCTTTGGCATTCACAACAGCGCGCTCAATCTGGCCGTCGAGCTGGTGGTCCTGTTCCTGGTCGTCATCTGGCTCGCCCTGGTCTATTGGACCTACGCCGACGCCCGGCGGCGGATCGCCGATCCACTGCTGATCGGCTGCGCGACTGCCGCCTCATTGTTCCCGTTCGTGGGCACGATCGTCTACATGATCGTCCGTCCGCCCGAGTATCTGGACGACGTGCGCGAGCGCGAGCTCGAGATGCAGGCCGCCGAGGCGCGTCTGGCCGAACTTGGCTACCACCTGTGTCCCCACTGCGACTACGAGGTGGAGAAGGATTTCCTGCGCTGCCCCAACTGCATGCGCAAGCTCAAGGACCCTTGCCAGTCCTGCGGACGCCCGCTCGACCCGATGTGGAAGGTCTGTCCGTTCTGCGAGACGGAGATCGGCGTGGCCGCGCCCGCCCCGAGGCGCCAGCGCCGGCGCCCTCGCGAGGCGGCCCCCTCGGAGACTGCCGCCGAGCAGCCTTCGACGACCTGATCCGCATTCCCCCTCTCAGGAAGGACCGCCGTCGTGGAGCGCACGCTCATCCTCGTCAAGCCCGATGCCTTTGCCCGCAACCTGACCGGAGAAATTATCGTCCGGTTCGAGCGCAAGGGACTGCGCCTGGCCGCGCTGAAGCAGATGACCATGACCCGCGAGCTGGCCGGTCAGCACTACGCCGAGCACGAGGGCAAGCCGTTCTATGGGGAGTTGGTGGACTTCATCACCTCCGGGCCGCTGGTCGCGATTGTGCTCGAGGGCGAGCACGCGATCGTGGCTGCGCGCCAGGTGATCGGCGCGACCAACCCGCTCGAGGCCAACACCGGCTCGATCCGCGGCGATTACGCGCTCGAGGTCGGCCAGAACCTGGTGCACGGCTCTGACGCCCCTGAGTCGGCGGCGCGCGAGGTCGGGCTGTTCTTCGCCGACGTCTGATCCTCGCCTCGCGCTCGCCCCAGCGGCGCGACATCCTGAACCAGATCGGGGTGCAGTTCGAGATCCGCCTGCCCGCGGTGGCGGAGCTGACCGCGGGGCCGCCCGAGGAGGTGGTGCTCGAGAACGCCTATCGCAAGGCGGCCGCCGTCGCCGCCGATGCCGACCCGGACGCTCCGGCCGTGCTCGGAGTGGACACGATCGTGGCCCTGGGCGCGACGATCTACGGTCAGCCCCGCGACCAGGCCGAGGCCGAGCAGATGCTGGCCGCGCTCAGCGGGCAGATCCACCGGGTCCTGAGCGGCGTGTGCTTGATCGAGGGTGACCGGTCGGTCACAGCGGTCGCCGTGACGACGGTCGAGCTCCGGTCCCTGTCCGATGGCCTCTTGAGTTGGTATCTGGCCACCGGCGAATGGCGCGGGCGCGCGGGGAGCTACGCGATCCAGGGTCACGGCGCCGTGCTGGTGAGGCGAATCGAGGGCGATTATCTCAACGTCGTCGGCCTGCCCGTGAGCACGCTGTTCGAGCTCGCCCCAGACCTGATCGCGCCTGACCCGGCGGTCGGTGACTGAATTTCCAGGGTTTTTTCCCGGCTAGGCCCCCTCACGGGAGGTCTGCATCTAAAGCCTTTCGATACACTCGACCTCGGACGGAGCTGGCATCCAGGTGCGGTCAGGTCTGCTTATCGCCGCGTCGTCCACGCTTTCCGCTACCTACTTTCCCTATGGGCTTCTTTACGTATCTGACCGGTTTCGGCGGCCGCGACATGGCGGTCGACCTCGGCACGGCCAACACCCTCGTATACGTACGGGGGCGGGGGATCGTGCTGTCCGAGCCGAGCGTGGTGGCGGTCGATTCCCGCACCGGGGAGGTACACGCGGTCGGGATCGAGGCCAAGCGTATGCTGGGGCGCACGCCGGGCACGATCTCGGCCATTCGGCCGCTCAAGGACGGCGTGATCGCCGACTTCGAGGTGACCGAGGAAATGCTCCGGCACTTCATCCAGAAGGTCCACCAGAATCGCTGGGCGCACCCGCGGGTCGTGGTCTGCGTGCCCAGCGGCGTCACCGGAGTCGAGAAGCGAGCAGTCGAGGAGGCCTGCCTCTCGGCCGGCGCCCGCCAGGCCTACCTGATCGAGGAACCGATGGCCGCGGCGATCGGGGCCGGACTGCCGGTCGGCGAGCCGACCGGCTCGATGGTGGTGGACATCGGCGGCGGGACCAGCGAGGTGGCGGTGATCTCGCTGGGCGGAATCGTCGTCTCCCAGTCGATCCGGGTGGGCGGCGACGAGCTCGACGAGGCGATCATCAACTACGTCAAGCGTGAGTACAAGCTCCTGATCGGTCAGCAGACCGCCGAGGAGGTCAAGCTCGAGATCGGCTCGGCGTTCAGGATGCCGGAGGAGGTTCAGGCCGAGATTCGGGGCCGGGACATGGTCTCCGGGCTACCCAAGACCGTGATCCTGACCAGCGAGGAGATCCGAGGGGCGCTGGAGGAGCCGGTCTCGCAGATCATCGACGCGGTCAAGCAGACGCTCGACCGCACTCCACCCGAGCTCGCCTCCGACATCATGGATCGTGGCATCATGCTGGCCGGAGGCGGTTCGTTGCTCCAGGGCATAGAGGAGCGTCTGCGTCATGAAACGCAGATGCCCGCGCACCTGGCGGAATCCCCGCTGACGTGCGTCGCGGTCGGGTCAGGACGGTCGCTTGAGGAGTTCGAAGCGATCCACCGTTCCAGCAAGAATTCGCGCAACCGTCGTCGCCGGTACTAGGTTCTTCGAGAATCCAGCCCGCCGGAGCGTTCGGAGCAAACTTGAGGACACACAACTCGTGCATGACAAACAGGTTCGCCGTCGACGTGCAGTGCTCGCGCTGCTCGTCGGCATCTCCCTGATCCTGCTCACCGCGTACTTCGGCGAGTCGCCTTCCAGCCCGCTGCACAACGTGCAACGGGGAATCGTCGAGGTTCTGTCTCCGGTCCAGGCCGGGGCGAGCAAGGTCCTCTCGCCGGTCAAGGACATCGCCGGCTGGTTCTCAGACACCTTCCAGGCCAAGTCCCAGCGCGATCAGCTGCGCCGGCAGGTCGCCAAGCTCACCCGCCAGGCCGACCGCTACCAGCAGCAGGCGATCCTCGCCCAGCAGCTGCAAAAGCAGGTGGGGCTCGATGCCAGCCACTCGCTCAGCGCCTATCAGCCGGTCGGCGCCAACGTCATCAGCCGTGATCCGACCCTCTGGTATCAGACCATCACCGTCGACCGGGGCTCAGACGACGGGGTCAGCCTCAACGATCCGGTCACCGGAGACGGGGCCCTGGTCGGCAAGGTGACCACGGTCGACGCGACGGTGTCGGTCATCACCCTGATCACCGATCACACCTATGGGGTCACCGCTCAGGTGCTCGACGGCAGCGGTGACACCGGCGTGCTCGTTCCCGCGGTCGGCACCCCCGGTCAGATGCTGCTCCAGGACCTGCCCGCCCACGCCTCGATCCAGGCCGGCGATCCGGTCGTCACGGCCGGCTTCAAGGACCCCGCCAACCCGGCCCTGAACTCCCTGTATCCGCCCGGGCTGCCGATCGGCCAGGTCCCCAACACCGATCAGACCAGCCTTCAGAACGACCTGCTCAACAACCAGCAGGTCTCGGTCCAGCCCGCGGCGGACATCCGGCACCTGTCCGCGGTCCAGATCCTGACCCGGCCGCACGCCGCCACGGTGCGGGCCCAGGTGCCGTGAATCCGTCGCTCAAGCTGTGGCTGCGCCTGATCGGCCTGGCCCTGGTCACCGTGGTCGTCCAGGAGTCGGCCGTGTCGCAGATCTCGATCTTCGGGGTCAGCGCTGACCTGACGCCACTGGTGGTCATGTCGGTCGGGCTGCTGGCCGGCTCGATGCCGGGCGCGATCATGGGCTTTGGGACCGGTCTGCTCGTCGATACCGTGCTCGTCCAGACCCTGGGGATCACCTCCCTGCTCTACATCCCGGTCGGCTATTGGGCCGGACGGCTGCGCGAGCTGCGCGATCCGGCCCACGGCCTGGTCCCGCTTGTAGCCGGCGCGGTGGCCACCGCCGTGGCCGGGATCGGGATGACCATCATCCAGTTCCTGCTCGGCGTCCATTCCCCGGTCAGCTGGCTGCTGCTCCAGCAGATCTTCGTCACCGTGCTCGTCAACACGCTGATCGCGCTCCCGGTCTACGCGCTCGTGCGCCGGATCGTGCTGCCCGCCCTGCCCGACGATCCCCGCCGCCGGCGCCGTCGCGCTTACACCACCGGTGGGCTGAGCCCGCTGCAGTCGCCCTCCCAGCGTCTGGGCCCGATACCCCGGGGTCCGTCTCCGTGATCCCGGTCCCCGAGGATCGCCGGCCCCCGATGACCCCCCAGCTGGCCCTGCGCGTGGCCGTTGTGGGGAGCTTCGCGCTGGCCATGTTCGCGATCATCTTCTTCCGCCTGTGGTTCCTACAGGTCCTCTCCGGCGACCAGTACCTCCACGCGGCCACGGTCAACCGCGTGCGCCGGATCCCGGTCGCCGCCCAGCGCGGCGAGATCCTCGATCGCAGCGGACACATCCTGGTCGACAGCCGCCAGGCCCTCGCCGTCCAGATCTCCCCCCCCGATCTGCCCAAGTCCGCGGCCGCCCAGCGCAGGCTCTACCGGCGTCTGGCTCCCGTGCTCGGCATGTCCACGAGGCGTGTCACCTGCAAGGTGCTGGTCCCGCAGCCTTCGGGGCCGCCGCGGTTGGTGGCTGAGCGTCTGGCCCGGATTCCGTGTGACGTGGCCCAGCAGTTGGCGATCACGTCGTACGCCAACGTCACGCTCAAGACCGACGTCCACCCCCAGGTCCAGTTCTACCTGGCCGAGCGCCAGAACCAGTTCCCGGCCGTCATCGTGCGCAAGATCTATGTCCGTAACTATCCCCGCGGCGGGGTGGCCGCCCAGCTGATCGGCACCGTGGGCCCGATCAACGCGCAGGAGTTCGGCCAGCCGGGCTACCTGGGCATCCCGCGCACCGCGATCATCGGCCAGTCCGGGCTGGAGGCGGCCTACGATCACTTCCTGCGCGGGTCAGACGGCGCCGAGACCGTCTCGGTCGACTCGCTCGGCCAGCCCACCGGCCGCCACTCGGTGACGCCTCCGGTGGCCGGCCACAACCTCGCCCTGTCGCTGGATGAGAAGCTTCAGACCGTCGGCGAGCAAGCGCTGGCCCAGTCGGTCGCCTCCAACTATCCAGCCACCGGCGGGGCGTTTGTGGCCATGAACCCCCAGGACGGCTCGATCTACGCGATGGGCTCGTGGCCGACCTACAACCCCGGGATCTTCAACAACAACCTCTCCCAGGCCGCCTACGATCGTCTGATCAGCAAGTCCGCCGGCGAGCCGCTGCTCAACCGGGCCACCAACAGCGCGGGGCCGACCGGCTCGACCTTCAAGCCGATCACCGCCGCCGCGGCGCTTCAGAGCGGGGCCTGGACGGTCGGGTCGAGCTACACCGACACGGGCTCGTTCTGCACCTCGCCCGGGGTCTGCCGCTTCAACGCCGGGCACGCGACCTACGGCACACTGGACCTGCGCAACGCGATCCGCGTCTCCTCAGACGTCTTCTTCTACCATCTCGGCGCGCTGACCAACGTCGCCGATCCGCTGGCCAAGCCGCAGGGAGGCCCCCTGCAGACCTGGTCCCGTAGCTTCGGGATCGGGCGCAAGACCGGGATGGACGTTCCCGGCGAGCTGGCCGGCACGCTCCCGTCACCGGCCTGGCG
>JBPCIY010000024.1:0-4567 GCA_051005855.1 Solirubrobacteraceae bacterium | reverse complement strand
CATCCATCCATCCACCCGAGAGCCGTGGACGTTCGCATTCAGCCACGGAGGATCTTTGGCCGGTCATTTCCCCGCCCGGTGAGCATGCGTTATCGCCTGCCATGTCCCTGCGGGCCAATCGTATCGGCGCCGTCGCTCTCGGTCCACTGGACGGAACCTTCAGACCATTACCGGGCCAACCGGCCAGCGAGCTCTCGGGCGTTGGCCGGGGCGTACCCGCGCCAGTCGTTGTTGAAGTAGGCGAACACCTCGGTCTCACGCCGCCACTGGGCGATACGCCGAAACCACGTCTCGATCTCTCGAGCCGAGTAGTTCCCGCCGCGACCACGGTGGCCATAGTGAAGGCGAACGAAGCGCCAGTCGGTGGTCGCCGCGTGGGTCTGAAACGGCCGCTGGGGGTGATCACCGATCGTCAGCGCAACCCGATGCGCGCGCAGCTGACTCATGACCGGCGCGGCGAACCAGCTCGGGTGACGGAACTCGATCGTGTGCCGACCGCTGGGCAGGGCGTGCAGCCAAGCGGCGAGGCGATCGTCGTCGCGATGGAAGTTGGCCGGGAGCTGCCAGAGGACGGGCCCCAGGCGCCGCGCCTCGATCAGCGGTTCGATCCGCTCATAGAAGCGCTGAACGCCCTGGTCCAGGTCGGTCAGGCGTTTGATGTGGGTGAGATAACGGCTGGCCTTGACGGCGAAGGTGAACGAGTCGGGCGTGTCACGCACCCACGCGGCGACGCTGTCACGGTTGGGCAGTCGATAGAAGGTCGTGTTGACCTCGACGGTGTCAAAACGCTCGGCGTAGAGGGCCAGCCACCGGCGTCGCGGCTCAGCTTGGGGATAGAAGCGGCCGCGCCAGTCGTCGTAGTTCCAGCCGGAGCAGCCGATGCGTGTCGCCTTCATCGTCTGAGTGGCCGCCGGTCAGAGAGATGCCCGACGCCGCAGACCGACCACCGCCGCCCATCCCTGCCCCCCGTTCGCTGCGGGCTCGGCGGGAGCGCGCGCAGACGGGCCGCGCCTGCGAGCTCGGGCCGAGAACCACGCAGGCAATGGTTGGTGTCGGGCGGCGAGATGCTCGGTTGATGTTGGTCGGAGCGCAGCCGGGGGACCGCGAGGACATCAAGGGCCGCCCGTTCGTCGGACCGGCCGGGAAGATCCTCGAGCGTGGCCTCGAGCGGGCCGAGATCTCGGATCGGCTCGCCGCCCGTGGGGCGTTCGGGTCCGGTCACGCGGTCAGTCGATCAGACGAGCCCCGAGGCGCCAGACCGCCAGGCGCCACATGATCAGCGAGAACACCAGAAGCACCGCGAGGTGGAGAAAGTCAGCCGTCGCGAACGTGCTCAGCGACACGTCGCGCACCAGCGCCACGCAGTGGTACAGGGGGTTGAACTGGGCGATCGTCCGCAGCCCAGGAGGAAACTGCGAGATCGGGAAGAACGTCCCGGCGACCAGGAACATGGGCGTCAGGACGGCGCTGGTCACGTAGTTGAAGTTGTCAATCGTCTTGGCCACAGCGGCGATCAGGACGCCGAAGGCGGCAAAGCCAAAGCCGGTCACGAATCCGATCAGCGGTACCAGCAGCATCCCCGGCGCGGGTGATAGCCCGAAGGCCATGGCGACCAAGAGCGGAGCCAGCCCGTAGACCCCGGCCCGCAGCGAGATCCACAAGATCTCGGCCGTGACCAGTTCCTCCACGTCCACCGGGGCGGCCAGCAGGGCATCGTAGGTGCGCTGAAACTGCCAACGGATGAAGGTGTTGAACATGCCCGGGAACGCCGAGGAGAAGAGGACCGCGGTGGCCACCACGCCGGTGCCGACGTACTCGACATAGCGCACGTGTCCGACCGAATGAACGAGCGAGCCAAAGCCCAGGCCGAAGGCCAGCAGATAGATCGTCGGCTGCACGACCGAGGAGAACGTGGTCGCCTTCCAGTAGCGGCGAAAGAGGACGACGTCACGGGTCATGACCCCGGCCAGGGCGGCCGGGTCGAGGCGGCGAATCCGGTGGCTCGCCCGGACCGAGCTCATTCGATGTCCGCTCCGGTCAACGCTACGAACGCATCCTCGAGATTGGCCGGACGCCGGACCCCCTCGGGCCCCTCGCCGTTGAGCTCCTCGGCCCTGAGGACGGCGACGGCCGGCCCGCTGCGGCGGTGTCGCCACCCGTTGACCTCGGCGTGCTGCTCGAGTGCCGCGAGGTCGGCCGGTGGCCCGTAGACCTCGATCACCTCCCGTCCGGCGTGGGCGTAAACCAGTTCGGTCGGGGTGCCCTGGGCGATGATCCGCCCACCGGACATGACCGCGACCGTGTCGGCGAGGCGCTCGGCCTCCTCGATGTAGTGAGTCGACATCAGGACGGTCACACCCTCGCTGCGCAGCCCGTCGATCAGTGACCACAGCTCCTGGCGGACCTGGGGGTCCAGGCCGACGGTGGGCTCGTCGAGCAGCACCAGCTGGGGGCGGTGGATCAGGCCGCGGGCGACCAGCAACCTCCGGCGCATGCCGCCCGAGAGCTCGCGCACGACCGTGTCGGCGCGCGGCTCGAGGTTGGCGATGGCCAGAGCGCGATCCACCGCCTGTGCGCGCTCGGCGCGGGGCACCCGATAGAGCTGGGCGAACACGCCGAGGATCTGGCGGCAGGTCAGCTCGACGTCGAGATTGTCGAGCTGGGGTACGACCCCCATTGCCATCCGGGCCAGCTTGGACTCTTCGGGGAGGGCGAACCCGAGCACCTCGATCGAACCCTCGTCGGCGAGGCTCTGGGCGGTGAGCATCCGCATCGTGGTCGATTTGCCCGCGCCGTTGGGTCCGAGCAACCCGAAGCAGACCCCGGGCGCCACGCTCAGGTCAAGTTCGTTGACGGCGGTGATCTCGCCGTAGCGCTTGGTCACGCCCTTTAGTGCGATCGCGGCTGGTTCGCTCACTGGGCTCAGCATAGGCAGCGCCGGTCAGACCGGGCGGGGGCGCCGACGACCAGCGACTCGGCGACCCCCGAGAGCGCCTCGCCAGGGCCTCCGTCCGGGGTGGCCCGGGTGATGATCTCGTACTCGTCGCGGGGGGTTCCGTGACAGAAGCGGACGCCGTCCAGGCCGAGCGAGATCGGCCATGAGCGCAGCTCGTTTCGCCAGCCCTCGCCGAGTGCGGCCGCCGTCCAGATTGCCCGGTCAATGGTCGTGCTCCCGTCGGCGTCGCTGAGGTCAGCCTTCAGGGGGTTGCTCTCGCAATTTCCCCGCACCCAGTGCACCGGCTGGTGTCGGTTGTTCAGGAGCTCGAGTACTTCCGCGTTGTGCGGGCCGCTGACCACATCACCGGCCACCACGATGGCGTCGACGGGATCGGCATCGAGCTCGCCCAGCACCGCCCGGAGGGCCCGAGCGTTGGCGTGGACGTCAGCGAGAACGGCTACGCGCGTCGAAGCCGATCTCAAGCGCCGGCGCCGCCGCCGGTCCTCAGGGTTGCCCGTTGGTCGGGCCGTCGGCGCCACCCGCGCCACCGCCCGGCATCCGGAACAGCGAGGCCAGCTTGGCGGCCACCATGATGTCGCCGGCGAGCTTGATCTCGCCCTGGAAGTAGGCCTGCATCGGATCGAGGTTTCCGCTCACCAGGCGCAGAAAGTCCACGCCGTCCAGGGTGATCGTCAGCCGCGGCTCGGGTCCGTCGGCGCCGCGGATGATCCGGGCCTGGCCGGCCTCGAGCTCGAGCTGGTAGATGTCCGTGCCGCCGTCGGGGCGGCCGGTCAGACACCAGCGGATCGAGGAGCTGATGTCCTTGGCCTGGCTGTCATCGAGCTGCTTGGGCATCTGCCAGAAGATCCCGTCCAGCAGCGGCTTGCGGGCCGGTGAGCGCATGAGCTGCTCCAGGCGCTCGGGCGATGCCTCACGGACCAGGCGCCCGAAGCCCTCGGCGAACTGGGCCGGGGCATCGGCGGCCAGGCGCTTGACCGCGTCGAGCGCCCGCTGAGGATCAAAGCCGAAGTCCTTCATGGTCGGAGACGGTACAAGGTGGGCCTGTGAAGGCACGACGAGCGTGAGTGCTCGGGCACCCCGCCTACCCCTTGGTGGGCCAGACGCCGATAGCGGTTACGCGCGGCAACGCGGGGTCAAGCGATCATCGGCCCTTTGGTGGTCGGGTTGCCGGCCGGCGTCGCTGCGCCGGAAAGCCAGTTCGATGCCGCGGTGGTGGAGGCCTTCCTGGGCACACTCGAGAAGATCGAGAGGAGCGGACCAGCCGCCAACCGACGCCCCCGGCGTCGAGCTCGTCTCCTGAGACACGGCTACCATCCCCTCGCGCGGGCGGTTAGCTCAGCTGGTAGAGCGCCTGCCTTACAAGCAGGAGGTCACTGGTTCGAGCCCAGTACCGCCCATCGAGCAGATGCTGATAATGGTGCACTCGATCCTCGATCGAGCACCGGCCACCTCGTCGTCGCGTTCGACCGCGACGCTGGTCGCTTAGTCCTGGCCGCCGGAAGTTCCCTCTTGATTGGTTGAAGGAGTCATAACGCGGGCGGCGAAGTGTGCTCGTGATGAGGTTGGCGGTCAACATCACGCTGAGCGACGAGGAGCGGTTGATGCTCG
>JBPCIY010000023.1:0-14306 GCA_051005855.1 Solirubrobacteraceae bacterium | reverse complement strand
CTCGGCGTCGAGCCCGCGATCGTCCGCGCCGCCGTCAACCAGGCGCTTGACCAGCTGCCCAAGCTGACCGGCTCGGGCGGGGGCACCGCCGCCGCCGGCGGTCAAGAGCCCGCGGGCGGCTCGGGCGAGCTGGTCCAGATCCTGCGCGCCGCTGAGTCCGAGATGCGCGAGCTCAAGGACGAATACGTGTCCACCGAGCATCTGATGCTCGCCCTGGCCGGATCGCACCCGCCCACCCGCGCCGGGGACGCGTTGCGGGCCGCCGGGGCCGGCCACGATGAGCTCGCCCGTGCCCTGAGCGAGGTTCGCGGCTCACATCGGGTCACCGACCAGAGCCCCGAGGACAAGTTTCAGGCCCTGGAGAAGTACGGCCGCGACCTGACCGAGGCCGCCGCTCAGGGCAAGCTCGACCCGGTCATCGGCCGCGACGACGAGATCCGGCGCGTGATCCAGGTCCTGTCCCGCCGCACCAAAAACAATCCGGTGCTGATCGGTGAGCCGGGGGTGGGCAAGACCGCGATCGCCGAGGGCCTGGCCCAGCGCATCGTCTCCGGTGACGTGCCCGAGGGCCTCCAGGACCGGCGCGTGGTCGGGCTGGACATCGGCGCCCTGATCGCCGGCTCCAAGTACCGGGGCGAATTCGAGGATCGGCTCAAGGCGGTCCTCAAGGAGATCGCCGACGCGCAGGGCACGGTCATCCTGTTCATCGACGAGCTGCACACGATCGTCGGCGCCGGTGCGGCCGAGGGCGCTGTCGACGCCGCCAACTTGCTCAAGCCGATGCTCGCCCGCGGCGAGCTGCGGGCGGTCGGCGCCACCACGCTGGACGAGTACCGCAAGCACATCGAGAAGGACGCCGCGCTGGAGCGGCGCTTCCAGCCGGTGTACGTGGGCGAGCCCAGCGTGGAGGACACGATCGCGATCCTGCGCGGCCTCAAGGAGCGCTACCAGGTCCATCACAAGGTCCGCATCCAGGACTCGGCTCTGGTCGCCGCCGCCACCCTCAGCCAGCGCTACATCGCCGACCGCTTCCTGCCCGACAAGGCGATCGACCTCGTCGATGAGGCGGCGTCGCGGATTCGGATGGAGATCGACTCCAAGCCGACCGAGATCGACGAGGTTGACCGGCACATCATGCAGCTGGAGATCGAACTGCAGTCGCTGGGCGAGGATGACGACCCGGGCACGGCCGGCCGCCGCGAGCAGCTCGAGCGCGCCCTGGCCGAGGAGCAGGAAACCTCGGCCGCCATGCACGCTGAGTGGCAGCGCGAGAAGGCCAGTCTGACCGCCGTCACCGACGTCCAGGAGCAGCTCGAGCAGGCGCGCATCGAGCTCGAGCGCGCCCAGCGCGAGGCCGACCTCGGCCGGGCGGCGGAGCTGCAGTACGGCACCATCCCCGAGCTCGAGAAGCAGCTCGCCGCCGCGGAGTCGGCCGAGGCCAACGCGTCCGCCAGACCCGGGGCCGCGCCGCGCTTCCTCAAGGACGTGGTCGACGCCGAGGACGTGGCCGAGATCGTGGCCAAGTGGACCGGCGTACCCGTGACGCGGCTGATGGAGGGCGAGATCGAGAAGCTCGTCCACATGGAGGAGCGCCTGCATCAGCGGGTGATCGGCCAGGATGAGGCGGTCGCGGCGGTGGCCAGCGCGTTGCGCCGCTCCCGGGCCGGCCTCCAAGATCCCGACCGTCCGATCGGCACCTTCCTGTTCCTCGGTCCGACCGGGGTGGGCAAGACCGAGCTGGCCCGCGCCCTGGCCGAGTTCATGTTCGACACCCAGGAGGCGATGATCCGCATCGACATGTCGGAGTACATGGAGAAGCACGCGGTCTCCCGGTTGGTGGGCGCGCCTCCCGGCTACGTCGGCTACGAGGAAGGCGGCCAGCTGACCGAG
Source organism: Solirubrobacteraceae bacterium (assembly GCA_051005855.1). Taxonomy (GTDB): domain Bacteria; phylum Actinomycetota; class Thermoleophilia; order Solirubrobacterales; family Solirubrobacteraceae; genus Palsa-465. Next base: position 12,416 of record JBPCIY010000023.1, on the reverse strand, counting down.
GCGGTCCGCCGCCGGCCGTACTCGGTGGTCCTGCTCGATGAGGTCGAGAAGGCCCATCCCGACGTGTTCAACGCGCTGCTGCAGGTGATGGACGACGGTCGCCTGACCGACGGCCAGGGCCGCACGGTCTCGTTCAAGAACGCGGTGCTGAGCAGGACTTCGAATATCGCGGGCGGCCGGGCCGGGGTCGAGGCTCACTTCCGGCCCGAGTTCATCAACCGGTTCGACGACATCGTCGAGTTCGAGCCCCTGAGCCGCGAGCAGATCGGCGCGATCGTCGATCTGCAGGTGGCCCTGGTGCACAAGCGCGTCCGCGAGCGCGAGCTCGACCTCGAGTTGACCGACGAGGCCCGCACGCTGATCGGCAACCTCGGTTATGACCCCACCTACGGCGCGCGGCCGCTCAAGCGCGTGATCCAGAAGCGGCTGGTCGACCCGCTGGCCCTCGCGATCCTCGAGGGCCGGTTTACGGCTGGGGACACGGTGCTGGTTGGGGCCTCGGCGGGAGGGCTGACCCTGGAGCGCGCCCCGGCGCCGGCCAGGCCGGCCGTGGCCGCCACGTCCTGATCGGCGCTGATCCGATAAAAGTCGGATTACCGCCGTCAAACTCCGAAGGAAGTGGCACCGTGCCGACTTACATCATGCTCACGACTTTGAGCCCCGACGGGGTTCAGACGATCAAGAACAACCCGGGCCGGATCAAGGAGGTCAACAAGGAGGTCGAGCAGCTCGGCGCCACCGTCAAGGCGCAGTGGGCGACGCTCGGTCAGTTCGACTTCATCAACGTGATCGAAGCGCCCGACGAGCAGACCATCGCCCGCGTTTCGCTCGAGCTCGGCTCGCGCGGCACCGGCAAGTATGAGACCTTGACTGCGATCCCGATCGACGACTTCATCGGCGCCATCTGAACTTGGCCGCTCGGGTTCTCGTCCTCGGTGGGGGCGCGCGCGAGCATGCCCTGGTCCAGGCGCTCGCCCGCTCGCCGTGTACCCCGGAGGTGCTCTGCGCCCCGGGCAACGCCGGGATCGCCGCCGAGGTCGAGGTCCCGGCCCCCGACCTCGATCCGGCTGACGCCGACGCGGTTCTCGCCCTGACCCGCCAGACCGGGGCCGATCTCGTGGTCGTCGGGCCCGAGGCCCCGCTGGTGGCCGGCGTCGCCGACGCGCTGGCCGCCGACGGGGTGCGCTGCTTCGGGCCCACCGCCGGCGCCGCCCGGCTCGAGGGGTCCAAGGCGTTCTGCAAGGAGGTCATGCTCGCCGCCGGCGTCCCCACCGCGGGCTACGCCGTCGTCGCCGACCCCGAGGCGGGCATGGCGGCGATCGCCGGCTACCCGGTGGTCATCAAGGCCGACGGCCTGGCGGCCGGCAAGGGCGTGATCATCGCCGCCGATGAGGCGCAGGCGCGCGCCGCGCTCGACGATCTCCTGGTCGCGCGCCGGTTCGGTACCGAGCAGGTGGTGGTGGAGGAATTCCTGGCCGGGGAGGAGTGCTCACTGCTGGCCGTGTGCGACGGCGAGACGGCCCTGCCGCTGGCCTCCGCCCAGGACTACAAGCGGATCTTCGACGGTGATCGGGGGCCCAACACGGGCGGCATGGGCTCCTACTCGCCGGTGCCCGAGGTCGACCAGGCCCGGGCCCGGGAGATCTGCGCCGCCGTCCACCAGCCGGTGCTCGACGAACTGGCCCGGCGCGGCACCCCCTTTCACGGGATCCTGTACGCGGGTCTGATGCTGACCGAATCGGACCCCGCCCACCCGGGCGGGGTCCGCGTGCTGGAGTTCAATGTGCGCTTCGGTGATCCCGAGACCCAGGCCATCCTGCCCCGGCTGGGTTCGGACCTGCTCGCGCTGCTGCAGGCGGCCTGCTCGCCCGGCGGCCTGCGTGACGCGACCGTGGAGTGGGTGCCCGAGGCTGCGGTCACGGTCGTGCTGGCCAGCGCCGGCTACCCCGAGTCGTCCTCGAGCGGTGACCCGATCACCGGCCTTGAGTCGGTCGGCGGCGAGATTCACGTCACCCACGCCGCGACGGCCCGGGACGCCGCCGGCCAGATCGTGACCGCAGGCGGCCGGGTCCTCAGCGTCACCGCGCTCGGGACCGACGTGGCCACCGGCCGCGCGGCTGCCTATGCTGCAGCCGACATGATCGAGTTCCCCGGCCGCCAGCTGCGACACGACATCGCCCTGCGAGCGGAGCGATGACGGAGAACGAGCCCGAGCTGGTGCCCGCGGGACAGAACGCTCCCGCCGAGCCACCGCTGAGCCCGGCCCCGAAAGCCGGAGCACCGATGGCCGAAACCGCGGCCGACATCGAAGAGCTCGAGACCGACGCCCCTTGGGTCGGCATCGTGATGGGCTCCAAAACCGACCTGCCGGCGATGGAGAAGGCCGAGGCCGAGCTCACCCAGCGCGGGATCAGCTCCGAGACGCGGGTCATGTCCGCCCACCGCGATCCCGACGTCGTCGCCGATTACGCCAAGAACGCCCGCCTGCGCGGACTGCGCGTGATCATCGCCGGCGCCGGCCTCTCGGCCGCGCTGCCCGGGGTCGTCGCTGCCCACACCGATCTACCGGTGATCGGTGTCCCGCTGACCAGCCGGACCTCGGTGGCGGGCGGACTCGACGCACTGCTTTCGATCGCGCAGATGCCGCCCGGGGTTCCGGTGGCCTGTGTCGGCGTAGACAACGCGCGCAACGCGGCCGTGCTCGCCGCCCGCATCCTCAGCGCGTGACCGATCCCAAGCCTGTCCGCTATGGGCAGGTTGCGCAGGCCGCCGGCTCAATCGGCCGGGTCAAATCCTGGATGTACTGGGCGAACACGCCCGCGATCGTATGCTTCATGCGCCCCGGAGTGCGGGGCTCGGGGAGACTCTGGACTGGGGTCTGGCTGCTCATTGGGGCTTCCTCACTGCGCGCCGTTGTACGATGAGTACCGTACGATAGCAAATGTACGATGAGCGTCGTACAATAACCAGGGACACATGACCACTCACACCACCGAGCCGATCGTGCATCCGCTCCGCTCCGAGCTGGAGCTCAGTGCGATCCTGCATGCGCTCAGCGACCCGGTGCGCTTGATGATCGTCGCCGAGCTGGCCCAAGGCGAGGGCGAATCCACCTGCGGGAGCTTTGCTCTCCCGGTGACCAAGTCAACCTGTACGCATCACTTCAAGGTGCTCCGCGAGGCGGGGCTGATTCACCAGCGCCAGCAGGGCACCACCCGGCTGAACACCCTGCGCCGCGACGATCTCGAGGCCCGCTTCCCGGGACTTCTGGGGACGATCCTGCAGGCCGCCGGTGACCCCGCCGAGGCCGTCGCCCAAGCGGTCTAGCGCCGCGCTCCCCGGCCGCCGCTCAAGTGATCGCTCGCTACACCCGTCCTGAGCTGGCCTCGATCTGGTCTGACGAGGCCCGCTTCGAGGCGCTGCGCGAGGTCGAGGTCGCGGCCTGCGAGGAGATGGACGGACCCAGCCCGGCGGAGCTGGAGGCGATCCGGGAGGCGAGCTTCACCGTTGCGGCGATCGCCGAACGGGAGAGGGTGACCGATCATGACGCCGCCGCCTTCGTCGATGTGCTCTGCGCGTCGGCCGGTCCCGCCGGGCGGTGGATCCACTACGGGCTGACCTCCAGCGACGTGCTCGACACCGGTCTCGCCCTGCAGATACGCCGCGTGGGCGAATATGTCCTCCCCGACGCCCGCCGGCTGGTGTCGGTGCTGGCCGCCCGGGCTCGCGAGCACGTGGCGACGCTGTGCGTTGGACGCACGCACGGGATCCACGCCGAGCCGACCACCTTTGGGATCAAGCTCGCCGGCTTCGCCTTCGAGGCCGATCGCAACGCCAACCGGCTGGAGCGCGCCTTCGCCCAGGCCTCGGTGGGGGCGATCTCGGGCGCCGTGGGCACCTACTCCGCCACCTCCCCGGACTTCGAAGCGCGGGTGCTCGATCGCCTCGGCCTGACTCGCGAGCCCGTCTCGACCCAGGTCGTGGCCCGAGACCGCCACGCCGAATTGCTGGGCGCGATCGCCCTGGCCGGGGCCGGTTTGGAGCGCTTCGCGACCGAGCTGCGCCATCTGGCCCGCACCGAGGTGGCCGAGGTTCGCGAGCCGTTTCAGTCGGGCCAGAAGGGCTCCAGCGCGATGCCCCACAAGCGCAACCCGATCAAGTCCGAGCAGGTCTCGGGGCTGGCCCGGGTGCTGCGCGGCAACGCCTCGGCGGCCCTCGAGAACGTCGCCCTGTGGCACGAGCGCGACATCTCGCACTCCTCGGTCGAGCGGATCATCCTGCCCGACTCGACCAGTCTCCTCGACCATCTGCAGCGGCGCGTGATCGCGCTCGTGGAGGGGATGGTCGTCGATGCGGCACGCATGCGCGAGAACCTCGAGCTGACCCACGGCGCGCTCTTCTCCCAGCGCCTCCTGCTCGCTCTCGTCGCCCGCGGCCAGACCCGCGACGACGCTTACCGGATCGTCCAGTGCTTGGCCCAGCGGGCCCTCGACGAGCGGGTGGCGCTGCGCGAGCTGGTGGCCGCCGATCCCGCCGGCGAGGGCCTCGACCTGGCGGCGGTGTTCGACTACGGCTCGTTCATCGAGCACGCCGAGGAGATCGTCGCGCGACTCGACGCGATCGCCTGATCGATCGGGCCCCGGCGGCCCTCACACGACGAACCCCACCGGTCGCCCGGTCGCTTGCCGCCCTGGAGCCGACAGGTGGGGCTAGCGCGACAAGCCCTGGCGATGGCGTGACCGCTTGCCGTCGTGCGTCCGCTCCGCCGCGGTATCGCCGATCCGGCTACCGGCTACCGGCGACCGGCGGCTGGCGGGTCGTCATAACCAGCCGGTAGCATCGCCCCCGTGGCTGCCGCCCTCTCCGATCTGACCCTGCTCGCGTCGGGCAAGGTCCGCGAGATCTATGACCTGGGTGACAAGCTGCTGATCGTCGCCTCAGACCGGATTTCGACCTACGACGTGGTGCATCCGACGCCGATCCCGGACAAGGGCAGCGTGCTGACCGGGCTCTCGACCTTCTGGTTTGAGCGCACCGCTGACATCGTCCCCAACCACCTGATCTCGGTCACTGACGACGTCCCTCGCGAGGCCCGGGGCCGCGGCATGGTGGTCAAGAAGCTCGAGATGCTGAGCGTGGAGTGTGTTGTGCGCGGCTACATCACCGGCTCGGGCTGGAAGGACTATCAGGCCACGGGCGCGGTTTCGGGGATCGAGCTGCCTGAGGGCTTGCGCGAGTCCGATCGGCTGCCCGAGCCGCTCTTCACGCCCTCGACCAAGGCCGACATCGGCCACGACGAGGCGATCGACTTCGAGGGGGCGGTCGCGCTGGTCGGTGACCGAAGCCTGGCCGAGCAGGTTCGTGACGTCTCGCTCGCGCTCTACGAGCACGCCGCCGAGCACGCCCGCCGGCACGGGATCATCCTCGCTGACACCAAGTTCGAGCTCGGCCTCGACGCCGACGGGACGCTGACCATCGGGGACGAGGTATGCACGCCCGACTCCTCGCGCTTCTGGCCCGCCGACGGGTACGAGCCCGGCCACGGCCAGCCCAGCTTCGACAAGCAGTTCGTCCGGGACTGGGCGTCCTCGACCGGTTGGGACCGCAACCCGCCCGCCCCGCCCATCCCGGACGAGGTCATCGGGCGCACGCGCGAGAAGTACGTGGAGGCCTACGAGCGAATCACCGGCGGGCGGTTCGCCGACTGGCTCGCGCGCACCGGCGCGACTGAGCGCACCGCCGCGACCGAGGCCTGATGCGGGCACGCGTACTGGTCAAGCCCAAGGCCGGGATTCTCGACCCCCAGGGCCAGGCGGTCCAGCGGGCGCTGCCCGCCCTCGGCTTCACGGGGGTGCGCAACGTCCACGTCGGGCGGATGATCGAGCTCGACGTCGATGACCCCGAGCGCCTGCCCGAGATGTGCGAGCGCCTGCTCACCAACCCCCTGATCGAGGACTACGAGATCGTCGAGACCGACGGGGCGGAGACACGCGTCGCGTGAAGTTCGGGGTCGTCCGCTTCCCGGGTTCCTGCGACGAGGTCGACGCCCAGCTCGCCGCCGGGCGCGCCGGGGAGGCGGTCATCCTCTGGCACGCCGACCGAGACCTGCACGGCGTCGACGTAGTGATCGTCCCGGGTGGCTTCTCCTACGGGGACTACCTCCGCGTCGGGGCCATCGCCCGCTTTGCCCCCGTCATGGAAGCGGTCACTGAGTTCGCGCGCGCCGGCGGCCTCGTGCTCGGCATCTGCAACGGCTTTCAGGTCCTGTGCGAAGCCGGGCTGCTGCCCGGCGCGCTGCTGCCCAACACCTCGCTGCGCTTCATCTTTCGCCAGGTCGAGCTCGAGGTCGTCGAGCCCGACACCGCTTTTACACGCGCATGCCCACGCGGTCACCGGCTCTCGATCCCGGTCAAGCACACGACCGGCCGCTTCTACGCGCCCGAGGCCGAGCTGCGCCGGCTCGAGTCCTCGGGACAGGTATTGCTGCGCTATGCGCCCGGCCACAATCCCAACGGCTCGCTGCGCGACATCGCCGGGGTCTGTAACGAGGACGGCAACGTGTTCGGGCTGATGCCCCACCCCGAGCACGCCGTCGACCCGCGGACCGGCTCGACCGACGGAATGACGATCTTCGAGTCGTTGCGCGCCCATGTCTCCGACCGGGTCACCGCCGCTTAGCCGGTCGTGAGCGCCCTGACCGAACCCGAGCCGATGACCACGAGTCCCCCGTCGCGCCACCGCGAACTCGGCCTCACCGACTCCGAGTACGAGCTCATCGTCGAGCGGCTGCACCGCGAACCCGGCGACACCGAGCTGGCCATGCTCTCGTTGATGTGGTCAGAGCACTGTGCCTACAAGCACTCCAAGAAGCTGCTGCGCCGGCTTCCCACCGATGGTCCGCATGTGCTCATGGGCCCCGGTGAGAACGCGGGCGTGGTCGACGTCGGCTCCGGCCTCGGCCTCGCCTTCAAGGTCGAGTCGCACAACCACCCGAGCGCGGTCGAGCCCTTCCAGGGTGCCGCCACCGGCGTCGGCGGCATCCTGCGCGACGTGTTCGCGGTCGGCGCCCGCCCGATCGCGGTGCTCGACTCACTGCGGTTCGGCGAGCCGGCCCGCTCCGAGCGCTCGCGCTACCTGCTCGATCGCGCCGTGGCCGGGATCGGCCATTACGGCAACTCGATCGGGGTGCCGACGGTCGGCGGCGAGATCTACTTCGAGTCCGCCTACGAGCAGAACTGCCTGGTCAACGCGATGTGTCTCGGGCTCGCGCCCCACGAGCGGCTGATCCGCTCCGCCGCCGCCGGCCCCGGCAACGTGCTGGTGCTGCTCGGCGCGCTCACCGGTCGTGACGGAATCGGCGGCGCCTCGGTGCTGGCCAGCGCCGAGCTCGGCGACCAGGACGCCGCCAAGCGCCCCTCGGTCCAGATCGGCGATCCGTTCGCCGAGAAGAAGCTGCTGGAATGCTGCCTGGAGCTGCTCGACTCAGAGCTGCTCGTGTCGTTGCAGGATCTCGGGGCCGCGGGGCTGACCTCGTCGGCCGCCGAGATGGCGGCCAAGGGCGAGGTCGGGCTCGACATCGACATCGCCTCGGTGCCGATGCGCGAGGCGGGGATGGCGCCGTTCGAGGTCATGGTCTCTGAGTCCCAGGAGCGGATGCTGTGCGTGGTCGCGCCCGCGCGCGTGGACGAGGTGCTCGCCGTCTGCCGCCACTGGGAGACGCTGGCCACGCCGATCGGGCTGGTCACCGACTCCGGCCGCGTGCGGGTGCTCGACGGTGACACGCTGGTCGCCGACCTCCCGGTCGGGGTCCTGGTCGACGACTGCCCGCTCTACGATCTCGCCCCGGCCCCGCCCACGACCCCGATCTACGCCGCCCCGGCACGGTTGCTCGACGCTGCGGCGACGCCGGCCGAGACGCTGCTCGAGCTGTTGGGCAGCCCCAACCTGGCCTCGCGCCGGCCCGTCTTTGAGCAGTACGATCCCGTGGTCCAGTCGCGGACCGTGCGGCGCCCTGAGCAATCCGACGCCGCCGTCCTCGCGCTCCCCGACGGCAGCGCGATCGCCGTTTCGATCGACGGCAACGGCCGGCGCGCCGCCTGTGACCCGCGCCGCGGTGCGGCCGAGGCGGTCTACGAATGCGCGGCCAACCTGGCCTGCACGGGCGCCGAGCCGCTCGGGCTGACCAACTGCCTGAACTTCGGCAACCCCGAGAAGCCCCACGTCGCCTGGCAGCTGACGGAGTCGGTGGAGGGCATCGCCGAGGCCTGCGAAACGCTCGGGGTCCCGGTCATCGGCGGCAACGTCTCGCTCTACAACGAGGCCCCGACCGGGCCCATCTTCCCCACCCCGGTGATCGGGATGGTCGGCCGTTTGCCCGACGCGGAGCGGGCCGGGCAGCTCGGCTTTGCGGCGCCCGGGGACGCGATCGCGCTGGTCGGGAGCTTTGCGCCGTCGGCAGCCGGCTCGGAGCTGGCCAAGCTGAGGGGGGAGGAGATCGCCGGCCCGCTGCCTCTTATAGATGGGGCGGCGATTCGCGCCGCTCACGAGACCGTCCGCCATCTCGTCCGCGTGGGCGCGGTACACAGCGCCCACGACGTCGCCGAGGGCGGACTCGCCGTCGCCCTCGCCGAGTGCTGCGTGGCGGGCCGGCTCGGCGCTCGGGTTCGCCTGCCGGAGGGAGTGCCGCCGTTCGCCGAGGCCCCCGGACGGGCAATTGTCGTGTCGGGTTTCGAGGCGGAGCTCACGGCCGCGGGCCTGACCGTGATCGGCCGCGTCGGGGGCGAGCACCTCGAGATCGAGGACCAGTTGAACGTTGCCCTTTCCGAGGCGGCGCAGGCGCGCGAGCGCGGCTTGCTGGGCTTCCGGTGAACCCGTTGCTAGCCTGAGGGCAAGGCCCAGTTTGCTGATGCCCGCGCACCTCGACGATCGCGACGGCCCTCGTGACGAGTGCGGCGTCTTCGGGATCTACGGACCCGGTCATGACGTCGCGCGACTCACGTACTTCGCGCTGTTCGCACTCCAACACCGGGGACAGGAGTCCGCGGGGATCGCCACCGCCTCGCGCGGCGGCAACATCATGGCCATCCGCGACCAGGGGCTGGTCTCGCAGGTCTTCGATGAGCACACGCTGCGCTCCTTCGTCGGTGACATGGCCATCGGCCACGTGCGCTACTCGACCACCGGCTCGTCGGAATGGGAGAACGCCCAGCCGATCGTCCGCGACGATCGCCGCACGCTCGCCCTGGCCCACAACGGCAATCTGATCAATGCCGTCGAGCTCCACGCCGAACTGCGGGGGCGCCACGTGCCCTTCCGCTCCACCTCGGACTCGGAGATCATCGCCGCCCTTCTGGCCACGCATCCCGCCGAGCGCATCGAGGACGCCGTCGCCGAAGTGTTGCCCCGGCTCAAGGGGGCGTTCTCGACCGTCGTGGTCACTGACGAGGCCGTGGTCGCCTTTCGCGACCCCCACGGGCTGCGCCCGCTGGCCCTGGGGATGATCGATGACCCAGCCACCGGTCGCCCCGCGTACTGCGTGGCCAGTGAGTCCTGCGCCTTTGACCTGATCGGCGCCACCTTCCTGCGCGACGTCCAGCCCGGGGAGGTCGTCACCCTGACCGACCGGGGGTTGAAGACCAAGCTCGTGGCGGGCAGCGAGCGCCACGCCTTCTGTGTCTTTGAGTACATCTACTTCGCTCGCCCCGACTCCAGGATGGGCGGCACCGTCCTCCAGGTCTCGCGCGCCAAGATGGGCGAGATCCTGTGGCGCGAGGCCCCGGTGGATGCGGATCTCGTGATCCCGGTTCCCGACTCGGGCAACGCTGCCGCCCGGGGGCTCGCCCGCGCCGCCGGCCTGCCCCAGGACGATGGCTTCATCAAGAACCGCTACGTCGCTCGCACCTTCATCCAGCCCGGCCAGGAGCTCCGGCGTCAAGGTCTGCGGCTCAAGTTCAACCCCCTGCGCGAGGTGGTCGAGGGCCAGCGGCTGATCGTGGTGGACGACTCGATCGTGCGCGGCAACACGACCCGTCAGATCGTGCAGATGCTGCGCGACGCCGGTGCGGCCGAGGTCCATCTGCGGATTTCCGCCCCGCCGATCAAGCACCCCTGTCACTACGGGATCGACATGTCCACGCGCGAGGAGATGATCGCCCACGGCCGCACCCCGGCCCAGGTCAGTGACGAGGTCGGTGCCGACTCGCTCCATTACCTGTCCCTGGCCGGCGTCTACGAGGCCATCGGCCAGAGCCGGGAGACCCACTGCGACGCCTGCTTCAGCGGTGAGTACCCACTGGCCGGGACCGAGGAATCGGGTGGCAAGTACTCGCTCGAGCCCGCTCTGCCGCTGGTTCGCGCCTGACTCTCTGCCCGCTTGACCGCTTGAAATCGCCGACGCGGGCGGCCAAGGCAAGAATGCGTGGGATTCGTCATACGAACGTCCAAATTCTGGACGTTCCGCTCCTCAGCGGCCATCAGCCGGTCGATCGCCACCAAGCCACCGGTTTTCGGGTGGGATCGCTTTTACAGGAGGTAATGATGTCTTGTGCAACCGGTCGTCGCGTGACGACCTTTCTGGTCGCGGCGATCGGCGCGCTCGCATTGACGGCCGTGCCGGCAATGGCGTCGACCGATCACTTCACCTGTCGCGCCAGCGCGCTGCGAGTGCAGGGACTGTCCGCGCTCAACGTGCTCGATGCTGAGCCGGTGGTCGCGAACTCGTTCAACGACCCGTGCGGCAGTCAGCACGCGGCGCTCGCGAACGTTCCCGCCGCGCTCTCAACCCTGCTCTCGACCGGGACCGGCGCCGTCAGCGCAACGACAGTCTCCACAGGTGGCGCCGGCTCGGCTAGCTCGCAGGTCGCCAATGCCACAGTGCTCTCGACCAGCCTCAACGTTAATGCTCAACTCACGACGGCATCGGCCAGCTATGCGTGTCCGGCTGGGGTTCCCACGCCTCGATCGAGCTCCAATGTGGTGGGTCTGCGGATCGGGAACGGTGCGCCGATCACCACCAGCGGCCCAGTCAGCATTCCAGCTGGCGGGATTGCCGACGTGGAGCTGAACAAGACGATTACGACCGCGACCTCGGTCACCCAACGGGCCGTAGACATCTCCGTCCTGGGCGGACTCTACAACGGGGTGGAGATCGTGTTGGGTGAGGCCAGCGCCGGAATCTCAGGGAATCCTTGCGCCACCAGCCCCCAGCAGGTGGGAGGGCCCACCAACACGACGCCGCCGGTCATCTACCCCCCGAACGGTGGGCCGCCGTTTATCAACGGGACCGCCGCCGCGGGGGAGACGTTGACTTGCTCGACCGGCGCCTGGACCGGTGATCCGACCAGCTTCACCTACCAGTGGAGTCGGGACGGGACGCCAATCGCCGGCGCGACCAGCAGCACCTACACGGTTCGGACCAGCGACGAGGCGACGACTCTGACCTGCACGGTGATCGCCTCCAACCGCGCCGGCCCGAGTGCTCCGTCAACCAGTAAGGGAGTTCCGGTCAGGGTGCCGCACGTGGCCCGCTGCCCGGGCCCGAGCGGCCGGCTGAGCCATCATGGGCTCGCGCTCCTGAAGCTCGGGATGACTCGGACGCGGGCGCACTACATCTACAGGCACAACTCCAACCGCGGTCGGCGCTTCGAGGACTTCTTCTGCCTCACGCCTACCGGGGTGCGCGTCGGCTACGCGTCGGACACGCTGATGAGGCGACTCCACCTGAACGCGCGCCGGTACCGCTATCACGTGGTGCTCGCGCTCACCTCAGCGGCCTACTACTCGCTGGACGGGATCCGACCGGGAGCGACCCTGGCCTCGGCCCGCAAGCGCCTCGGCCACGGCGACCTGTTCCACGTCGGCCTGAACGACTGGTACTTCGCGCGTCATGGCAACACGACGTACGTGGCCAAGGTCAGGCACGGGATCGTGGAGGAGATCGGGATCGCCAACCCCAACCTCACCAGGACGCGCAAGGCCCGGCGCATGTTCATCACGAGCTTCTGGACCTAGTGGCTCGCTGACCAAGATGCAGTGATCGGTGGGGCGGCAGCCTTTGGTTGCCGCCCCACCGAGTTTGTAGCGGGGGCGGGTCCGGCTCATCGTGTGCCACCGACACGGCCGGGGTCACGTCTGGAACGGTGCTCGGCAGCCTCGCTAGCGGCACCGTGGCACCGGCCGGACCGGCCGGCGCTTACACGCACTCGACCACGTCGACTGACCCGGCCCTGGCACCCGTCCCGACTGGCGCGGCGGCGCTGGCGTCGGTTCGGGGAGCGACGATCCTCACTCCGAGTGGGTCGCTGATCGTCGTCCGGTCACGGCCGAAGCGCAGGGGTCCTACCAGTGCGTCAACGGAAGCGTTGTCGCGAAGGGGACCTCGACGCTCGCCCTGCTCAAGATCAACGGCACCGAGGTCG
>JBPCIY010000022.1:0-22803 GCA_051005855.1 Solirubrobacteraceae bacterium | reverse complement strand
GGCTTTAGGATAGTTCGGCTGGACCGCCGACAGGCGGGGGGGTTGGGGGGGTGGGGCCGGTGGGGAGGGAAGGGGTGGGTTCCCCCCCCCCGGCGCGTCGGCGGGCGAGCCCGGGTCTGCGCTGGTCGCCTCGCTCAACCAGGCACAGGCCATCCGCCACGGCTGGCGGATGGCCTGGACCCCGCCGGGCATCCGCACGGGCCAGAGCCAGCCGGCGCGGGCAAAGCCGGTCAGATCACCGGTCAGCAGCTCTCCCCCCCAGACGGTCCCGTCGAGGCCGTAGCCGGTTCCGTCGTAGATCGCTCCGACCGCCGGCTCGATCACGCCATGCTCGGCCAGACAGGCGGCGAGGTGGGCGTGGTGATGCTGGACGCCGAGCGTCTGAACGCCCGCGCGCTCCAGCGCATAAGCGGTTGAGAGGTAGCCGGGGTGGAGATCGTGAACCACCAATTCGGGGTCGACTGCGAACAGCAGCTCGAAATGAGCGATCCCCTCCCGGTAGGCCTCCAGGGTGGCCAGATGCTCGAGATCGCCGATGTGGTGCGAAACCCACGCGCGCCCCGCTTTGGCGACCGTGAAGGTGTTCTTCTGCTCGGCCCCCGCGGCCAGGAGCGGCCGCCCGGCCGCGATCGGCAACCCCAACGCGGTGGGCACATACCCGCGCGAGCGGCGCAGCGAGAGCGGGCGCGAGCCGCCGGTGCCGGGCCTCGCCACGCGGACCACCGAGTCATCGGTGCGGGTCTGAATCGGGCGGTCGTGGACCAGGAAGCCGTCGGCGATACCGGCCAGCCGGGCGCGGGCGTCGTCGTCGCGGTAGGCGATCGGCTCGTCGGACACGTTGCCGCTGGTCATGACCAGCGCCCCCGGTCCACGCAACCCCACGAAGTCGGCCAGGAGCAGGTGGTGCAAGGGGGTGTAGGGGAGCATGACGCCCAACTCGGGGGCATCCGGCGCCACCGCCGCGGCCACCGGCGCCCCGACCCGGCGGGGGGCAAGGACAATCGGACGGGCGATCGACTCCAGCAGCGACTCCGCGGCCGGCGTCAGCGTCACCAACTCTCGGGCCGCGTCGACGCCGGCCACCATCAGGGCAAACGGCTTGTCCTCACGGCGCTTGCGGGTCCGCAGCGTCGCCACCGCGACCTCGTCGGCGGCTGCGCAGACCAGGTGATAGCCGCCCAGGCCCTTGATCACCAGGACCGCCCCGGAGGCCAGCTCTCGCGCCGCCCAGCCGATGGCATCCAGATCTTCGTCGAGCCCCACCGGCGTGCCATCGCCGGTCAGGGCCTGCACGGCCGGTCCGCACTGGGGGCAGGCGTTGGGCTGAGCGTGAAACCGGCGGTCGAGTGGGTCTTCGTACTCGCGCCGGCACGCCTCGCACATGGCGAAACCCGTCATCGTGGTCAACGGCCGGTCGTAGGGGACGCCGGAGATGATGGTGAACCGCGGACCGCAGTTGGTGCAGTTGGTGAACGGGTAGCGGTAGCGCCGGTTGGCGGGGTCGGTGAGTTCGCCCAGGCAGTCGGGACAGGTGGCGCTGTCGGCGGCGATCAGCGCGTCGGGCTGGCCGACCGAGGCGCTGGCCAGAATCTGAAAGCCGCGCTCGCCGCGCGGGGTCACCGCCTCGCGCGAGACGGCCTCGACTGCGGCCAGCGGCGGGGCGTCATCACGCAGCCGGCTCAGGAAGCGCTCGACCGCGGCCGTGTCGCCCTCGACCTCGAGCACGACGCCGTGCTCATCGTTGCGGACGAACCCCGCCACCGCCTCCTCGTGGGCGATCCGGTACACGAAGGGACGAAAACCCACCCCCTGGACGGTGCCGTGCACCCGGGCCCGGGCGCGAACCAGCTGGGCGCTCACCGTCACGCTCCGAGCTCCATGCGCTCGGCTCGGGCCGTCACGCGCTCGTCTCCACCAGCTCCCGAAGCACGTGGTAGGCGGTGGCCTGAGCCTCCTGGATGCGGGGAATGTGCTGCGAGGGCGTGATCACGACATGATCGGCGAGCCCCTCGGCGGCCACCTGCCCGCCGTCGTAGCCGACCATGGCCACCGTGACCAGGCCGCGACGCCGGGCTTCCGCCAGGGCGGCGAGCACGCTCAGTGAATTGCCACTGGTGGAGAAGACGAGCAGGGTGTCGCCGGCTCGGCCGTGGGCGATGATCTGACGAGCGAAGATCGCCTCGGTACCGATGTCGTTGGCGATCGCGGTGATGATCGCGGTGTCGGCACAGAGATCGATCGCCGGCCGTCCCGGCCAACCGAAGCCGCGGGGCGGGGCGACGAAGTCGGCCACCACGTCCATCGCGTCGGTAGCCGAGCCACCGTTGCCGAGGGCCAGCAAGCGGCCGCCACCGTCCAGCGATGAGCGGATCGCGGTCGCCGCCTGCGCCAGCACAGCTGTGCCCTCGAGCAACGTGCTCTCCCGCAGGGCGTGGGCCTCGCTGGCCTTCATCAGTACCGAGCCGCGGACATCGGCGAGAACCGAATCGAGATCGGTCTCGTCCTCAGCCAGGAACGGGTACAGAAAGCTCGAGGCGCCGGCGTCGTGCCCGCGGCGCTGGGTGCGGCCGACTAGCAGCCCGCGGTGCTCGAAGAAGACGTGGACCAGCTCCCAGAGCACGTGGTAGAGCGTCTCGGTCAGCTCTTGGCGGACGAATGGATCGCTGGTCGGTGGCTCTGACTGCCACTCGGCGCCCAACCGGGAGAAGGCGATGGTCAGGGCGCCACGGGCACGGGCGACGCCGAGCCCGGCCTCCAGCTCGGGACCGTCGCCGGACTCGCCGAAAACGATCACCACGTCATTCGGCTCACAAACCAGCTCGAGCTCACGGGTGACGCTCCCCGACTCGCCGGTCAGTCCGAGGGCGGGGAGGGCGCGCTTGCCGACGATCACGGGGTGGACGAACTCCACCGTGACGTGATGCACGTCGGAGCGGGCCGCGGGGGTTAGTCCGGCCGCGATCAGCCGTCCGTCGCGGGCAAAGCGCTCCGCCATCGCGTGGCAGAGCCGCGCGATGCGGTCGGCCTCGGCCTCGAAGAAGTCCGTCCCAGCCTGCTCGCGGACGGCCAGGTGACGCTCGAGCACCTCGCGCACCGGCGGCCCGGCCGCAGCGGCGCGCGCGCTGGTCATCCGGCTCCTGCTGCCGCGGCCGGGATCCGCCGGTGCGCGAGCTCCGTCAACCAGTCGCGGAGCTCGTCGATTCCCTCGCCGGTGCGGGCACTGGTCACGAGCGTGGTCACACCCGGGTTGACGACGTCGACGTTGTAGAGCAGCTTGTCGAGATCGAAGTCGAGGTGGGGGAGGAGATCGAGCTTGTTGACCACCACCAGCTCACAGGCCCGGAACATCAGCGGGTACTTGAGCGGCTTGTCCTCACCTTCGGTCAGTGAGCAGACCATCGCCCGGGCGTCCTCGCCGACCCGGAACTCGGCTGGGCAAACCAGGTTGCCAACGTTCTCGATGATCAGGAGGTCGAGCTCTGAGAGCGGCAGCTCGCCGAGCGCCGAGCGGACCATGTTGGCGTCGAGATGACACTCGCCGCCGAAGCCGTTGCCGGTGTTGAGCTGGGTGACAGGCACGTGCAGGCTGGCCAGCCGATCGGCGTCCAGTGAGCCCTGCACGTCGCCCTCCAGTACGCCGGCGCGGATCCCGGGTAGCGGCTCGCCGATCGCCCGCTCGAGCAGGGTCGTCTTGCCCGCCCCGGGGGCGGACATCAGGTTGAGGACGGTCACGTCGTGGCGGTCGAAATCATCGCGGTTGGCCCGGGCGATCGTGTTGTTGGCGTCCAGCGCGTCCTCGACGATCCTCACCTTGGTGCGGTGCATGCGAGCTCCTTGTCCTCGACTTCTATGTAGTCAACTTCGAGCTCCTCGCCAGCGTCGACGCTGACGTCGGTGGAGCCGCAGTCCGGGCAGCGAAATGCGGGCATCTCGGGGGACCATTGCTGCCCGCAGGCTCGGCAGCGCAGACAAGCCTCGATCTCGACCAGCTCCAGCGCCGCCTCCGCGCAGTCGCTGTCCCGAGCCACGATCTCGAAGTAGAAGCGCAGTGAGTCGGGCACGACCTGGCGCAGGCGTCCGACGCGAACATTGACGACCGTCACCTGGCGCCCGTCCGCGTGCTTGAGCGCAGTACCGAGGACGGCGGTGGCGACCGATAGCTCATGCATGGGCGGGTGGGGCCGGGTCCTCTCCCGCCGGGAGATCAGCGCCGGACTGGAGCTCAACCACGGTTTCGAGCACCACGTCCGCCGCCCGGGCCAGTGCCCCGCCGACCGGGTCGCTGAGCCCGAGGCCGAAGTCCTCGACCACCTCGGGCTCGCATGCGACCACGAACACCCGGCCCGGCCAGCCGCCCACGTACTTGACGAAGCGCAGCACGGTCTGCGGGTCCATGCCGTGGGGATCGAGCATCTGGCCATCTTCGATCTGGCCGTCGATGTCGTCCTGATCGGCCTCCATCACGTACAACGTCCCGGCGGGACCGCCCTGCCGACTGATGTCGATCAGGATCAGGGCGTCGTAACCGCGCATCACCTCGTAGGCGAGGTCCAGGCCGCCGGTTCCGAAGTCGACCACGTGCACCCCGGCCGGGAGCTCGCGGTCGGCCAGCACCTTGGCCACCTCGCCGCCGAAGCCGTCGTCGCGCAGCCACGCGTTGCCGATGCCGGCCACGAGGATCTGCTTGGTCCGCTGGGCAGTCTCAGTCATGGCAACTCCACCTCGTTGACAAAGAAGAACAGGTAACGGCCGGTGTCTCGCATGAGCTCCTGGCCAGGGTCATCGTCGACGGTCACCCCGAGGTAGACCCGGTCGTCGTAGTCGAGGTAGATCCGCTCGATCGTCGCCGTCCGGCCGTCGAGCATCCGGTCATAGACGTCGCGATCGGTGCCGGGACGCAGCACCAGCTTGCCGCCCCGCTCGAAGGTGACGCCGTCGACGGTGATCTGAGCCTCGCCGGGAACGTCGTTGGCTCCGCCGGGAAAAGCGCTCGGTCGTGGTCCGCCAGCCATCAGCGGCTCTCCCCGGTGTGATCGTGGCGCAGCCCGCTGTGCAGGCCGATGATCTCCTGCGGGGTGACGGCCAGCGTGCGTTCCAGCATCTCGCGCACGACGGGGTCCTCCTGAGCCTGCTCCCGCTCGGAATCGGTCAGCGCGTGGACGTGGAGGACGAGCGCCTCTTCGATCTCGGTGTTGTCGAACAGATTGCCGTGGCTGGCGGTGGAGATCTGGGGATGATCGGGGAGGACGATCGCCGCGCCCAGGATTGCGTCGTCGGACGGCGTAGCCAGGACCGGCCAGATGTTCACGCTCTCGCGGTCGGCTTCCAGCGGGGAGAGGAAACGCCCGGCCGAGAGCTGCACGACCACGTGGGTCGAGATCAGGGACGTGCCCAGCGCCGCCGCGCGGTCCAATCCGGGGTCGACCGCCGCCGTGTTGTGCACGCACGAGCGCACCAGCAGGGCTCCCGCCTCGTTACCGGGTCGGTCGGCGGCGGGCTCCGAACGCAGCGTGAAGCGGCCGCCGGGAAACTCGACGCTGACCCGCTCGCCCGGCACGACCGGGCCGAGCACGACCCGCTGGGCGTGAGCCTCGTGGCCGTCACCGCTGGGTTTCAGGTAATGCAGGGTGGCGGTCAGCTCCGCGTCGGGGCCGGGCCTGGCCAGGCACTCGAGCCGGGCGTGGTCAAACGCCCCCGCACACTCGGCGGCGTAAACCGGTGGATAGACGATGCCGAAGGGCGTCGGGGTGGCATTCTTGGTCGCCCCGGGTGTATAGGGATACAGCGCGTAGCCCTCGTAGAGCAGCGAGGACACGAGCTCCTCGAGTCCGTCGGGCGAGGACGTGAGCTCCTCCAGCCGGTCAGGCATCAGGCTCACCGGCCTCGCGTAGCAACTCGGCCACGCAGGCGTCAAAGCTCGGGAGCCCCCGGGCCGAGCGACGGTCTTGCAGCGCAGCGAGCGTCTCGTGGTCGATGCGAATCCAGCCGCCACTTGGGTAATGCTCGGCGATCATCGCCCGCCAGACGGCGATCGGCATCCGGAACGTGGCCGTGTTGCTCCAGGCCACGGGCACGACCTGGAGCGCGCCGCTCGGGGCGGTGAAGAACACGTTGCCGCTGAAGTGAAAGCTCAACGGGACCTCACCGCCGGCAATCGCGTAGAAGTACTTGGCCGCGGCGACCTCGAGGTCATAGGTGCAAGGCACCTCGATCGCGAACGTCGTCGATCCGGCGAAGCCAGGTACACCGGTGGCCACCTGCGCCCAGGCCAGCCCGGAGGTTGAGGGCGCCCAGCTCGCCGGGGGTCCGAACAGCTCGGCCAGGCGCAGGCGGGTCTCGTCATCGTAGCCACGCTTGGCCGGATCGATCATGACCTGGACGTTGAGCGCCATCGACTGGATCTGGACGCCGCTGAGGTCGTTGGCGACGGCAGCGAAGACCAGCGTCGGAGCAGCGGCAAACGCCTGATGGGCCACCCCCGTAATCGTGAACTCAGGCTCCGGCGCGACCGGGCGGACGGCC
The DNA here is from genome assembly GCA_051005855.1 of Solirubrobacteraceae bacterium. Classification (GTDB taxonomy): domain Bacteria; phylum Actinomycetota; class Thermoleophilia; order Solirubrobacterales; family Solirubrobacteraceae; genus Palsa-465. The sequence continues at coordinate 16,281 of JBPCIY010000022.1, read as the reverse complement.
GGGGATTCGACGTGCACGCTCATCGCATCGCCTCCGCGGCACTGACCGCGCGCTCGTGCAGGGCGGTGAAGAACTCGGGGACGGCCTCCTCGATCGCCCGGCCGCCCGAGATCCCCTCCCACCGTGTCTTGATCAGGCCGACGAGCGCGTAGCACTGGTCAATGGGGACGATCGCGTACTGGGCGGGAGACGAGATCCGGTTGACGACCAAGGCCTCGGCGTCAGTGTCGAGCTGCTCCAGGACCGGGTTGTCGGCGACCAGCGCATCCCACGCCTCCAGGCTGAGTTCTGACTCGGTGGCGCCGGCCGGGCTTGGGTAGAAGGCGACCACGGAGTCGGTGACCGTGCTGCGCATGAAGAAGGCCAGGCCGATCGGGATCCCGAACGCGGCCCAGGTCTCGTCGGGGCAGGTGAATCCGTCCAGCCACACCGTGCGCATGCCGGTGGGCCGGTACTCGGCGTCGCCGGAGTGCAACGCCCAGCACGGTTCGCAGGTACAGACGATCCGCCGGTCGACGAGGTGCAGCATGTGGCGGTGATCGTCGGGGATCGGCGCGCGGCAGACATCACAGCGCTCGGTGCCCGGCGCGGCCGAGTCGCCCGAGCGCGGTGCGCGGCCGCCCAGGGCCAGCGATCGCATCCGGGCCACTGACTCGGCCCGGCGACGCGCGGCGACCATGGCGTCCAGCCCGGCGCTCAAACCGCCACCCGCAGCCCGCCAGACTCGAGCAGCGGAATCGGGCGCAGCTGAAGGGGTTCGCCGCCGGCGGCGCGTCCGGCCCGGGGAAGGTCGAACTCGACCGCGCAGGCGCCGCAGCGCAGCATCGCGCCGGTCAGCTCCCCGGACTCCAGCGGTTCGCCGCAGGCCGCGCAGGCGTTGGCGTAGGCCAGCAGTGATCCGCCGACGTCAGCGAGCAGGAGCGAGGTGCCGTCGACCTGGAGCGTCCGCAGGCCGCCGCGGGGCGGTCGCGCGTTGTCCGCCACCGGCAGCCACCGCGGCGGTGGCCCGGCGCCGTCGATCGCCGCTGCCCCGTCGGCCATCGGCAGCTCGGCACCGACTGGCCCGGCATGGACCACGGGCAGCTCGAAGCCGCCCAGACCGGGCCCCGCGGGCACTTCCGTCACCCCCTGGACATCCAGCCCGGCGAGGTCGGGGGCGTGCTCATCCAGCGCCTGCTTGATGGCCAGCTCGAGCGTGGCCCGCGAGGCGGCACAGCCGTTGCAGCTCCCTTCCAGGCGTAGGGTCGCGACTCCGTCGTCGAGTGCCACCAGCTCGACGTTGCCGCCGTGGGACTCCATGTAGGGACGGACGGTGTCCAGCGCCTCGATGATCCGGTCCTCGAGGGGTACCGGGTAGAGATCGTGGATCAGGAGCAGGCTGGCCACGGCACCGTCCTGGGCGAGTTCGTCGAGGATCGTCGCCCCGGCGTCGCGCGCGTCATGGATAGTGGCCATGATCCGCTGAAGGCCATCGCCGTACATCGCGATCACGGTTGCCACTAGCTCCTGGGCAAGTTCCCGGCCCCGGGTGTCGGCGAGCTCGTCGACCTGCGTGGAGAGCTGCTGGATGCGATCCAGCAGCTCTCCGGGATGGACCTCGGTGGCCATCGTCGCCTCCGTGCGCACGCCGGCCTAGCTGAGGCCGGTCGGCGTGTGAATTACCTTGCGCACGCGGCCCGCCCCGGTGTACATGTGCACGCCACACGGCAGGCACGGGTCGAAGCTGCGCACCGCGCGCATGATGTCGATGCCCTTGAAGTTATCGGGACCGTTCTCCTCGAAGATCGGCGTGTTCTGCACCGCATCCTCGTAGGGGCCCGGCGTCCCGAAACTGTCGCGTGGGCTGGCGTTCCACGGCGTCGGCGGATAGGGCTGGTAGTTGGCGATCTTGCCCTCGCGGATGACCATGTGGTGCGAGAGCACGCCCCGGGCCGCCTCGTGGAAGCCGACGCTGACGGCATCCTGGGGGACCTTGAACTCCTTCCAGCTCTTGGTCCGGCCGGCGCGGACCTCCTTCAGCGCCCGCTCCAGGCAGTGCAGCGCGACCAGCGCCGAGTAGGCCTGGTGGTAGGAGCGCGCGCGGTCGCGCTCGATCGCGTTTGACTTCTCGGGCACCTTCCACTCGAGCTCCATCTCAGGCAGCGAGGCCGACTTGGGGAGCACCATCTGGATCGAGTGTCCGGTCGCCTTGAGGTAGCCGAAGTCGACCAGACCGGCCTTGGCCGTACACCACTGACGGGCGAACGGACCGCCGCCGGTGTCGCAGCAGACGTGCGTGTCGGTGCGCGCGTCGTAGATGCGGGGCGAAACCACCCAGCTGTACTTATCGGCCCAGTCGCGCTTCTGGGGCTTGGGCAGGGTCTGCTTGTTCCAGGGGTGGTTCTTGTCCACCGGGTTGCCGAGCGGATCATGGGTGACGAAGGTCGGCTCGTTCTCCCAGCCATCGAAATACGAGCTGCCGAGCAGGATCCGGATCATCAGGTTGATCTCGACCAGGTCAGTTGAGATCAGCTCCCCGTTGATGGCCACGCCCGGGGTCACGTAGCGCTTGCGTCCCCAGTCGGTCATCGAGCGGTAGTCGTAGTCGACGAAGTCGGGGTCGTCGAAGCAGCCCCAGCAAACGAGGTTGGTGTCGCGATAACCGACCATGTCGTAGCCCGGCAGCTCGGTGAGGAAGAAGTCATACAGGTCGTCGTGCATCGGCACGACGCGCTTGACGTAGTCCATGTAGCGCATCAACCGCACGTAGTAGTCGGTCAGGGTCTGGTGGGTGATGTCCGCGCTGACACCGCCCGGCATGATCGTCGACGGGTGGGTGTGGCGGCCTCCGAACAGGCAATACATTTCGCGTGTGTACCTGGCCACCTGGAGGGTCTCCAGGTAGAAGCTGCCGGTGAAGGGGTTCAGTGCCCGCATGATGTCGGCGATCGTCTTGTAGCCGTGGACGTCCCCGTGGGGGGAGGACGTGTTCTCGGCCTTGGCCAGCAGGCTCGGGTTGGTGTCCTTGACCATCTGCTCGCAGAAGTCCACGTTGGCCATGCAGTCGTTGAAGATCGCGTGGTCGAACATGAAATCGGCGGACTCGGCCAGGTTGTAGGCCAGATCGCCGAGGGGCGGCGGCTTGACCGAGTAGGCCATGTTCTGATTCAGGCACGACGCGGTGCAGTGGTTGTCACCGCAGATCCCGCAGATCCGGCTGGTGATGAAGTGCGCGTCGCGGGGGTCGATGCCCTTCATGAAGATGTCGAAGCCGCGGAACACCATCGAGGTGCTGTAGCACTTGTTCACGCTCTGGTTGGTGAAGTCGATCTCGGTGTGGATGCCGAGGCTTCCGACGATCCGGGTGATCGGGTCCCACGACATCTCCTTGACGAGGACCTTCTGGTCGCTGCGGGTTTCTGTGGCCATGTCTAGAAAGCTCCTTTAGCTGATCTCGGTCTGGGCGGGGCCGGCTACCAGCGCTTCTGGTAGCCGCTGGTCAACGCCGGTCCGGGACGCCGCCATTCGGGCTCGATGTCGTACACCTTCTTGATGTTTCGCTCGCGGAAGTACTTGAGGATCGGCCCGTAACTGAACCGCTCGAGGTCAGCCGCGCGCTTGCCCCACTTATCCGGCTCCATGAACGGCATGTACTTGTCCGGGAAGCCGGGCATCGTGCACGCCATGCAGATCCCGCCCACGTTCGGGCAGCCCCCGATCCCGTTCACCCAACCGCGGGCCGGGACGTTGCACTTGACCACCGGTCCCTTGCAGCCGAGCTTGATCAGGCAGCGGTGGTCGGAGCCGTACTCGGTGGCGAAGTTGCCCTCCTCGACGAAGCCCGCCCGGTTGCAGCCCTCGCGCACGGTGCGACCGAATAGCCACTTGGGCCGCAGCTGCTCGTCGAGCTCGGGTGCCGGAGCCATTCCGGCGAGATGGAAGACGAGGTACATCAGGACCTCGGTCATGTTGTCGGGCTGGGCCGGGCAGCCGGGGATGCAGACCACCGGCAGGTTGGCCTTCGAGCGCCACTTCCAGCCCAGGTAGTCGGGCACGCCCATCGCGCCCGTGGGGTTGTTCTTCATCGCCGGGATGCCCCCGTAGGTGGCGCAGGTCCCGACCGCGACGACCGCGGCCGCCTTGGGCGCCAGGCGGTCGATCCAGGCGTTGACGGTGATCGGCTGGTCGGTGGCGGCATCGACCCCGAAGCCGGTCCAGTGACCCTCGCCGTTGATCTGCTCGTTGCCCAGCGAGCCCTCGATCACGAGCACGAACGGATCGAGCTTGCCCTCCTCGGCGTCATACCAGGCCTGGATGTACTCGTCGCCGGTCTCGAAGGCGATCACCTGGTTGTGGATGACCACCCGCGGCATGCCGGGAATAACGCCCTGGATGATGTCCTCGAGGCTCGGGTTCGTGGCCGAGGTCATGGCCACTGAGTCACCCTCGCAGGATTGACCCACGGTTATCCAGAGGACGTGCGCGGTGACCGCCTCCGTCGCGGCTTGATTGGGTACGAATTCGGTTGCCGTCGCCATTGCTGTCGTCCTCTCTCTCGGGGTCCTGTCAACAGATTCGGGGCAGCGGATCCCCGACCAGCTGGTCCATCACCCGGCGTCCGCCGAACGCCGTGTGCACCATCACCATTCCGGGCGGCTCGGTTCGCACCTCACCGATCGCCGCCGCCCCGGCGCAACCGTCCACGCCCTGCAGCGCGGCCAGAGCAGCCTCGGCGGCCTCCGGGGCGACAAACGCCACCAGGCGGCCCTCGTTGGCGACGTACATGGGGTCGATGCCCAATATCTCAGCGGCGGCAGCGACGACTGGGGAGACCGGAACGTCGCCCTCGCGCACCACCATCGCCACCTTCGACGCGCGGGCGAGCTCGTTGAGCACCGAGGCGACGCCGCCCCGGGTGGCGTCGCGCAGGCAGTGCAGGCGGTCGCCGGCCGCTTCGAGCAACGCGTCGACAGCCGGCCACAGCGAGCAGGTGTCCGAGTCGATCTCGGCGTCGAGATCGAATTGGTCGCGGGCGAGCATGATCGCGGTGCCGTGCTCCCCGATCGGTCCCGAGACCAGGATCTGATCGCCGGGACGGATCCCGTCGGTGGCCAGCGCGGCGCGCTCATCAACGGCGCCCACCCCGGTCGTGCACAGATACATGCCATCGGCCGCGCCCCGCTCGACCACCTTGGTGTCGCCGCCGACGATCTCCACGTCTGCGGCTTGCGCCGCGGCGGCGATCGCCTGTACCTCGGCGCGCAGGACATCGGATGACAACCCCTCCTCGAGGATCATCGAGACCGTCAGGCCCAGCGCCCGGGCTCCGGCCATGGCGAGATCGTTGACCGTCCCGTTGACGGCCAGCTCTCCGATCGAGCCGCCCGGGAAGCGCAGCGGCTTGACCACGAAGCTGTCACTGGTCATGACCAGGCGAGTGGCGCCGAGTGCGATCGAACCGGCGTCGCCAAGCGCGCTCAGCGCCGCGTCTTCGCGCCCGGCTGTGAAGGCGGGCACGAGCAGCCCTTCGATCAGCGTCTGCGTCGCCTTGCCACCGGCGCCGTGGGCGAGCGTGATCTGCTCATCGCGGAAGCGGGCGCGCTTGGAGCGGGCGGTCTCGATGATCTCCAGCACGCGCTGCTCGCGACCAGTCGGGGGCGACTTGGCCGCGCTCACACCGCCTCCCGCTCGCGGTCGTAGCGGCCGTAGTTGTAGTAAGCGGCGCAGGCGCCCTCGGGGGAGACCATGCAGGTCCCGATCGCGTGCTCCGGGGTGCATGCGGTCCCGAACACCTTGCACTCCCAAGGCTTGATCACGCCCTTGAGGACCTCGCCGCACTGGCAAGCCTTCGGGTCGGCCACGCGCACCCCCGGCAGCTCGAAGCGGCGTTCGGCGTCGAAGTCCTGGTAGGCGTCAGACAGCCGCAGCCCGCTCTGGGAGATGAAGCCAAGCCCGCGCCATTCGAAATGGGGCCGTAGTTCGAACACCTCGGCCATCACCTCCAGCGCCCGCAGGTTCCCCTCCTGGGGCACCACCCGCTTGTACTGATTTTCCACCCGGCACTCGCCGGCCCGGAGCTGGCGCAGGATCATCAGGATCGACTGCAGGATGTCCAGCGGCTCGAAGCCCGAGATGACCACCGGGCGCCCGTAGTCGGCAGGAATGAACTCCAGGGGTCGCGCTCCGACCACCGTGCAGACGTGACCGGGCCCGATGAACCCGTCCAAGCGCAGATCGGGTGACTCGAGCAGGGCCCGCAGGGGGGGCACGATCGTGACGTGGTTGCAGACGCAGGAGAAGTTCCTAATCCCCTCGGCCTTGGCGCGCTTCAACGTGAGCGCGGTCGACGGTGCCGTCGTCTCAAAGCCGATGGCGAAGAACACCACCTCGCGATCGGGATTCTCGCGCGCGATTCGCAGGGCGTCCAGCGGCGAGTAGACCATGCGCACGTCAGCGCCCTGGGCCTTGGCTTGCAGCAGCGTGTACTGGGAGCCGGGGACGCGCAACATGTCACCGAAACAGGTGAAGATCACGCCCGGTTGGTGGGCGACCGCGATTCCGTCGTCGACTCGGCCCATCGGGATCACGCACACCGGGCAGCCGGGCCCGTGGACGAGCTCGACGTGCTCGGGCAGGAGATCGTCGATCCCGTATTTGTAGATCGAGTGGGTGTGGCCTCCGCACACCTCCATGACCTTGTAATGGCGCCCCGGCTCGAGCTCCCCGAGGATCTGAGTGGAGAGCGCGCGACCCAGCTCAGCGTCGCGAAACTCGTCTACGAACTTCACGCCGCCACCCGCCCGATGGCGACTCCGGCGTGGACCAGGACCGTCTCGCCGGCCCCCACCCCGAAGACGAGGTCGGTGGCGACCTCGTGGCTCACGCCCGCCTGGTCGCGACATTCGGCGAAGTCCTCGCCCGCCCGCAGTACCCGCATCGGGATGCCCTCGTCGCTACAGGTGATGCAATGGCTGGTCGCGGTCTCACAGCTCACGATCTGGGCCTCGGCGCTCAATCGATCACGCTCGCCTTGAGCTCCTCGAGCTCCTGCTCGTAGTCAGCGCCCATGCCCTGCAGGATCGAGAGGGTGGCGTGCGCCTCCTCCTCGTCGACCTTCGAGAGGGCGAAGCCGACGTGGATCAGGACCCAGTCTCCGGGCTTGGCCTCGTCACCGTCGACGGCGAGCAGGCTGACGTTGATGTTGCGCCGGACGCCGACCACGTCGACCTTGGCGATCTGGTTGATCTCGTCGACAATCTCGACGACCTGTCCGGGAATGGCCAGACACATGCTCTCTCCCTGCTCCTCTCGGGCCGAGCGCAACCCGGTCGGGGATCAACCGCGTTCCTCTGCCGCCAGCCGGTAATACCACCGTCCGGAGCGTCGGGCGAACGCTGCGTAATTCACGTGACGGTAATCACGATTACCGTGAGGTGCGCGAGGAGACGAACCGGTCACCCTGACTTGCGCCAGCGCGTAGACTCGAATGTGCAGCCGCGGTTCACGACTTGGGAGAGGCCTCGTGGAGATGGCACCGGCAGGGATGGGACAGGAAACCTGAAGGGCGACCTCCATCGCACGGTGCATCCCCGGTGGGCACCCCGAGAGTCGCCCCAGCGGTCGAGTTCCTTTCACTATCTGCTCGACCTCGACGTCGACCTCGCCGAAGCGCTGGACGGCCGTATGCGCCTGGTGGCGCGGCCGGCCGTGACGGCGTTCACGTTCGAGACCGACGTGGGCGAGATTGAGCTGGACCAGCGGCTATCAACCCTGTCGCCCGGTCCGGGGCTGCTCATCCTCGAGGGCGTGTTGGCCGTCAACGTCCGCGTCGGCGATCGCATCGCGGCCGAGCTCCTCGGTCCTGGCGACGTGGTTGATCCCCCGGCCCGCGCCGTGGAGGAGCTGCTGGCGTGCGCGGTCGAGTGGCGGGCGCTGGTGCCGATGCGCTTTGCCGTCCTCGACGCCCCGTTTGCTGAGCGGGTTCGGCCGTGGCCACAGCTGATGCAGGCGCTCCTGCGCCGCTCTGAACGTCGGACCCGCAACCTCAACGTCCAGCGGGCCATTGCCTGCCAGCCGCGGCTTGACATCCGACTTGCGCTACTCCTCTGGCATCTGGCCGCGCGCTGGGGCCGGGTCGAACCGGGAGGAATCCGCCTCCCGTTGCCGCTTACCCACCAGCTTCTCGGTCGCCTGGTCGGCGCCGAGCGGCCGTCGGTATCGCACGCTCTGGCTCGGCTCGCCCAGTCCGAGCTGGTCACCGGGCACGGCGACGAGTGGCACCTTCACGGCCGGATCGAGGAACAGCTGGCCGGTCTGGTGGAGATCCCGGGCGGTCGGGTGGAGCAGCTCGCCGATGCGGCCAGAGGCGCAAGCCACTGACGGCGGACTGACCTGATGCCGACCTGGGTCGTGTTTCGCTGTGACTTCTGCGGGCAACCGCCGGATCCGCTGACCCAGCTTGCGCTCGAGGGCCAGCTCCGCGAGCTCGCCTTCGGCGAGTACCTGGAGGCCGCCCCCGGTCGCTGGCTGGTGTGGCTGGGCGGGGGACCGCTCGGCCCCCGCCGCTACGCCTGCGCCGAGCATCGTGGCGATCTGACCGCGGACCTGCGCGAGCACTACGGGACGATCGCCCCCAACCCGTGGAAGCGCCCACCGTACCCGACCTCGCGGCGCACGGCCGACACCGAGCGAGCGATCCGCAACGGGGGCTTGTCAGCGCTCCCGAAATGGGGCCTGAGTTGACCGACGAGGATGCTCTCGCCCAGCCGGTCTACGCCCAGGATGGCTACAAGGCGTTCGGCGAATTCACCTGCGAGGACGTAAATGCCCGGGCCGCCGAGCTAAAGGCGGCGACCGGCTGGGGACCGACCGCCCGAGTTGCCTCGGTGGCGCGGGCGTGGTCAGAGCTCGCGCGGGTTATGACTGCTGCGGGAGCGCAGCGGGTCTCAGATCTGGGGCCGGAGGAGGGGGAGCGGTTTGCACGCCGATTGTGGGTGCTGCCGCCCGGAGGAAGCCTGCTGTAGCCGGGGCGTGATCCAGGACGATCTCGGTGGCCGGAACCGGGTGGCCGATCACATAGCCCTGGACAGCATCGCAGCCGAGTTCGTCGAGCAATTCGAGGGTGGCAGCGTCCTCAACCCCCTCGGCGACGATCTGGAGACCCAGCGCGTGGCCGAGCTCGATGGTCGCCCGGACAAGCTCGGAGTTGCGTGAGCGCCGGCCCCGAAATCGTCGATCGAAACCTGGACTCCGAGCTCGCGCAGGCGGGCCACGGCGTGTTTGGTGCGTGCGAACTCCTCGATGATGCTCGTCTCGGTGATCTCGAGCAGGAGCGCTTGCGCCGGCACCGTGTGGCGGGTGAGCAGCTCTGCGACCGCATCCGAGAAGCCCGGATCGACTAGATCTCCGGCATTGATGTTGACCGAGACCCGCACGGGGCGGCCGGCGGCCCGCCAGAGCGAACACTGGCCCAGAGCGGAGTTGAGCACCCACCGGGTGAGCTGGGGCATGAGCCCCGCGTGCTCGGCCAGCGGCAGGAAGGGGAGGGGTCCGATCAGTCCGTGCTCGGGGTGTGGCCAGCGAACCAAGGCCTCGACGGTGGCGACCCGACGCTGGGCGAGCTCGAGCTGGGGCTGGTAGTGCAGCGCGAGCTCGCCGGCCACGATCGCGGCGCCAAGCTCCTCGGCGAGGCGCAGCTTGTCTCCGCCGCGATCCAGGACGGGGTCATAGCGGGCGAAGGGAGTCCCGTCGACCTTGGCGCGGTACATGGCCGCGTCCGCGCAGGCCATCAGGGCATCGGGATCGCCGGCGTCCTCGGGGGCCAGGGCGATCCCTACGCTGGCCCCGATCCCAGCCCGGACCGCCTCGAGCGCGAACGGACGCACGGGGCGCGGCCGCGATCCGGCCGTGGCGCAGACTGGCGGCGACGCACAGTGCCGCGGCCACCATCTCGAAGGCATCGACACCCCAGCCGTCGATCAGGGTCAGCTCGTAGCCGGAGGACGGCAGGGCGGCGAAGGCGATGTAGGCGACCAGGACCGCGGCCAGCACCGCGTACACGGATTTGGCGCCCTGGCGGCGGAACGCCTCCCCCGTCGAGCGCGACTGGTCCCGAGCGTTCCCGGCTGAGGCGGACATGACCTGCGGGGGTGCTCCCCTTCAACTGTCCGCTGGCCGGCGTTCCCAGCCCGAGTCGGCCCGAGTCGTAGCTGCCCGGCCCGTCGGCGAGTGGGTAGGAGATCCCGGTGTCCAGTCCACACGGGTTCTGGCAGGCGGTGACGGTGTGGAAGACCGAGTGCATGTAGGCCTGGGTGCCGACGGGAGGATTGCCGGGGGCAAGCGGAGTGGCGTCGTCGTTGACGAAGGTCAGCTGCTGACCCTGCTGGATGGTCGGCGTGCAGGCGTTTGCCGCGTAGCCAGGTGCTCCATGCCCGCACGCTCCTCAGAGCGCCTCCGCGGACATTCAAGCACGGCCATGCCGCGGCGTTGACGCCGCTGGGGTCGCGGGTGTATCTCCGGGCGGGTGCTACCAGGCCTGCGGGCCGCCGCAGTGCGGACAATCGACCGAGGTCGACACCGGGGCTTCGAACACGAAGCCGCAGCCGCAGCTGTAGACGGCCTGATCCTGGGGGGCGCCGGCTTCACGCCGACGCCGGGCGGCGGAGTGGCCGCTCGCGTGAGCCGATGGCGCCGACTCCGGCGAGGGTCCGGCGTCATAAGTCGCGGGCCGCGCCGTAGCACCGTCGCGGCGGCGCCGCAGGCTGCCACCGCTGAGTTTGGATCGGGTAATCACTGTCATGGCAAACAACGGCTTTATCGGCCAATGGTTTCGCGATCCGGCCTTAAATCCCTGGCTGTTAACGCGACGCTAATCTCACCGGGCGTCGCGCCGCCGGCGGTGACCCAGAGCTAAGCGTATGGGACAATCACCGGGCATGGACCCAAGCCGCAAGCGGGCCATCCGCCTCACGATCGCGCTCACGGTTGCGCTCCTGCTCGCCTCGGCCCTGGTCTACACCAGTTTCTCCGCCGGCCGCGAGGAGCTGACCGCCGCGCAGCTGCTGAATCGCGCGCGGCCCGGCAGCTCCTACATCCTGGCCGGCACCGTGCTGGCCAACTCGGTTGCGCACGACGGCTCGGTGCTCAGCTTCCGGGTCCGCGATCCCCGGCAGCACGTTTCGGTTCCGGTTCGCTACACGGGCGTGATCCCGGACCCCTTCGCGGCCGGGCGAGGCGTGCTGGTCACCGTACACGAGGGCTCGGGCTCGACCTTCGTCGGCGAGAGCAACTCGCTGACCACCAAGTGCCCGTCCAAGTACCAGGCCGCCTCGGCTTCCTATTGATGAGGCCGGCACGCTGATGGCGGTGGTCGGCCGCACCCTGCTGGTCTTCGGGCTGATCAGCGCGATCTATGGTCTCTGCGCGTCGATTTGCGGAGCCCGGGGCGGGGGTCAGGTATGGGTTGACTCCGGCCGGCGGGCGATGTACGTCCTGGCCGGGCTGGCGGTGGGCGCGTTCGCGATCCTCGACGTCGCCTTTTTGCGCTCGGACTTCTCCTACAACATCGTCGCCAGCGGCTCGAGCACGACCACGCCCACCTTCTACCGGGCGGCGGCGATCTGGTCCACGCAGCAGGGCTCGCTGCTGCTCTGGGTGATGCTGATCGCGGGCTGGTCGAGCCTGGCGCTGTTTTTGACCCGGCGGCGGGTCCGGGAGATCGCCCCCTACGCCCAAGCGGTCCTGTTCTCGCTCTGCGCTTTCTTCGTCGGCCTGACCGTCTTCTTCGCCAACCCGTTCGCGACCAGTTCCACTCCTCCCAGCGAGGGGGCGGGCCTGGACCCGCTGTTGCGCCATACGACGATGATGATCCACCCCCCGATGCTCTACTCGGGCTACACGCTGATGATGATCCCGTTCGCGTTTGGGGTCGGGGCCCTGATCACTGGCCGCCTGAGCGCCGAATGGATCGCGGTCACGCGCAAGTTCGCGCTCGCTGCGTGGCTGTGCCTGGGGGTCGGCATCCTGCTCGGCGCCCGGTGGTCCTACATCGAGCTGGGCTGGGGTGGCTACTGGGCCTGGGATCCGGTCGAGAACGCGGCCCTGATGCCGTGGCTGTGCGTGACCGCCTTCATCCACTCGATCATGATCCAGGAGAAGCGCGGGATGCTGAAGGTCTGGAACGCTTCGCTGGTGCTGGCCAGCGGCACGCTGGCGATCATCGGCACGTTCCTGGTCCGCTCGGGGATCCTGAGCTCGATCCACGCCTTCGTCAGCGATCCGACGCTGAACTTCTCGTTCGTGGCTTTGATCGCGGTGATGGTGCTCGGCTCGGTCGCCCTGGTGACCTGGCGGCGCGCCGGCCTGCATACCGAAGCCCGCCTGGACTCGATGATCTCCCGAGAAGCGGTGTTCCTGTTTCAGAATCTGCTCCTGGTCGCGCTGGCCGCGGTTGTCTTCTGGGTCACCTTCTTCCCGCTCATCTCCGAGGCGGTCACCGGCACGCGGGTGTCGGTGGGTCCCCCCGCCTTCGAGCCCTTCGTCGTCCCACTGGCGCTGATGATCGTTCTCCTGTCCGGAATCGGGCCGATCATCGCCTGGCGTCGGGTCACGGTGGCCAAGCTGCGTCGGAGCTTCGGTGTCCCGGCCGCGGCCACGCTGGTGACCCTGGTCGCGCTCCTGCTCGTGGGCGCTGGGCAAGCGGGCGTGTTCGCGCTGCTCATGTTCTGCGCCGGGGCCTTCGTGGTTTTCGCGGTCACCCACGAGTTCTGGCGCGGAACCCGTGCCCGGCAGGCGATGACCTCTGACTCGCCGCCGGCGGCGCTGTTCGGGCTCGTCCGCCGCAACCGACGGCGCTACGGCGGCTACATCGTCCACGCCGGAGTGGCGGTGGCCCTGATCGGGGTGGCGGCCTCGACCTCGTTCCAACACTCGCGCACGGCCACCATCGGACCGGGCCAGAGCGTGACCAGCGACGGCTATCGCTTCACCTATGTGCGCCCGACCGCGTCGGCCACGGCGGAGAAGATCTCCTTCGGGGCCGACATCGCCGTCAGCCGGGAGGGTGGGCGGGGCCGGTTGGCCACCCTGCACACCAGCTACGGGCTGTATCCGTCGCAGGACCCCACGCATCCGGTGGGCCGCTTCTTCCTGGGCTCCAATGAGACCCAGGTCGGGCTCAAGTCCGGGTTCACCCAGGACATCTGGACGGCCATCAACCCCAACATCACCGCGTTGAATGGGCTCATCGCCCGGGGTGACGCGGTCCTCGGCCAGGCGCTGACCGATGCTCTGCGCCAGCCGGCCGCCACCCGGCCTCGGGCGCTCTCGACGCTCTATCGACTGCGAGACGCGGCCATCCGGGGCATCGCGCAGCGCTTCGTGACCCACCCGTGGAAGCCGACTTTCCTCATCATCGTCTCGCCGCTGGTGACCTGGCTGTGGTTGGGCGCGATCGTCGCCGCCCTCGGCGGCCTGATCGCCCTGTGGCCCCTGTCCCCGCCGCGCCGACGCCGGCGGCCGCCGCCCCGCGCCGTTCTGGACGGCGGTGGTGCCGCCGCGCCCCCCGCCCGGGTCCGCGAGCTGGTCTGACCCGGTTATGGCCTACGTGATCATCCTCGTCGTGCTCGCCTTGGCCGTGTACCTGATCTCGGCTCCGTTTCGCGAGCGACGCGGCTCACGGGAGTCCGAGCGGACGGCGAGTCGGGTCGCGGAGCTCGAGGCGGCCCGCGATGCCAAGTACCTGGAGATTCGCGACGCCGAGCTCGACCTGCGCACCGGCAAGCTGTCCGACGAGGACTACATGGCGATCGATCGCTCGTTGCGGGCCGAGGCGATCGAAATCATGCACGCGCTGGACGCCGTGTCGCCGGCACCGGGGACCGCCGCTGGCCCGGCCGCCGCGGACTCGGCCGCTACCATCGTCCCATGACCGCGATCCTCGAGGTTGTCCAGATCATCATCTGTGTCGGTCTGGTGTTCCTGATCCTCATGCATTCGGGCAAGGACGCCGGCCTGTCGGGCGCCTTCGGCGTCGGCACCGGCGCCGGACCCCTGGGGGGTGGCTCCCTGGTTGAGCGCAACCTCAACCGTTGGACGATCGGGTTTGCGATCCTGTTCGTGATCAACACGATCGTTTTGATCCGGATCTCCTGACGCGCCGGCCGGGGTCTTCGGGACCGTCCCAGACCCGCTGGCCGGCCGGGCAGTTGGCCTGACGCTTCTGAGCACCGGCCGGATGTCCTGCGGACGTGCGGCCGACCTGCAGGATGCGCAAAACTCGGACCCCCTCGCCGAGTTTTTCCACACGCGCAGGCACCGACCTAATCCGGGGTGCCGCCGCCGAGCCGCTCGACCAGCCGCAGCATCACCCAGGGGTCGAGTGGCTGCCCGCGTCGCCGCGGATCATCGCGCGGGCCACGCCGAGGCTCGACGCGGGACGGTAGGGACGATCGGTGGTCAGGGCGTCAAACACGTCGGCCACGGCAAACACACGGGCGGCGATGGGGATGTCCTCGCCGCGCACGCCGTCGGGGTAGCCGGCGCCGTTCCAGCGCTCGTGATGAGAGCGCACCACTTGGACCGCCTCGGTGAGAAATTCGATCGCGGCGAGCACCACGGTGAGGCCAGTCAGAGGGAGGCGCAGCGAGCGGGCGATCGATAGACGCATGACGGTCCGAGCCCGGACGGACGGCGATCGTACTGCCGCACCTGGCCATCCTGCACGCGCGGATGCGGCCGCCAGGGCGGTTACCATGACTGGGGATGGGCCTGGCCCGCACGTGGAAAGAACGGATCTCCGCCCGCGCGTTCGGGCGACGTGGGCTGCTGCTCGCGCTAACCGCGCTGGTCGTGGCGTGCGGCAGCCAGTCCGCCATTGCCACCGGCCCGGTGCCCGCCGCGGTGCCCGCCACCGTTCCCTCCGGCGACTGGCCGACCTTCGGCTATGACTCCGCGCGCAGCGGCGGGGCTCCGGCCTCTGGCATCACCGCGGCCAATGCGCGCGGGCTGACGCCGCGCTCGGTCCACATCGACGGGATCGCCGATTCGGCCGCGGTCGAGCTGCACGCGGTCAAGGTCGACGGACGGCGCCATGACCTGATCGTGGTTGACACCACCTACGGCAAGACGATCGCGATCGATCCGGCCACCGGCCACCAGCTCTGGGAGTTTCGCCCCCCGGCCGTCAACGCCGCGCCCGGCAACCCCCAGGTGGCCACAGCCACCCCGACCGTCGATCCCAACCGCCGCTACCTCTACAGCGCCAGCCCGAATGGCGTGATCTACAAGCTCTCGGTGGCCAGCGGACGTCAGATCTGGGCCCGCAGCATCACCTTTGATGCCGGGCACGAGAAGCTGGCCTCGGCGCTCAACGTCAGCGGCCGGTACGTGGTCGCGGTGACCGGCGGCTACATCGGCGACGCTCCACCCTACGACGCCCACGTGGTGACAATCGATCGGGTCAGCGGCCGGATCGCCCAGGTCTGGAACAGCGAGTGCTCGAGCCAGCACCGGCTGATCCGTGCGCGCTTGTGCTCGGTCACCAATGCCCGCGGCGACAGCGCGATCTGGGGCCGGGCCGGAGCGGTGATCGAGCCCCACAGCGGACGCATCCTCGTGGCCACCGGCAACGGCCGGTTCGACGGTCGTTCCAGCTGGGGTGACAGCGTGCTCGAGCTGACCCCGAACGCGAGCCGGCTCCGGCACAACTGGACCCCGGTCAACCAGCTCGCGCTCAGTCGCGCGGACGCCGACGTCGGCAGCACCTCCCCGACCCTGCTCCCGCTCTACCACGGCTTCCGTCTCGCCGTCCAGGGCGGGAAGGACGGCAAGCTCGCCCTGCTCAATGTGGCCCGACTCAACGGTACCGCCGGACCGGCGAGCGGGCGCCTGGGCGGCGAGCTTCAGCAGATCTCGGCCCCCGGAAGCGACCCAACGGTGTACACGGCCCCGGCGATCTGGAGCCACGGCGGCCAAATCTACGTCTACGTGGCCACCAACTCAGCGACCGCCGCGTACCAACTGCTCGGCCGCGGGCGTCCGCGGCTGCGGCTCGTCTGGGAGAAAGGCATCGCCGGCAGCAGCCCGGTGGTGGCGGGCGGCCTGCTCTACATCTACGACCAGATGGACGGTGCCCTGGTCATCCGCAACCCGCTGAGCGGCGCCCAGATCCGGTCACTGCCGGTGCCCCAGGGTCACTGGAACAGCCCGATCGTCGTCGGGGGCCGGATCATCCTGCCCACCGGAAGCTACTTCGACCACCGCGCCTCGAGCACGATCGCCATCTACCACCTGCCCGGGCGCTAG
>JBPCIY010000021.1:0-19823 GCA_051005855.1 Solirubrobacteraceae bacterium | reverse complement strand
GAGAGTTCGAGCAGATGGAGATGGAGTTCTTCGTCCCGCCCGCCGACGCCGAACAGTGGTTTGAGCACTGGCTGGGTGAGCGCCACGCCTGGTACACGCGCCTGGGCATCCGCGAGGATCATCTGCGCCTGCGCGCCCACGATGCCGACGAGCTCTCGCATTACTCCAGCGCGACCAGTGACGTCGAGTACCGCTTCCCGATCGGGTGGCAGGAGCTCGAGGGGGTGGCCAACCGCGGCGACTTCGACCTCACCCAGCACGCGGAGCACTCGGGACAGAAGCTCGAATACGTGGACAGCGCCAGCGGCGAGCGCTACGTCCCCCACGTGATCGAGCCCGCGGCCGGCGCGGACCGCGCGATGCTCGCCTTCCTGGTCGACGCCTACGACGAGGACGAGATCGGCGGCGATGCGCGGACCGTACTGCGGCTGCACCCCCAGCTGGCGCCGGTCAAGGTCGCCGTGCTGCCGCTGGTTCGCAAGGACGGCCAGCCCGAGCTGGCTCGCGAGGTCTACCGTGAGCTGCGCGAGCTGATGCAGGCCGAGTACGACGAGGGCGGCGCGATCGGGCGACGCTACCGCCGTCAGGATGAGATCGGCACGCCCTGGGCGGTGACGATCGACCACCAGTCCCTACAAGACAGAACGGTCACCCTCCGTGATCGCGACAGCCTGCGCCAGGACCGAATCACCATCGATGGTCTGCGCGCTGAGCTCGAGCAGCGCCTGCGGGCGCCGTGGCGCTCGCCGAAGAGTTAGGGCCGGGAACGGCGACGGTCGATCACGGCGATCGCGCCCCAGACCGCGAGCAGGATCAGCACCAGGATCGCGTCGATCGCGGTGCCGGGACTGACGATCAGCACGATCGCGGCCATCACCACGGCGATCGCGATGTCGACTCGCATCGGCGTCCAGGTCACAGCGGCAGCCTCCGGAAGAGGGCGCGGGGCAGATGGCGCAAGACGGCGAACAGCCAGCGCAGCTGCCCGGGCACCCAGACGGTATGGGCCCGCGTCCCGAGCGCGTGGACGGTCGCCTCGGCGACGGCCTCGGCGGTGGTCGAGAAGGGGGCCGGCTCGAGGCCCTCGGTCATGCGCGTGGTCACGAAGCCCGGGCGCACGGTGAGCACCCGGACGCCGCTGCCGGCGGTCGCATCGGCCAGGCCCTGGGCGAGCGAGTCCAGCCCCGCCTTGGCCGCCCCGTAGATCGCATTGCTGGCCCGGGGGCGCTCGGCGGCGACGCTCGAGAGCACGATCAGGGTGCCGTGCCCCTGCGCACGCAGGCGGCGCAGGCACCCGAGCAGCAACGAGCCGGCCCCGACAAAGTTGACGCGCAGAACCTCGAGCGCCTCGTCGGGATCCGCGTCAAGCCCGGCCTGGGCCCCGAGGACACCGACGGCGAGGATGACCGTGTCAACGCCCCCGGGAAAGGCGAAGGCCGCGTCGAGGGCGCGCGCGTGCGCGGCGACGTCGTCGGCATCGGCGATCTCGAGCTCAGCTGAGGTGATGCCGGCCGGTCGTAGACTGGCCGAGGCGGCCTCGAGACGGCCGCGGTCACGGCCGACTAGGACCGGGGCGACAGGCGCGTCGGCGGCTAGGCGCGAGACGATGGCCAGGCCGATCTCAGACGTGCCGCCGACGAGCAGGACACGCTGGGCGCCGACCGCGCTCACCGCTTGCCCGCCACGAGTCCGGTCCGCATCGACAGGTCAGACCGCCACACGCGCTCGGGATCGATGCGGTCGCGCACGGCCCGCCATTCGTTCACCCGGGGGTACATGGCGGCGAGGAGATCGGGAGCCAGACGGCTGTCCTTGCTCAGGTAGACCCGCCCGCCCGCGGCGGCCAGAAGCTCGTCAAAGCCGCGCAGGAGCGGCTCGAGCCCAGGCGCCCGACGCGGGACGTCCAGCGTCAGCGTCCAGCCCTGAAGCGGGAAGGAAAGCGGAGCCGCGCTCGCCGGACCAAAATCCTTGAGCACGGCGAGGTAGCACGGAGCGGGCGAGCGGCGAAGGCGGTGCAGGACCTTCTCGAGCACGGCTTCCTGACCGCGGGGGAGGACGAGCTGGTACTGGAGGAAGCCGGCCGGACCGTAGAGGCGGGGCCAGGCGTTGAGCACGTCAAGTGGAAACATATGCGCGCCGAAGGGCTCGATGTGACCGACCGCGTGACGGGGGGCGAGCCGGAAGCGCAGCTCGTTGTGGGCGCGGACGGCGCTGGTGCGCAGCAGCCCCCCCGGCCAGCGGGGGGGCAGGGTGAGGTGCGCGCCGACGGTGACCTGAGCAGCGGCGTCGGGAGCCGGTGCGGCGTCGGTCAGGTGATCGGCGCGCGTGACCACTCCGCGGACGGGCTGGCGAGCGAGCAGATCGAGCCAGGCCACGCGGTGGGGCCCGCCGGGCGCCTCGAGCGCGGTCAGGGCTTGATCGAGGCTCGAGACCCGTTCGATGTCCACCGACAGCAGGGGGCTGGTCAACGCGCGAAGCTTGATCTGGGCCCAGAGGATGACCCCGGTCAGCCCCATCCCCCCGATCGTCGCCTCGAGCAGCTCACGATCTGATTGCGGGCTGAGCTCGCACACCTCGCCGGCCGCGGTGAGGAGCCCGAGAGCGAGGACGTGCGCGCCGAAGGTGCCCACGGCGCCGTGGTTCTTGCCGTGCACGTCGCTGGCGATGGCGCCGCCGACCGAGACGTGCTGGGTGCCGGGCACGGTGGGCAGCGTCCAGCCCACCGGGGCGAGCGCGGCGAGCAGCTGTCCGAGCGTCGCGCCGGCCTGGGCGGTCACGACCCCGTGCTTGCGGTCGAGTTCGAAGCCTCGCAGCGCGGTGGTCTCGAGCACCAGCCCGTCGGTCAGCTGGGCGGCATCGCCATAGCTACGCCCCATCCCCCGGGCGATGGCCCCCTCGCCCAGGCGGGCGGCGAGCGCGCTGCGGACGGCCTCGGGAGTCTCGGGACGGGCGAGCGTCACCGTCGCGCGCGGTCCGCCGCCCCAGCCGGAGAGGGCCCCGGTGGCGAAACGCAGCTCGTCCGGGGGCGGCTGCGCGCGCTCGGCGGCCAGCTCAGCTAGGGGCATGGACACTGAGTGCGAAGAGCAGCAGCCAGGCGCCCCCGCCGATGACCAGCACGCGGTCCGAGAGGAGCATCTCCTCGGGGGCCTCGCCGCCTCCGCGGCGGATGAGCGCGCCGTAGCGCAGCAGGCAGATCGTGAACGGAACCACCGTGAACAGCCGCCAGGGAAACCCGTCGATGTCTTGGAACGCCCACACGGCGTAAGCAAACAGGGCGCAGCCGGCGCTACCGCCCAGCAGCAGGCGCAGCCCCCCCGGGCTGTAGTGACGCATGACCCGGCGGGCGCTGGCTTCGGGCGCGGCCTCGGGATGAGAGGTGCGCAGCAGCTCGGCGTGACGCTTGCCGGCGGCGATGAACAGGGCGGCCGCGGTCACCACGAGCACGAACCAGCGCGACAGGGTGACGGGCGCGGCCACGCCTCCGGCCAACGCCCGCAGCATGAAGCCGCCGGCCACGACGACGATGTCGACCAGCGCCACGTGGCGCCAGAGCAGCGTGTAGCTGAGGGTCAGGGCGACATAGCCGAGCCCGACCACGCCGAGCAGCGGGCGGACGGCGAAGCACAGGATGAGGCCGGCCAGCAACCAGCCCACGCCGAGCGCGAGCGCCTCGCGACGAGGCAGCTCCCCGGCGGCGACGGGTCGAAAGCGCTTGCGGGGGTGCAGCCGATCCTCCGGCGCGTCACGGCAGTCGTTGAGCGCATAGATCCCGGCCGAGATCAGGCAAAAGGCGACGAAGGCCAAGCCGACGCGCACGGGCACGCCGGGATCGCTCAACGCTCCCGCGGCACCGGCGGCGGCGATGACGAGCAGGTTCTTGATCCACTGGCGGGGCCGTGCCGTGACCAGCATCGCGAGCAGCCGGCCGCGACGCGGGCGCACCTGATCGCCCCCGTCGGGGGTGCGTCGAGGCGCCGGGTCGCGCTCGGTGCCACCGTGCTCATGGCCGACGGGAGATCGGACCTCAGTACCGTTGACCGGGGCGCCGGCGCCGAGCGCCTGGGTCGGCGCGGGCCAAGGCGCGGCTGGTGCTCGCCGCGAAGACGTCATGCGGAGCCAAGCTATGCGGGTTGCATCAATCGGACGTGTGAGGTTCATGAGGGACCTCTCAGAGGGCCTTAAGCCAAAGACCGGCATGCGGTTGGCACGATCGTAGGCGATGCTGGCTCCGACCAGACAACCTCCCACGCGCTCGCAACCACCCGTCCGCCCCCCCTCCGGGCCCTTCGGGCCGGTCCCTTCCAACGCCGGGCGGGCTCGCCGCGTCCTGCTCCTGACCGCGCTGATTCTGGCTCTGCCGTCGGTGATCTCGTACGCGAGCATGCTCACCAACCCTTCTGACTCGAGCCTCTCGATCCGCACGGTCGAGTGGCTGCGCGACAACGGCGCCCGCGCCTTGGTCAACAAGGTCGAGAACGTCTACTACTCGCTCACCGCGCCGGCGACCGGTGGCCCCGGACTCCACGCGCTGCCCCAACAGGCCGCGGCCGCGGGGGCGCTGGCCCAGGCGCGCCGGGCCGCGCGCGCCGTCTACCGCCCGCCCCGGATCCGCCCCGCCCTGCACCCGGCGCTGGCCGGCGAGGGTGTCTGGCGCCCGACCTTCTCGGGCGGCGGCAATCGTCCGCCCGTGCTCGTCACCCAGTTCCGACCCGAGGCGCTGTATCCCCAGAACGTCGCCGGCGTGGCCTGGATCGATCACACGCGGACCTCGACCTGGCTGTACCCCGGCCGGCTCGAGCCGGCCGTGCCGCTGGGCTCGCGCGGGCCGATGGAGATTCCCAACGAATTGCGCTCAAAGCTGGTGGCGAGCTTCAACAGCGGCTTCAAGCTCACTGACTCCGGAGGCGGCTTTGCCACGGGTGGTCACACCTACGCTCGGCTCAAGAACGGTCTGGCGACGATCATGCGCTACCGCGACGGAACCGTGGACGTGGGGGCCTGGCCGTACGGCCCCCAGGCCCCGAGCAACGTCATCTACGCCCGCCAGAACCTGCCGCTGATCGTCAACAACGGGCGCCTGAACCCCAATCTGTCCGACGGTCCGCAGTGGGGGGCGACGCTCGGCAACGCGATCCGCGTGTGGCGCTCGGGGCTGGGCATCGACCGGCGCGGGAACCTAATCTACGCGGCGGCCAACGACATGACGGTCGGATCACTGGCTCAGGTCCTGCGCCGCGCCGGGGCCGTCCGGGCCATGGAGCTCGACATCAACGTGTACTGGACGAGCTTCATCACCTATCGTCATCCCGGTGCCAAGGGCGCTGCCAACCTCCTGGCCAGCATGGACCGCTCCAACCAGCGGTACCTGACCACCGAGGACCGTGACTTCTTCGGGGTCTATCTGCGCTGACCGCGGCCGGAGAGTCGGCCTCGCCTCGGTGGCGATCGTCCTCCTGCTGCTCCTGACCGGTTGCGCGAACGCCGCGCCGAGGGTCACGACACCGGCCCGGGCGGGGTCGGCGGGGTCGGCGGCGGCGGGTCGGGGCGTCGCCGAGCGGACGATGACCTTCGTCGACTACAGCCGCCAGATCCGCTTTCCCCACGCCGCGCCCGGACCGCGCCGACTGGTCACGGTGATCCGCTATCCCAGGGCCGCCCGGGGTCCGCTGCCCCTGATCGTATTCGGCCACGGCTTCGCAGTCACGCCCGCCTACTACTTCCGGCTCCTGGACTCATGGGCGGCGGCCGGCTACGTCGTGGCCGCGCCGGTGTTCCCGCTCGAAAATCTCCACGCGCCCGGCGGCCCCAACGAGGCCGATCTCATCAACCAGCCTCGGGACATGAGCTTTGTGATCACCAGCATGCTGGCGCTCTCGGGGGTCAGCGGGAACATCCTCTCGGGGCGGATCAACCCCAAGGAGATCGGCGTCAGCGGCCAGTCCGACGGGGGCGAGACGGCACTGGCGATGGCCTATGACCGGTTCTTCCTCGACTCCCGGGTGCGCGCCGCCGCGATCCTCTCCGGCGCGGTGATCCCCGGGACCGGGCTCTACTTTCCGCGCGGGACCCCGCCCCTGCTCGCCACCCAGGGCACCGCGGACACCATCAACCAACCGCACTTCACCTATGACTTCTTCGCCCGCGCCCGGCCCCCCAAATATCTGCTCAAGCTCCTCGGCGCCCCCCACCTCCCGCCCTATACCTACGAGCAGCCTCAGCTTTCGATCGTCGGCCGGGTCACGACCGCGTTCTTCAACCTCTACCTCAAGCACGAGCGCTCCGGGCTGGGCCGGATGACAGCGGCCGGCAACGTGCCGGGCCGCGCGGCGCTCGCCGTCGACCGCTGACCCGCGCTTTTGGCCCTTCGTCCGGGGGGATGTGCAGCTAGTGGACATAAGTGTCCACCTTCGCCGCACATCAGTGCAGGCGCCCAGCGGCGGTGACCCGAAAGCCGGTCGCGGTCGGAGTGGCGCTGAGGCTCTGGACCTCGAGCCGCGGGTCGGAGAAGACCCGAACCGTGGCCAGACCGCCGAGGGGGACATTGGGCGTGACCACCAGGTCCCCGCCCTGCTCACTGACCGTGGCCTGGACGGTCGCCGTCACGCCGAACAGGGTCGCGGTGCCCTGAAGGGTCAGCGCCCCGCCCGAGGATGTCACCGGAGTGACCGACTGCAGGATCGGGAGCGCCGCCCGGAGGTCGGCTTCGGTGACCTGCGCGCTACCGGTCAGCCGATCGCCGCGCTTGACCAGGGAGGTGTCGCGCAGCGTCAGCAGGCCGGTATCGAGCTCGCGGGCCGAGGCCGACAGGGTGTTGACCTGGCCGGCCTGGTTGAGCAGGCGGGCGAGACCCTGCGGGCTCGAGCGGTAGCGCCCGAGGGAGATCGCGACGTGGTCAGCTTGGCGCCAGAGGAGTTCGACGGCCGGAAACGCGTCGACCGCCACGGACAGCACGCGCCCCGAGCGCGCGAGCTGATCGCGCAGGCGCTGGGCGGCGAGGCCCGGCAACACGAGCTGGGCCACCGCGAGGACGACGACGATCAGCGCCACGACGCCCAGGCCAACCAGGCGGCGCACGCGGGTCAGGCCAGCAGCGCGCGAGCGGCGGCCACGGCCTGATCCATCAGCCGGCGCACGTCGAGCTCGGGCTCGCTCATGCGCCTGATCATGACGCCGTCGGCGAGCGCGAGCAGGAAGCTGGCCAGGTCGTCCGGATCGGCCCGGAGCTGAAAGACGCCGGCCTCGCTGCCGGCGCGCAGCGCCTCGGCGAGCTGGAGGCGCAGGGTGCGCGAGAGCTCGGCGAGCTCGATGGCGATCCCCGCGTTGCGCTGGGCCAAGGTCAGGAGCTCGTAGAACATGACGGCCTCGCTCGTCCCCTCGCCGAGCAGATCCTCGAAGCTGCGCACGAGCGCATCGATCAGCTCATCGGCGCCGGCCGCCTCGGCGACCGCCTGATGCAGCAGGCGGCCGCGGACCTGAGTCTCGCGGCGCACGACCTCGACCAGCAACCGCTCCTTGGTGGCGAAGTAGTAGTGCAGCAGCCCTCGGGAGACTCCGGCTTCGCGGGCCACGACGTCGAACGTCGATCCGGCGATGCCGCGCTCGGCGACGCTCGCCCGCATGGCGTCGACGATCCGGGTCGCCTTCTCCCCGGCCAGCTCGCGCGAGGGGATGCGATCGGATACGGCAGCCGCCTCCATGGCGGCTGATTCTAGTGGGAACGTTTCGGTCGTCCCACCAGCGGGGTGGGCGGCCCGCAAACGACAGAGGCGCCCCGGAGCGGGGCGCCTCTGCGGCACAGCTTGAGGTGGGGCCTCGAGCTAGGCGGCGGTCACCGGCGTGGCCGGGGCGGCCGCTGACGTGCTCGCCGGCGGGGTGTACTGGAACTCCTCTTCGGCGCCGAACAGGGTGTCCAGAACCTTGGAGCGAAGCTTGTCGCTCGCTCCCAGCGCGAGCGCCCCACCGACGGCGAGGACCAACAGCTTGCGACCCAGACGCCGGCTCTTGCGCGCCTTGCGCTTAGGAGCGTCGGTCAGGCTCATGGTCACGTCACGGACCGCCTCGGCGGCCTCGCGCAAGTCCGCCTGGAGCTTTTTGTCCTCCAGCAGGGCCCGGTGCGGCGCCTTGCCGCTGGACAGGCGCTCATAGGCGCTCTTACTCGAGTCCAGCGCCGTGCGCACATTGTCACGGAGCGCTGAGTCCTCGATCAGACGCTGGATGTAGGGGTTGTTCTTGGTGATGTTGGCGACGTCGGCGGCACTGAACGGAACCGCCGCCTTGGCCTTTTTACGCAACGATGGCATTGGTCTCCCTCGACGCTTGGCGGTTAGAGGGCCCAGGATACGCGAGGGCCGTCAAAGAGGGTATGCCCGCTGCGTCAAAAGTTGACGCCTTCTCGACGCTCTAGACCGTGTAGGTCTCCCCTTCACCGGCGAGCTCGACCGGACCGCCGTAGGACTCCACCGCCTCGGCCCGCGCCCATTCGGGGTCCATCTCGTCGGAGTAGTGGGTGAGCACGAGCCGCCGCGCGGCCGCCGCGCGGCCGTGCTGGCCGGCTTCCCGGGGGGTCAGGTGCCCGCGAACGCCATCGCGCTCGGGCCGCGGCAGCGTGGCCTCGATCATCAGGACATCGGTGTCGCGGGCGAAGCGGACCAGATCCTGGTTGGGACGGCAGTCGGCGCCGAAGGTGAAGCGCGAGCCGTTGCACGACAGCTCGACGGCGTGGGTGAGCGTGTAGTGGGGCACTTCGCAGAAGCGAGCCCGCAGCGGTCCCAGCTCGAGCTCGTCCCCGGCGCCGTACTCGTGCAGGCTGAAGGCGTTGTCAATCAGCTCTTCGCTGCCCCAGCAGCCGACGATCCGGCGAAAGACCTCGGGGCCGCCGTGGGGCACGTAGAGCTCGGGACGGGCCGGCGTATCGGTGCCCGGCCAGCCGGCCACGGGCACCGGCTGCTGCCGGGGGGCATAGGAGAGGGCGTAGCTGAACGGAATGAGGTCGAGGAAGTGGTCGGCGTGGAGATGGCTGATCAGCACGGCGTCGACATCGACGTAGTCGCAGATCCGGCGCAGCTTCGAGAACACGCCGTTGCCGCAGTCGAGCAGCAGCCGGAAGTCACCCTCCTGTACGAGATAGCCACTGCACGCACCTGCCGCGTCCTGCCAGGACGGGGACTTGCCCAGCACGGTTACGCGCACTCCGTTCCTCTCTCTCAGCCCTGCTACCGGTGACCGTGCACCGAGGTCTGTCACTCTAGACCTGTGAACGTAGGGCCGCTGCAGATATCGCCTGTCCTCGCGGTCGTCTCGCGGCAGTTCGAGATCTCGATCCTGGTCCTCGGGGCGCTGCTCGTGGTGGGGCGCTCGCGTCGGGGTTGGCCCGGCGGAGCTTCCTCACTCTGACCGCGCTGTTCGTGGTGGCCGGCTTCGCGCTCGGCCACGGTGGCTTCGGGGTGCTGAGGTTCGATGCCCGCGGAAGCTTTGTCGCCGATCTGGCCACCGTGGCGCTGCTCGTGATCCTGTTTCGCGACGGCCTCGAGGTCGAAGGCGAGATGCTTCAGGCCCACTGGCGTCTGCCGTTGCGCAAGCTCGTGCTGGCGATGCCCCTGACCGCGGTGATCATCGCGCTGGCCGGTCGTGTCCTGGCCGGGCTGTCGTGGACCGAGGCGTTCCTGCTCGGGGCGCTGCTTTCGCCGACCGACCCCGTGCTGTCGTCCAGCGTGGTCACCAACCCGCGCGTCCCCCGCCTGGTGCGCCACTCGCTCAACCTCGAGTCAGGGCTCAACGACGGACTCGCCCTGCCGGCCGTCCTGGTCCTGGCGGCGGCCTTGGGAGGGGGCTCGAACTTCGTCTGGTGGCAGTTCGCACTGGAGAACATCGGCTTCGGATTGGTCGCCGGGCTCGTGGTCGGGCTGATCGCCACCCGGGTCTTGTCCGCGGAGAGCGGCCTGGCGCCCGGGGCGGGCGGGGCGGGCGAGTCGGGCGGGGCGGGCGAGTCAGGCGGGGCGGGCGAGTCGGGCGGGCGGAATTCCGTCTCACCAGCGCGCGCTCTACGGCCTCGGGGTGGCCTGTGCGGCCTACGGCGTCGCGATCTTGGCCCCCCATGGCAACGGACTGATCTCGGTTTACGTGGCCGCGATCATGCTCGGGATCCGCCGCCCGGACATCCGCCACGACTTCGAACGCCAGACGGCCGATGTGGCTCGAGATCGTCAAGCTCGGCATCTTCGTCGTGTTCGGGTCGCTGCTCACTATCCACGGTCTGTTCGGATCGGGCTGGGCGGCGGTCGGCGTGGTGCTGGTCGCCCTGCTGGTGGCGCGGCCGGTGGCGGTGTTCGCCGCGCTCACCAGGACGAAGACCGATCTCGCCACTCGGGCCTTCATGTCTTGGTTTGGTCCCAAGGGGGTGGCGACGATGACCTTCTCGCTGCTTGTCCTCTCAGACCAGATCGCGGCCGGGCCGACGATCTTCGGTCTCGCCGCCCTGACCCTGTTCTGCTCGATCCTCGCTCACGGCGTCACCGATACCGCCGGCGCCGAGTGGCTCGCGAAACGGACCGAGCGGGCCGAACTGGCGCAGAGCGCGGAGCGATCCCGCGCTCGCCGCCGAGCCCTGAGGCTCAGTGGTTCAGTGGCGGTCGCGGTCGGCGTCGCCGCGGTGCGCCGGATCCATGACCCGGCCGATGAGGACGGCGAGGAGAACGAAGGCGATAAAACCGCCGATCAAGGGCCAGTACACGACCGTAAACATATAGGACGCGCCCGGACGCCAACTCGGTCGCGCCGTCGCCCGGGCCCGGGGCGCCCGTCAGGCGTGCAGAGCGACCTGCTCGCTGGGCGACGGGAACGCCCACGCCACCTGCATCTTTCGCTCCTGGCGAAAGACGAAGCGCATCTGACCGGGAGGTCGCAGGCCGTCGGGGTGAATGGGCCGGAAGGTCGGGCAGGCCTCATCCGTGGCGATCGCGCACAGTTGCTGCTCATGAAAGAAACAGTCCTCACAGCTCGCCTTCGCCGCGGCAGCGCGACCGTTCGCCATACCTGACCCTCGCCCCATTGAGATTGTCATCGGACTTGCCCTGCGCTTGGCATCAAAGCTGATTTCGTCCCCCCGGGTGAGAGCGAACTCCGGAACACGCAAGAACTTCCGTTCCGCGCAAATCCCTGCAAACTGGGGGGACTTTGCCAAGCGGAGCGGGCCGGACCCGCAATTTCCGTAGCTTTGTGAGCGTGACCGATCAGGACCTCGCCCAACTGGTTTCCCTCGCGGACTACGAGCGCGCGGCCGAGGGCAGGCTCGACGCGGCCACGCTGGCCTATGTGGCGGGGGGCGCCGGCGACGAGCACACCCTGCGGGACAACGCAGCCGCGTGGGCCCGACTGGCCATCCGTCCCCGGGTCCTGGTCGGAGTCGGAACCCGTGACCCGAGCGTCGAGTTGCTCGGACGGCGGCGCCCGCATCCCGTGGTGATCGCGCCCACCGCATTTCAGCGCCTCGCTCATCCCGAGGGGGAGTGTGCCACCGCCCGGGCGGCCGCGGCGACCGAGACGATCATGTGTCTGTCGACCCTGGGAACGACTTCGCCCGAGGCGCTGGCCGAGGCAGCGCCTACGGCCGCGCGCTGGTTTCAGCTCTACGTGTTCTCCGATCGCGGCGTCAGCCGCGACCTCGTCGCTCGCGCCGCCGCCGCCGGGTTCGAGGCTCTGGTGGTGACTGTCGATCTGACCCTGTTCGGAATCCGCGAACGCGAACTGCGGGTCGGGGAGGCCCAGTCACCGGCCGCCCAGGTCGCCGGTCCGGCGGCGGCCGGGGTGAGCGGCGTGATGACCCCGGCCGACTTTCAGAGACTGGTCGACCCGGACCTGAAATGGTCAGACATCGAGCGAGTCGTGGCCGAGAGCCCGCTGCCGGTGCTAGTCAAGGGCGTTCTCACCGCGCCGGACGCCCGGCTGGCCGTCGAGCACGGCGCGGCCGGGGTGATCGTCTCCAACCATGGGGGGCGCCAGCTCGACACCGTGCTCTCGGGTGCCGACGCCCTGACTGAGGTGGTGGACGCGGTCGGCGATGAGGTCGACGTCCTGGTCGATGGCGGGATCCGCCGGGGCACCGATGTGCTCAAGGCGCTCGCGCTCGGGGCGCGAGCGGTGTGCGTAGGGCGTCCGGTGGTCTCCGGCCTGGCGGTCGGGGGCGCGCTCGGGGTGCAACGGGTGCTCGAGATTCTGCTCGCCGAGCTTGACAACGCCCTCGGGCTGGCCGGTGCCCCGGTGGCTGGCACCCTGGACCGCAGCTTCGTCACCCCGGCACCGTGGGCGAGATCGTGAACGTCCTGGTCACCGGCATCACCGGTTACCTGGGCTCGGTCCTGGCCCCGGCCCTGGTGCATAACGGCCACGCGGTCCGGGGTTTCGCGCGCCATCCGGAGCGGACGGCGATCGAGGTTCCGATCATCCAGGGTGACGCCATCACCGGCGCCGGGCTTGCGGCCGCGTTGGAGGGAATCGAGGTCGCCTACTACCTGATCCACTCCATGGAGCCGTCGATCGGCGGCCCGTTCTCAAGCCGGGAGCGGGTGGCCGCCGAGCGCTTTGCGCAGGCCGCGGTCGCGGCGAGGGTGAGACGGATCGTCTATCTCGGCGGGCTGCTCCCTCAGGCCGGCGCGAGATCAGACCATCTCTCCAGCCGGCTCGACGTGGAGGAGATCCTGCTGGCCGCCCGCCCCGAGTCAGTCGCTCTGCGCGCCTCGATCGTGATCGGCGCGGGGTCACGATCGTTTCGCTTCCTGGTGCGTCTGGTCGAGCGCCTGCCCATCGTCGCCGTGCCGAGCTGGCAGGTCAATCGCACTCAACCCATCGATGAGCGCGACATGGTGGCGCTGCTGGTCGCGGCGGCGAGCACAGACGCGGCGGCCGGGCAGTCACTGGACATCGGCGGCCCCGACGTCGTCACCTACCGCCAACTGATCGAGCGGATCCGCGACCTGATGCTGATCGGCCGCCCTACGGTCGGCTTTCGCCGTCTCGCGGTCACACCGATCGCCAGCCGCGTCGCCGCACTGATCGCCGGCGAGGACCACGAGCTTGTCGGCCCGCTGATGGAGAGCCTGGCCACTGACCTGTTGCCGTCCGATGACCGTGCGGCGACCCTGCTCGGGGTCCGGCGCCATTCCCTGGACGCAGCCATCGAACATTCACTGGCCGAGTGGGAGCGCCGTGAGCCGCTCGCCGCGCGCTGATGGCAGCGGGCCGACCGACCGCCCATGCCAAAGCCTCCCCCCGGCCGTTAGTGTCCCGTCCGCATGAGCACGGTAAAAGCCGAGATCGAGATCGCCACCCCATTGGAAAAGGTGTGGGAAACGGTCATGGACCCCACGCGCCTCAAGGATTGGGTGACGATCCACAAAGCGGTTAAAGACGTTTCAGCATCACCCTTGCGCAAGGGCGCCACGATGGACCAATCAATGGTGTTACGAGGAGTGCCGTTTAAGGTCCACTGGACACTGACCGCGGTGGAGAGTCCCCATCGCGCGGAGTGGACGGGCGCCGGCCCGGCGCACTCTCGCGCGCGGATCAGCTACGTGCTCGAGGAAGGCAGGCACGGCCACACCCTCTTTAAGTACGCAAACGAGTTTCAACCCCCCGGGGGCCGGTTGGGACGGGTGGCCGGCCGAGTGATCGTGGGCGGCACCTCTGAGCGAGAAGCCAAAAATTCACTCTCCAAGCTGAAGGCCCTGCTGGAAGCCTGACCACTGGCGAGCCGGAATTCACTAGAACGCCGTGTATGGTGTTTGGCGTTGATCTAGTTAAATCGGAGGTGGGTTCAGTTGACAGACTTCGTGGACGCGACGGTTAAAGACATTGACAGCCGTCTAGCCGAGCTCAAGCAGGAAGTGACCAAGCTCGAGGCAGCCCGCGCCGCGCTCGTGGGTGCGCGCCGCGGTCCCGGGCGTCCTCCGGGTCAAACCCGCAGGCGCCGCACCAGTCCACGCCGTCCGGGACGCCCCCGCGGACGCCGGGGGGGTAACACCCGCGCCAACCAGGCGCTCGAGCTGGTCGGCTCCCAACCGGGGATCACCATTCCGCAGATCGCGGAATCGCTCAAGATCGAGCCGAATTATCTCTACCGCGTCATGCCCAAGCTCGTCGAAGACGGCAAGGTCAGGCGTGACGGCCAAGGCTGGTATCCGGTGGCCGCAGCCTAGCCCGGATCGTTCATGAAACAGTTGCGGCCCCGTTGGTCGGGGCCGCTTGACTGTCCGCCCGGGCAGGGATTCTTCGAGTTGCTGAAGCCAGAAGGACCGACTCGGGAGGATCACCATGAAGGTGACGCACGCTGGGCGCCAGATCACGGTAAACGTGAGGGCGGACGGAGATGGTCTTGTGTCGCATGCCGGCAGCGCGCTTTTGGCGCAGGTCGCTGACAAGACGGGTCTGACGCGAGCGTTGAGCTTCGCGGTCGGGGAGCCGGGGTTGCGGGCTGGGAGCCATGACCGCGGCCGCGTGATCGGTGATCTGGCGGTGATGCTCGCTGACGGCGGTGACTGCCTGGCTGACTTGCGTGCGGTCGGCGATCAGGCCGTCCTGTTCGGGCAAACGGCGTCGCCGTCGACCGCGTTTCGGGTGATCGACAGGATTGCGGGCACGCCGGGCCTGCTCGATGCTCTGGGTGAAGCTCACGCTCGGGCACGTGCGCGTGTCTGGAAACTGGCCGGCGCTCCGGAGCGGTTGACGATCGACCTGGACGCCACGCTGATCACCGCGCATTCCGAGAAGGACCAAGCGGCGGGCACGTTCAAAGGTGGCTACGGGTTCGCGCCGATGCTCGCCTATGCGGATCAGACCGGCGAGGCGCTGGCCGGTGAGCTGCGCCCCGGCAACGCGGGCGCGAACAACGCCAGCGATCAGATCGCCGTCGCCGAGCAGGCTGTCGGCCAGATTCCCGCCGAGCACGTCGAGACGATCGGCATTCTGTTGCGCGTTGACAGCGCTGGCGCGAGCCACGAGCTGATCGACTGGTGCCGCGAAGGGCAGATCGAGTTCTCGGTCGGCTATGACCTGACCGAGACCGTCCGCGCCGCGATCCTCACGATCAAAGAGCACGACTGGGTCTGCTCACTGGATCAGGACGGGCACGCGCGCGCGAACGGGGAGGTGTGCGAGATCACCGAGCACCTCGACCTGAGCAGCTGGCCTGCGGGCACGCGGGTGATCGTCCGACGCGAGCGCGCGCATCCCGGCGCGCAGCTCTCGTTCACCGACCACGACGGTCATCGCTTCCAAGCAATCCTCACCGACCAAACCGGCCCAGTCGCCGAGCTCGAGCGTGACCACCGCGGCCGTGCACGCGTCGAGGACCACATCCGCAACGACAAGGAAACCGGGCTGCGGAACCTGCCGTTCCGGACGTTCGAGCACAACCAAGTTTGGCTCCAGATCGTGCGACTCGCGCACGACCTGATCGTCTGGACCCAACGACTGCTGCTCACCGGCGAGCTCGCCAAAGCCGAACCCAAGCGGCTGCGCTACCGGCTGCTGCACGTCGCCGCTCGCCTCGCGTTCCACGCCCGCACCGCGACGCTGCGCCTACCGGTCTCCTGGCCCTGGGCCGGCCAGCTCGCCGCCGCGTTTAAGCGCCTGGGCGCGCTCCCCGCGCCAGCCTGACACCAGCCGGCCCGCCTCGCGACGACGACACAGGACCGCGGCCGCCAGGCCCGCGAAGCATGCCCGCAAGCCGCCTGCCAGGACCACCGAAACAGTGACGCCGGGTCCGCGATGGCCTCAACTGGCCCCACCCGCCCGCCAACCCGCAACCGCCAACCCGACCGAACCCGAATCACTCACCCACGCCCGGTCCGTGCACGATCCGGGCTAGATCAGGCCGAGCTCCTTCACCGCCCCGCGCTCCTCGGTGAGCTCACCGACCGTCGCATCGATCCGGGACCGAGAGAACTGGTCGAGATCGAGCCCCTCGACAATCGAGATCTCGCCTCCCGAGCAGGTGCACGGATAGCCGGAGAAGATCCCCTCGGCGACGCCATAGGCACCAGTCGACGGGATCGCCATCGACACCCAATCACCGTCGGGAGTCCCCCGGACCCAGTCGTGCACGTGGTCGACCGCCGCGTTGGCGGCCGAGGCGGCGCTGGACGCGCCCCGCGCCTCGATGATGGCGGCGCCGCGCTTCTGGACGGTGGGAATGAAGTCATCCTCGATCCAGGACTGATCGCCGATCGCATCGGCTGCGCTTTGACCCTTGACCTGGGCGTGGAACACGTCGGGATACTGGGTGGCGGAGTGGTTGCCCCAGATCGTCATGTTGGTGACCTCGCTGATCGCCGAGCCGGTCTTCTTGGCCACCTGGGCGATCGCGCGGTTGTGGTCCAGGCGCATCATGGCGGTGAAGCGCTGGGCCGGGATGTCGGGAGCGTTGCTCTGGGCAATCAGGCAGTTGGTGTTGGCCGGATTGCCGACCACCAGCACCTTGATGTCGGAGGCGGCCCCGCGGTTCAGCGCCTCTCCCTGAGGCTTGAAGATCCCCCCGTTGGCCTCGAGCAGGTCACCCCGCTCCATGCCCTTGCTGCGCGGTCGCGCCCCGACCAGCACAGCGATGTTGACGCCCGCGAAGGCCTGACCGGGATCGTCGTAGATGTCCACCCCGGTGAGCAGCGGAAATGCGCAGTCGTCGAGTTCCATCGCAGTCCCCTCGGCGGCCTTGACGGCAGCGGGGATTTCAAGCAACGACAGCTGGACGGGGGTGTCCTGACCGAGCAACTGACCACTGGCGATCCGAAACAGGATCGCGTAACCGATCTGGCCGGCGGCTCCGGTCACTGCCACCTTAACTGGAGACTTGGTACTCACTTGTCAATTCCTTCCTTGCGGACCGCGCTGCGAGCAGCGCCGAGACGGTCCGTCAGATCAACAACTTGGGTGTGACCGCGATGCTATAGGGGCCCGTCGGCGCTCGTGTCCAGCCCGTAGACGCGGCCCAGCTTGTCCGTGAGATAGCGCGTAAACGGCGCCACCGAGATCGGCCCGGCGCCCGCCCGCGCCAGCAGCTCGCCGGTCGTGAACTTGGCCCCGTGGCGATGGATGTTCTCGCGCAGCCATCCGCGCAGACCGGCCAGCTGACCGGCGGCGAGCTGATCGTCAAGGTCGGGCACGGCGGCGTGGACGCAGTCCCAGAGCTGTCCGGCGATCAGGTTGCCCAGGGCGTAGGTGGGGAAGTAACCGATCAGCCCCGCCGCCCAGTGCACGTCCTGCAGGACGCCCTCGGCGTCGTCTTGGACCTCGATCCCGAACAGCTCGTGAAAGCGCTGGTTCCAGGCCTCGGGCAGGTCCTGGACCGCCAATGACCCATCGACGAGCCGCTGCTCGAGTTCAAAGCGCAGGACGATGTGCAGGGAATAGGTGGCCTCGTCGGCCTCGACGCGGATGAAGGAGGGCTTGACCCGGTTCACGGCCCGGTGGAGCTCATCGGGCGCCACCGAGGCCAGCGCACCCCCGAGCCGCCGCGCGACGAGCGGGGCGAGAACCGTGCCGAAGGGGCGACCGCGACCGACCATGTTCTCCCACATCCGGCTCTGGGACTCGTGCATCCCCAGCGATTCACCAGCTCCGAGTGGGCTCCGGGCCAGCGTGGGAGCCACCCCCGCCTCGTAGAGTCCGTGCCCGCACTCGTGCATGGCGCCGTAGAGCGCCGTCGGGAAGTAGGTCTCATCCCAGCGCGTGGTGATCCGCACGTCACCGGCCCCGATGCGCGTGGCGAAGGGGTGCACGGTGTCGTCCATCCGCCAGGTCTCGGGGCTGAAGCCCATCATCGAGATCGCGTCGGCGACCAGCTCGCGCTGACGCTCGATCGGTGCCTCGGAGTACAGCAGCGCGTCGTCGGGCACCGACCCCTCGCTGGTCAGCCGGGACACGAAGGGCACCAGCGCCTCGGTCAGTTCGCCGAACAGCGCCGCGACCGTCTTGGTCCGCATCTCCGGCTCGTAGTCGTCGAGCATCACGTCATAGGCGCATTCGTAGCCGTCGTGGCCGAGATGACAGTCGACGTAGCGGCGGGCGAGCTCGAAGTTTCGCTCCAGGGCGGGCGCGAAGGCGGCGAAGTCCGAGGTGGCCCGGGCGGTGACCCAGGCCTCCTGACCAGTCGAGGCGGCGTGGGCGAGGTCGGAGGCGAGGTCGGTGGGGACGCGGCGGGCCTTGTCCCAGTCGCGCCGGACCAGGCGAACCAGGCAGGCATCGTCGGAAGCGGGGTCCGCGGTCGCGGTCTCGCGCTCGGCTCCTTCGAGCAGGCGGCCGGTCTCGTCGGCCGTGAAGAGATCGTGACTGATGCGTTCCAGCGTGGCCAGCGACTCCGCGCGCGCCGCGCCGCCGCCGTGAGGCATCTTGGTCTGCTGGTCCCAGTGGGCCAGCGCCGAAACATGGCCCAGGTCGGCCAGTTCGGCCATGCGCAGTCGCAGGTCCCGCAGATGCTCACCCACGCCGGACAGCCTCACTTCTGAACCGGGCGGCCAGCGGGGCTGCGCGCCTGTGCGACCATGGCAGCATGTCCAGGCGGTCGACATCGATCAAGTTGATGGATCTGTTCGGCTTCCGGATCGGAGTTGACGCGAGCTGGTTCCTGATCCTGTTCGTGCTCATCTTCATGCTTTCGGGTTCGTTTCGCTCCACTCTGCACAGCTCGGACGCGGTTGCCTACCTCACTGCGGTGATCAGCGTGCTGTTGCTGTTTGCCTCGCTCATCGTCCACGAGCTCGGACACGCGCTGGTCGCGAGACGGCAAGGGATCGAAGTCAAGCGGATTGATCTGTTCCTGTTCGGTGGTTGGACCCGGATGAGCCGCGACGCGGCGACACCCGGGGAGGACTTCAAGATCGCCGCAGCCGGGCCTCTGGCGACGTTGGCCGTGATCCTAGTGTGTCTCGGCCTGGGCCTTGGCATCGTGGGGTCGCACCGTCTGATCCACGCGATCGCCCTGGATAACGACATCACGATCACCCCGGCACTGCTCGCGCTGAGCTGGCTGCTGCCGATGAACGTGCTCCTGCTCGTCTTCAACCTGGTGCCCGCCTTTCCGCTCGACGGAGGGCGGATCGCCCGCTCGATCGTCTGGCGGGTCACGGCTGACAAGACGCGGGGCACGCGGGTGGCGGCCAAGCTCGGACAGGGCTTCGCGGTCCTCCTGGCCGGCGTCGGCGTGTGGCTGATGCTCGCCTACACGAGCTTCAGCGGCCTGTGGCTGGTGGCCCTGGCCTATCTGCTCGGACAGGCGGCACGCGGAGCGATCGTCCAGTCGGCCTTCAACGAGCGCATCGAAGGGGTGCGGGTGGCCGACATCATGGACGTCCATCCGGTGGCGATTGGAGTCCAGACCCCGGTCACCCAGGCCCTAGACGAGTTCTTCTTGCGCTACCAGTCGGAGTGGCTGCCGGTCGTCGATGACGACGGGCGCTTCGTCGGCATCGCCCGCCAGGAGCGGGCTCAAGCGTCCTTCGACGCCGGCGAGGGATGGCTGACCGTCGGTGCCGTGCTCGAACCCGAGGAGGCGACGAGCTGGCGCGTGGACACCGACCGGCCGATCAGCGAGCTGCTCGGCTCGGAGTCCCTGCCCAGGCTCGGAGCGCTGATCGCCGTCGACGGCGACGGGGTCCTGCGCGGGGTGGTCACGGTCGACCAGGTGCGCCGGGCCCTGCAATCGGCGTTCGGCTCCCTGGCCAACGTGAGCCGGTGACGGCCGGCGCCTGATCAGACCCGGCGGGCGCCACGGAGGGCCCGGGACGAGGGGGCACTTCTGCTCTGGCTGTGTCCTCTCCTGACGTCCTGGTCGCCGACGC
>JBPCIY010000020.1:0-16272 GCA_051005855.1 Solirubrobacteraceae bacterium | reverse complement strand
TGACCCGCGTCGCGCACAGCAAGCCGGACCGCCACCCACCCAGCCAACCACAAACCCCCCGAGCCACCAGCCGAAAATGCGAAAAATCAGCCAACCCCCCTTGACAAGCGTCTCTCCATATCAGTTTGCGGACGAACACGTCCACCGAGCGGTCTCCGTGGGCCATCGCGTAACCCCACACCCGTTCGTAGATCTCCTCGCGCCGCAGGACCCGGTCAGAGCCGGTCAGAAGGTGCAGGATCTCGAATTCCCGGGCGGTCAGATCGAGGCTGGCGTCGTCGGCGTAGGCCTGGTAGAGGTCGGGGCGAATCGTGAGCTGCCCGAACCGCGAGGCCCCGCCGATCGCGGGCATCTCGGTGCGGCGATGGCGTCGAACGGCCGCCTCGATCACGCAGATCAGCTCCTCGGCGTGGCACGGCTTGGTGACCCACGCGTCGGCGCCCAGGCGCAGCCCCCGGACCCGCTGGGCCACCGACGACGGCCCGGTACACACGATCACGGCCAAGCCCGGCAGTCGGGAGCAGACGCGCTCCAGGTAGTCCCAGCCCGGGGGGCCGAGCACAGCGAGGTCGATGACGAGCGCGTTGAGCCGCATGGCCACCAGCGTCTCGACCGCCGCGGGAGCGGTCAGGGCCCGGCGCTCGCCGCCCAGCCCGTCGAGCCGGTTGGCCAGGACCTGCATGAAGCCCGAGTCGCGGTCGAGCACGGCCAGGCGCAGGCGCTGGTTGGTGCGGTTGGTGACCGCGGGGCCAGACGGTGTGACTCCGGTTCGCTCGAGCGACATCTGGCCGTCACTGTATTGCACGTGCGGCCCATCGCTCGGGCGCCACGGGGCCCGGTCACAACATCTTTACACGCAACTAGCGGCGAGATTGCCGAGCGGCTCAGAGACCGGCGCTCATCGCTAGCCTGTCGGCGCGGTCATCATCAGCGCCATGAGATTCTCCTCCGCACGCCTTCTGACCCCCGTCGTGGCCCTGGTCATCGCCGGATGTGGGTCCTCCTCGCCGGCCTCGTCCACTACCGCGAGCCCGACCGCGAGCGGGGCCGCGAGCACCAGCACCGCCGCCTCCAGTGCCGCCGCGCCCGCTCCCGCGGTGGCCGAGCTGGACGCCGCCCAACACCCGCGCACGAGCATGTTCCCGGCCGCCCGCGGCCGTTCTCTGCGGACGCTGGCGGCGCTGGTGGGCTCGAGCGCGCAGTTCGGCGCCGCCACGGGAACGTTCACCCCCGGCACGCGGCGGCTGGCCTTCGGGCTCAATGCCCGCTCGGGGGCCTTCATCTACGCCCCCACCGCGGTCTATGTCGCCAAGAGCGCCGGCGCACCGGCCCAGGGGCCGTTTCTGGCTCCCGCCGACCCGATGACAGTGCCCGCGGCTGACCGCAGCGCCCAGAACGCCGGTCCCGGGGGCATCCAGGCGATCTACGCCGCCCGGCTGCCCCTCCCCGGCCCCGGTACCTACACGGTGCTGTCGATCACGCGCACCAGCCAGGGCCTGATCGGCGCGCCGGGCGAAGTCGCGGTCGCCCGATCCTCCCCGATCCCCGACGTCGGCCAGCGAGTGCCCGACATCACCACCGACACCGCCGCCAGCGTTCAGGGCAACGTCAGCTTGCTGACGACCCGGCGTCCACCCGAGCAGATGCACTCGGTCTCGCTGCACGAGGTGCTCGGCAAGAAGCCGATCGCGCTGCTCTTCTCGACGCCTCAGTTCTGTGTCTCACGCGTGTGCGGTCCCGTGACCGACGTCACGGTCGCGCTCCAGCACGAGTTCGGCGGGCGCGTCACCTTTATCCACGAGGAGGTCTACGCCCACAACCGGCCCAAGGCCGGCCTGCGCGCCCAGATGATGGCCTTCCATCTTCAGACCGAGCCGTGGCTGTTCACGATCAACCGGCACGGGATCATCACCGCCCGGCTCGAGGGCGCGTTCGGGACCACCGAGCTCGCGCAGGCGCTGAGGGCCGCGCTGCGATGAGGCTCCGGTACCGAAGCTCCGCCCTGGCCGTGACCCCGGCGTGCATCTTCCAACGGGACGCGCCTGCGTTGATCATGGTCGGCTCCTGGAGCCTGGCGTTCTCATCTCCCCGCCCGGGGGGGTCCCGTTCACGGCGCTGATCGTCGACCAGGCCAACGGGTGAGCCAGCCGGCCATGATCGCTATCCTGGCATGCGAGGGTTGTCCGGCAAGTGATCGACGCGACGCCCTGCCCGCATTGAGCGTTCTCTGAAATGGCCTCGCGTAAAGAGCAAAAGGAACAAGCCCGCACGCGCCGGCTCGCCGAAGAGCAGGCCCGGACCGTCCGTGCCCGCCGCGATCGCCGGCTGCGCATGTTCGGGGGGGCAGGGCTCCTCGCCGTGGCGATCGTTGCCGTCCTGATCGCGGTCTCCAGCGGTGGCAGCAGCGCCAACGGCCTGCAGAAGGGCAAGGCCGCGAGCCAGACCGTGGCGACGGTGTCCAAACTGCTTGCCGGTGTCCCCCAGTCCGGGGCGACGCTCGGCAACCCCAAGGCGCCGGTCACGATGACCTACTACGGCGATCTCGAGTGCCCGGTGTGCCGCGACTTCACGGTCAACGGAGGTTTCGAGCAACTGGTCAGCAACGAGGTCCGCGCCGGCAAGGTGCAGATCGTCTACAAGGCCTTCCAGACCGCGACGCAGGACCCCAATGTCTTCAAGACCCAGCAGACGGCAGCCCTCGCCGCCGGCCAGCAGCAGCGCTTCTGGAACTACACCGAGCTCTTCTACCGCGAGCAGGGCGCCGAGGCCTCGGGGTACGTGAACGACGCCTATCTCACCGGTCTGGCCGCCCAGGTTCCGGGCCTCGACCTGAGCAAGTGGAACGGCGCTCGCAGCAGCGCCTCGCTCCAGACCCAGGTGACGACCGAGGAGCAGGCGGCCAGCACGGCGGGGGTCAACGCCACGCCGACGCTCGTCGTTCGGGGCGCGACCGGCAAACAGGCTGCGGCCTCAGGCGCACTCCAGTACGCCGATCTGCAGAAGCTGATCCAGAAGGTGGCGTGACCACGCTCAGCGCCACCCGGCCGCGCGGCGCCGAGGCGGCCGGCGACCGCAAGCTGCGGATCGCGATCCTCGTCCTGTCGGTGATCGGCATCGCGATCGCC
This sequence comes from Solirubrobacteraceae bacterium, assembly GCA_051005855.1. Taxonomy (GTDB): domain Bacteria; phylum Actinomycetota; class Thermoleophilia; order Solirubrobacterales; family Solirubrobacteraceae; genus Palsa-465. The sequence goes on along the minus strand of JBPCIY010000020.1, from coordinate 13,147 downwards.
GGCTACCTGACCTACGTCCACTACGAGGGCCTCAAGGTGCTCTGCCTCTCGGGCGGCAGCTGCGAAACGGTTCAGGCCTCCCGCTACGCCAAGCTCGACGGGGTCCCGGTGGCCGTGCTCGGGCTGGCGGGGTACATCGGGATTCTCGGCTCGCTCGCCGTCCGGGGCGAGCTCGGTCGGGTCGCCGGTTTTGCGATCGCGCTGATCGGCTTCGGCTTCAGCCTTTATCTGACCTATCGTGAGCTGTTCACGATCAAGGCCATCTGCCAGTGGTGCGTATCGAGCGCCGTGCTGATGACCCTCCTCGCGGTCCTGACCGCGATCCGCGCCCTGCGCTACGAGCCGCCCGGAGCCTGACGGCTTCCGGGGCGGGGCCCGCGCCCGCGCCCCGTCGACCCCAGTGGCCGTCCGCGCGAGCGCGCATGATCCAGCCGTGAGCTGGCGAACGACCCGGGCCACGGCCCGCGACGAGCAGGGCAGCCGCCAGGTCGCGGTCATCGACCTGGGCTCCAATTCGTGGCGGCTGGTCGTCTTTAGCTACGGGGCCGGGCCCTGGTGGAAGCGGACCGATGAGCTCTATGAGACGGTCCGGATCGGTGCCGGACTGGGCGGCACCGGGGCGCTCAGCGAGCCGGCCATGAAACGCGGGCTCGAGACCTTGGCCGTATTCGAGCGCTTCTGCCGGGCGGGTGCCCTCGCGCCTGAGGATGTCCACCCGGTGGCCACCAGCGCGATCCGTGAGGCCACCAACGGGTCGGCCTTCCTGGCCGCGGCCGAACGCGTCAGCGGGGTGGCGATTGAGGTCCTCTCGGCGCAGGATGAGGCCCACTTCGGCTACGTGGCGGCGGTCAATACGACCACGCTGACCGACGGCGCCGTGCTCGATCTCGGCGGCGGCAGCCTCCAGCTCACCGAGGTCGCCGGTCGCCGGGCCGGCGCCAGTGCCTCGTTCGGACTCGGGGCGGTGCGGATCACCGAGGAGCTGCTCGACGCCGACCGGCCGGCCAAGAAGAAGGAGCTCTCGCGCGTGCGCGAGCACACGTCCACGGCGCTGAAGGATTTGGACTGGCTCCCCACGGCGGGCGAGCGGCTGGTCGGGATGGGAGGGGCGGTGCGCAACCTGGCCGCCGCCGCCCAGGCGATCGACGGAGGGCTCGACCTCGGGGTCCAGGGCTTCGTGTTGAAACCCGAGGTCCTCGGTGACCTCGTGGCGCAGCTGGCCGCCCTGCGCCCCGAGGACCGCGGGACGATGCCGGGAATCAAGCCCGGCCGCGGCGACATCATCCTCGCCGCCGCCCTCATCCTGGAGGCCGTGGTCGCCCTCGGCGACTTCTCCGGGATCGAAGTCACGGAAGCCGGGCTTCGTGAGGGCCTGTTCCTCGCCCGCACGCTGATCCCCGGCCCCGAGCCCCTGTTTGACGACGTCCGCGAGGCGGCGGTGCGCAGCCTGGCCATCCAGTACGAGTCCGACCTCGTCCATGTCGAGCACGTCGCCACCCTGGCCTTGCAGATGTTCGACTCGCTCGTGCACGGCGATGTGTTCGAGCCCGCGGAGGGCGAGCGTGAGCTCCTGTGGGCGGCCTCGATGCTCCACGATGTGGGCATGACGATCTCCTATGACGACCACCACAAGCACTCGCGTTACCTGATCGAAAGCGCGGAGCTGTTCGGCTTTGATCCCCGAGAGCGCGCCCTGATCGCCCAGATCAGCCGCTATCACCGCAAGGGCGTGCCCAAGCTGGGCGAGATCGAGCCGCTGACGCGCGCGGGCGACGATCAGCTGCTGGACCGCTGCGCGGTCATCCTGCGTCTCTCCGAACACCTTGAACGAGGCCGCGACCAGTCCGTCTCCCAGGCCCGGCTGCGCACCAACGGTGACGGCGTCGACCTGCACCTGCAGGCCACCGGGGACCTGGCCCTGCAGCGCTGGAGCGTCGAGCGCTACGGCGACGACGACGCCTTCGCCCGGGCGTTCGGACGCCGGTTGTTGATCGGGTGAGCACCGTGCCCCTTCACACGCCCTTCACATCAGACGCGCTGTGAACGTCCGAGCACGTGTGAGCGCTCGCAGCGGCGTACAGTTTCCCCCGTGTTGTGGTTGCTCCGCCATGGCGACGCCGCCGATGGCCCCCCCGACGACGAACGCCCGCTGACCGAGCGGGGCATCACCCAGGCCCAGAATGCGGGTCGGGCCCTGGAGCGCCTCGGGGTGAGCCTCGAGGCCTGCCTGTGCAGCCCCAAACTCCGCGCGCGGCAGACCGCCCAGTATGCGTGCGCCCCGCTCGGCCTCGAGCTGACCGTCGAGCCCCGGCTGTCCGGAGAGCCGTTTGACGTCGCCGACCTGACCGCCGGGCTCGATGACGTGCTCCTGGTCGGCCATGATCCGTCCTTCACGCTCACCCTCTATGACCTGACCGGTGCCCAGGCGCGGATGCGCAAGGGCGGTTTGGCCGGGATCCAGAAGGGCGAGCTGATCACGCTGCTGCGACCCAGCGAGCTGGCCGCGATGGCCGTCGGCGAGCGGGTGGCATGAACGACCCCGGCGTGGACATCACGGTCGACGAGCCGGCCGCGGCGATAGGCCTCCAGGACACCTCGCTGTACGTCAATCGCGAGCTGTCCTGGCTGGACTTCAACGATCGGGTTCTGCAGCTGGCCGAAGACGAATCGCTGCCCCTGATCGAGCGACTCAAGTTCCTGGCCATTTTCGTCACCAACCTCGACGAGTTCTTCATGATCCGGGTGGCCGGCGTCCACGATCAGGTCGACGCGCGGATCGACGCGCGGGGCCCCGACGGTCTCTCCCCGAGCGAGGTGCTTGAGGGGATCGCGTCTCAGGTGGGCGATCTGGACCGCCGCCATGCCCGCCAGTTCTCCGACGTGATCCGCCCGGCGCTGGCCGAGCACGGCATCCGGGTCACCAGCTGCGAGGAGTCCGGCGCCCCGGCGGAGGCGATCGAGCGCCATTTCCGCGAGCAGATCTTCCCGGTCCTGACCCCGCTCGCGGTCGGCCCGGGGCGACCCTTCCCCTATATCTCCAACCTGTCTCTGAGCCTGATCGTGCGACTGCACGATCCCGACCTCGATCACGAGGCGTTCGCGCGCGTCAAGGTTCCCAAGGAGGTCCTGCCCCGCTTCGTCGAGATCAGCAAGGCCACCTTCATCCCCCTCGAGGACATCATCGCCAAGCACCTGGACGCGCTCTTTCCGGGGATGGACATCCTCGGCTACGACCTCTTCCGGGTCACCCGCGACGCCGACTTCGAGGTCTCCGACGAGGCCGACGACCTCCTTCAGGCGGTCGAGGACGAGCTGCGTCGTCGGCGCTTCGGCGAGGTCGTCCGGCTCGAGGTCGGGGCCAGCATGGAGCCCTCCCTCCGCACCCGGCTGATCGAGTGGCTGGATGTCGACGAAGTCCAGGTCTACGACGTCGACGGCCTGCTGGACATGAGCGACCTATGGCAGATCGCCTCGATTGAGGGTCACTCCGAGCTGCGCTTCAGCGGCTGGACGCCGGTCCCGCAGACCGGGCTGTCGGTCGCCGCGGGCGACGCTGACGAGCAGCCGGACATGTTCCGGGCGCTGCGGGCCGGGGACGTGCTCGTCCACTACCCCTACCAGTCGTTCTCCTCCACCGTGGAACGGTTCGTCCGCCAAGCCGTCGATGACCCCAACGTGCTCGCAATCAAGATGACCGTGTACCGGACCTCCGACGACTCGGCCCTGGTCCCATCCTTGATCGCCGCCGCCGAGAAGGGCAAGCAGGCCGTCTGCCTGGTCGAGCTCAAGGCCCGGTTTGACGAGCGCTCGAACATCCACTGGTCACGGGCCCTGGAGGAGGTCGGAGCCCACGTCGTGCACGGCATCCCCGGCCTCAAGACCCACGCCAAGGCGATCCTGATCGTCCGCCGCGAGCGCGCCCAGGTGCGCCACTACGTCATGGTCGGAACCGGCAACTTCCACGCTAAGAACGCCCGTCTGTACGAGGACTTCGGCCTCTTCACGTGTGATCGCGAAATCACCGAGGAGGTGGCCAATCTGTTCAACACGCTGACCGGCTATGGCCACCCAGAGCCCCAGCGCAAAGCACTCGTCGCCCCGACCTGGATGCGCCGCCCGCTGGTCTCAGAAATCGAACGAACGGTTGCGGCTCACCAAGCCGGAGAGCCGAGCCGGATCGTGATGAAGATGAATTCCCTCGTCGACGCCGGCATCATCGAGGCGCTCTACGCCGCTTCCCAGGCCGGGGTCCCGATCGATCTCAACGTGCGCGGCATCTGCTGCCTGTTGCCGGGCGTGCCCGGGGTCAGCGAGTCGATCTCGGTCACCTCGGTGGTCGGGCGCTTCCTCGAGCACTCGCGGATCTACTCCTTCCACCGCGGCGAGGAGCACGTCTACTACATCGGCTCGGCTGACCTGATGCCGCGCAACCTCGACACGCGGGTGGAGCTGCTGGTCCCGGTCGAGGCGCCCGAGCTGAAGTCCGAGCTCGATGACACGCTTGAGCGCTGCCTGGCCGACGACACCAACGCCTGGACGCTCGACGCCGACGGTGACTGGACCCGCCGCTCGGGGGCCACCCGCAGCGCTCACACCGAGCTCATGCAGCGCACGCTGAACTGGGCCGCGAGCTTCGCCAGCTAGCCGGGTCGCCGGCACGCTCCAATCCGGCCGGTCGCCTAGGGTTCGCCCCTCGTGCACAGCAACCTGCTCCTCGTCATCGTCGTCGCCGCGGCGCTGGCCTTTGACTTCACCAACGGCTTTCACGACACCGCCAACGTCGTCGCCTCGTCCATCTCCACGCGGGCCCTGGCGCCGCGAACGGCGATCGCCCTCGCCTCGGTGCTCAACTTCGTCGGTGCCTTTATCTCACTGAAGGTCGCCGCGACGGTCGCCACCGGGATCATCGACGCCGGCCAGGTCACCGAGACGATCGCCTTCGCCGGGCTGATCGGGGCGATCACCTGGAACCTGATCACCTGGTGGGGCGGTCTCCCCTCGAGCTCGTCGCACGCCTTGATCGGGGGCGTGGTCGGGGCGATGCTGGCGGCGGTCGGGGGCTCCGGGGTCAAGGGCGCGGCGATCGTCACCAAGATCGTGATCCCGGCCGTGATCGCGCCGATCACCGCCTTCCTGGCCGCGGGCGTGGCCATCATCGTCATCTATTCGTTCTTCGGGCGCCGTCGGCCGGGATCGGTCACCCGGGTCTTTCGCGTCGGTCAGATCGCGACCAGCTCGCTGCTCGCTCTCGCCCACGGCACCAACGACGCCCAGAAGACGATGGGCGTGATCACGCTGGCGCTGGTCGCCCACGGCAACCTGAGCGCCAAGCACGCGAGCGTGCCGACCTGGGTGGTGATCACCGCCGCGACCGCGATATCGCTCGGCACCTACGCCGGCGGCTGGCGGATCATCCGCACCGTCGGCAGCCGGATCATCCGCATGGACGCCGCCCAGGGCTTCGCGGCCCAGGGCGCCGGGGCGGCCGTGATCCTGATCTCGTCGCATTTCGGCTATCCGCTGTCCTCGACCCACGTCATCTCGGGCGGCGTCATGGGGGCCGGGGCCGCCAAGCGCCTCTCGGCTGTCCGCTGGGGCGTGGCCGGCAGCATCGCCGCCGCCTGGGGGGTCACGCTCCCGATCGCGGGGCTGTTCGGAGCCGCCGCCTACGCGCTGGCCACAGTCTTCGGGCACGGAGCGCTTGGCCCCGTTCTGATCACGCTGATCGCGCTCGGTGCCCTCACCACCGCGTTCACGGCCCGCCGCCGGCGGCTGGCGCAGGCCGCGAGTGTCTAGGTCGGGCCCTAGCTGCGCCTGGGCCCGCCGCCCGGGCTGGGGCGGCGGGCGTTTGCGCGCGGTTGGCCGTTAGCCCGCGGAGGGCGTGGCCGCGGGTCGCGTCCCCAGGTGGACCTTGATCTGCTGGGACTGTCCGCCTCGCTTGACGGTCATGGTCACCGTCTGGCCGGGCGAATAGGTATCGACCTTTTGGATGAACTGATTGGTCGAGGTGATCGTCTGGCCGTCGACCGCCGTGATCAGGTCGTGCGCCTTGAGCCCGGCCTGGGCGCCCGGCGTACCGGGCTGAACCTGGGCGATCTGCGCACCCCCGACCGACATGGGCGACAGCTGGACGCCGACGTAGGCGTGCTTGACCTTCTGGCCGGAGATGATCCGGCCGGCGATCCGCGCCACCGTGTTGGACGGGATCGCAAAGCCGACCCCCGAGCTCGAGCCCTGACCTCCGGCGGTCGAGTTGTTGGTCTCGATCTGGTCGTTGAGCCCGAGCACGTGACCACTGGCGTCGAGCAGGGGCCCGCCCGAATTACCCGGGTTGATGGCCGCGTCGGTCTGGACCGCGTTGGTGATCGTGTAGCCGTTGGGCGCCTTGATCGGGCGCCCGGTCTGGCTGATGATCCCGGTCGTGGTCGTCTCGGGGAGGCTGAACGGGCTGCCAATCGCCACCACCGGATCCCCGACGGCGGCGATGTCGGAGTTGGCGAACGGAATCGGGTGCAGCTCCGAGCTCGGGGCGTTGACGTGGACCACACCGACGTCGGTGGACGGATCGGTGCCGACCACGGTCCCGGAGTAGCTCTTGCCGTCCTGGAAGTTGACCTTGACCGACGTCGCCCCGGTGACGACGTGCTCGTCGGTGAGGATGTCGCCGTTCTTGTTGTAGACCACACCGGCACCCTCGCCCTGGGTCTTCTGCGACCCGCCGCCGCCGAAGAAGCTCGAGCCCTGGGACTGCGAGGTGACGACGATGTCGACCACCCCAGGACTGGCGGCCTTGTAGATCTGGTTGACGGTCATCCCGCTGCCCTTGCTGAACGAAGCGGGCAGAGCGGCCTGCTGAGCGGGACTGCTGACGGTCCGGGTCACAGTCTTAGACGAGGTCGATCCGCTGGCCACGACCAGCGCAATGACCCCTCCCGCAATGGCGCCGCCGACAATGGGCATCCATCGGCTGAAAATCTTCATTTTGTGCTTCTCATCTCCTGATTGGTCTGACTGAGCGGGTCCCTTGCTGGGTTACAAGTAGAGCAGCGCTCGTTGAGAACGGCGTCAGAGACGGGGAAGAAGTCCGTAAGAGGACCGAGGCAAACGCTTCCCCGTTTCGTTGCCGCCCAACCCAGCCTACGCCGCCTGCGCACTTGGCCGTCGCTGTCGCAGGATCTCGCCCAGCCGGAAGGCTTCGTCGTCCGGCCGGCCCGTGTACCGCTCCCAGGTGATGCGCACGGTTACGTGGCCGGCGGCCAGGGTCGCGGCATCGCGCTCGCGGTCGCGCTCGAAGGTGTCTCGGTCCTGGTGGTGTTCCCAGCTGTCAAGCTCGACGATCACGCGCTCGCGGGGGAACAGGGCGTCGACCTCATAGCCGGCCACGTGGGCATTGATCTCAGGCTCGGGGAGGCCGTGGGTGCGCGCGAAGGCCAGGAAGTCGTCCTCGAAGCTGGAGCGGGTCGGCCGGGCCGTGATCGTGGTCAGGTCGTTTAGGCGCTTGAGCTCCTGACCCTTGAGATGGCCTTGGAGCCGGGCATCGTTGACCGCCCGGGCGAGCTGGCGCGCGCTCATTCTGGGCGCGATGTCGATCAGCGCGCGAGCCGGGCTGGTCACGCGCACGCCGCGGTGGCGACGGACGTCACGGCGCGTCAGGGTCTTTGAGCGGTGGTAGCGGATCGCCGGCCTCCGGCGGCAGCTCGGGCCCATAACCTCCGGGTGCTCGGGCCAGCGCGATCTAAAGCCCCACAGCGCGGCCGCAGTCTCGTGGCTGAGTACCGCCTCGGGGCCGCAGGCTAGGAGCGCCGCCGCGGCCCGGGCCACGGCGTCGGGGCGCACGTATCCGACTGCGTATACGCCGACGTGGACCCGGATGAGCCTGCCCGCGACCACCCGGCGGCGGATACCGCTTGACCCGAGCCCCAGGGCCAGGAGCTGCGCCCGGGTCACGTGCCCGTACTGGCGTCCCGCCAGTTGCGCGATCTTTGCCTCTATGCGAACAAAATCGATCATGCCCCCGCATGATGCGGAACCGCGGCCGGGGCAGCCCCGAATCGTTACCGAGTTACGACACGTCGCGCGCGGCCAGCTCCACGAAGTAGTCCAGCGCCTCGGGGTTCGCCAGGGACTCCCGAGATGCGGCCTCGTCAGCCGGCGTCCCGGACAGGATCCGCTTGACCGGGACCTCGAGCACCTTGCCCGACAGCGTCCGCGGGACGGCCCGAATCGCGCGCACCTCGTTGGGGACGTGGCGCGGCGAGCAGTCCTCACGCACCCGGCGACGGATCTGGGCCACCAGCTCGTCGTTCAGCCGCACCCCGTCGCGCAGAACCACGAACAGGGGCATCCACCCAGATTCGGATCCCGGCCGGCCCGGCAGGTCCACCACGAGCGCATCCACGACCTCGGGCACGTCGAGCACCGCCCGGTAGATCTCGCTCGTCCCCATCCGCACGCCACCACGGTTGATGGTCGAGTCCGAGCGCCCATAGATGATCGCCGTCCCCCGCTCGGTGATCTCGATCCAGTCTCCGTGCCGCCAGATCCCCGGGTACATCGAGAAGTAGCTCTCCCGCAGCCGCGAGCCGTCCGCATCGCCCCAGAAGCAGATCGGCATCGAGGGCATCGGCTCGGTGATGACCAGCTCACCCACCTCCCCGACCAGCGTCTGGCCGTCCGGATCCCAGGCCTGGACCGATGCGCCCAGACAGCGCGCCTGCAGCTCGCCCAGGTACACGGGCAGCAGCGGGACCCCGCCCACGAAGGCCGTGCACATGTCGGTCCCGCCCGAGGTCGAGAACAGCCACACGTCAGAGCCGAGCTGCCCATAGACCCAGGAAAAGCCCTCGGGCGACAGCGGCGAGCCGGTCGACCCCACCGCCTCCAGCGCGCTGAGGTCCCGACCCTCAGCCGGGACGATTCCCTCCTTCATGCACGACGCGATGTAAGCGGCGCTGGTCCCGAAGCAGGTGATGCCAGCGTCCTGCGCGAGATCCCAGAGCACCCCCAGATCGGGGTGTCCGGGGTTGCCATCGAACAGGACCACCGAGGCGTCGGTGAGCAGCACCCCGACCAGGAAGTTCCACATCATCCACCCGGTGGTGGTGAACCAGAACACCCGGTCGCCGGCCTGCGCGTCGAGGTGCAGGTGCATCTTCTTGACCTGCTCGAGCAGGATCCCGCCCTGGCCGTGCACGATCGGCTTGGGCAGCCCCGTGGTCCCCGAGCTGTAAAGCACCCACAGCGGGTGGTCGAACGGCAGCGCGGCAAACCGAAGCTCGTCGCCCTCGCGCAGGAAGCCGTCCTCCCAGCCGCTTCCGTCGAGATACCCGAAGCGGACCATCTTCTCGAGCCCCGGGATTTCGGTGGCGATCGCCTCCGCGGTCGCCGAGCGATCGTGGTCCTTGCCGCCGTAGCGGTAGCCGTCGACGGCCAGGAGCACCTTGGGCTCCACCTGCGCGAAGCGGTCGATCACACTGCGGGCCCCGAACTCGGGCGCCGCCGAAGACCAGACCGCGCCGATCGACGCGCAGGCCAAAAACGCGGCCACGGTCTCGGGGATGTTGGGCAGGTAGGCGACCACCCGGTCTCCCTCGCAGACGCCCAGCGCCCGCAGCCCGCCCGCGATCGCCGCCGTCTGGGCCCGGAGCTCGCCCCAGCTCCAGGCCCCGAGCTCGCGCAGCTCGGAGGCGTGCTGGATGGCCAGCGCGTCGTCGTCCTTGCCGCGAAAGACGTGCTCGGCGAACGACACCCGCGACCCCGGAAACCACTTGGCGCCGGGCATCGCCCGGCTGACCAGGACCTGCTCCCCGCCGCGCGCGAAGCGGACGTGAAAGAAGGCGACGATCGAGCTCCAGAACCCGTCCAGATCGCTCACCGACCATTCCCACAGCGCCTCGTAGTCCTCAAACTCCAGCCCCCGCTCGCGGTGCAGCCACTCCAGGTAACGAGTCAGCGTGGCGCGCTGCATCCGTTCCGCGGACGGCTCCCAGAGAAGCTCAGGCATCGGGCCGCAGTATCGAGCATCCGTAGACTTGGGCGCATGAACGCCGCCCAGCGCATCGCCGACCTGGTCCTGCCCGATCAGGACGGCAATGACGTTCGTCTCGGCGACCTCTGGTCCGAGCGCCCGGTGGCGCTCGTCTGGCTGCGCCACTATGGCTGAATCTATTGCCGCGGCCACGCCCTGCAGTTGCAGGGCGCTCGTGAGGAGTTCCTCGCCGCCGGCGCCGACGTGGTGCTGATCGGCCAGGCCACCCCGGCCGATGCCGCCCACTTCCGCCGTCAGTTCGAGTTCGAGCTGACCGTGCTGGTCGACCAGCAGCGCACCAGCTACAAAGCGATCGGCGCCCAGGTGGCCGGCGTGGCCGGCCTGTTCGGCCCCCGAGTCGTCCTCCGCGCCTTCATGACCGTGTTCGGGCGCCGGGTGCGCCAGGGCAAGACGATCGGCCACCCGGCCCAGCTCGGCGCCGCGCTCGTGGTCGCCCCCGGCGAGCACGTGCTCCTGGAGCAGCGCGCCCGGGACGCCTCTGACAACGTCGCCCCTGCCGATCTGCTGGCTGCGGTCGAGCACCAGCCCACCCCGGCCTGACCCGTGCCCGAGCTGCGCGCGCCGTTCTCGGGCACGGTGGTGTCCGTCCCCAACGCCCCGGAGGATGCCGTCCACGCCGGTACCCCGGTGGTGATCCTCGAGGCCATGAAGATGGAGCACGAGATCGTCGCCGAGCACGACGGCGTCGTGAAGAGCGTCGCGGTCGCCGTCGGGGAGGCGGTCACCGAGGGTCAGCTGCTGGTCACGCTCGCCCCCGCGCAGCATAACGGGGCGCCGCCCGCGGTCGCGGCGGACGAGACGGACGAGCGCGACGAACTCGAGCAGGTCCGCCACCGCCATGAGCTTGGCCTCGACGCCGCCCGGCCCGAGGCGGTGGCCCGGCGCCACGAGGGCTCGCGGCGCACCGCGCGCGAGAACCTGTCCGACCTGCTCGACCCCGGGTCGTTTGTCGAGTACGGCCCGCTTATGTTCGCCGCCCAGGAGCAGCGCCGCTCGCGCGAGGAGCTCATCACCCGCACTCCGGCCGACGGCCTGGTCGGCGGCACCGGTGCGATCGCGGGCGATCCCATGGTCGCGATGTCCTACGACTACACCGTCCTGGCCGGCACCCAGGGGATGCGTAACCACCAGAAGAAGGACCGGCTGTTCGAGGTCGCGCAGCGGCGACGGCTGCCGGTCGTGCTGTTCGCCGAGGGAGGCGGTGGCCGCCCCGGGGACGTGGACATGCCGATCGTGGCCGGCCTGGACTGCCGGGCCTTTCATCTCTTCGCCCGTCTCAGTGGCCTCGTGCCGCTGGTCGGGATCGCCTCGGGCAACTGCTTTGCCGGCAACGCCGCGCTGCTGGGCTGCTGTGACGTGGTCATCGCCAGCGAGGACTCGAGCATCGGGATGGGCGGCCCGGCGATGATCGAGGGCGGCGGCCTCGGCGTGTTCGCTGCGCACGAGGTCGGGCCGATCGACGTGCAGGACGCCAACGGGGTGGTTGACCTGAGGGTCGCCGACGATGCCGCCGCCGTGGCGGCCGCCCAGCGCTACCTGAGCTTCTTTGCCCGCACCCCGGCGAAGGCGCCGCCCACCGAGCCGCGCGACCCGGAGGCGCTGCGCGACCTGATCCCGGCCAACCGCAAGCGCGTCTATGACATTCGCGCGGTGCTCGACGTCCTGTGCGACGAGACGCTCGAGCTGCGCCGCGGCTTCGCGCCGGGGATGGTGACCGCGCTGGGGCGCCATCACGGGCGGCCGTTCGGGGTGATCGCCAACGACCCGACTCATCTCGGCGGGGCGATCGACGCCGACGGGGCCGATAAGGCCACGCGCTTCATGGCGCTCTGTGACGGCTTCGGGCTCCCGCTGCTGTTTCTCTGTGACACGCCGGGCTTCATGGTCGGCCCCGACGCCGAACGCACCGCGACCGTTCGTCACTTCTCGCGGATGTTTCTCACCGGCGCCAACCTCGAGGTGCCGACGGGGACGATCGTCCTGCGCAAGGGCTACGGCCTCGGCGCCCAGGCGATGGCCGCCGGCGGGTTCAAAGCGCCGCTGTTCACGATCGGCTGGCCGACCTCGGAGTTCGGCGCCATGGGCCTGGAGGGTGCCGTCAAGCTCGGCATGCGGCGTGAGTTGGAGGCGATCGAGGACCCCGAGGAGCGCGCCCGGGTGTTTGACGCCACCGTCGCCGCCGCCTACGAGCGCGGCCGCGGGGTCAGCATGGCCTCCTACTTCGAGATCGACGATGTGATCGATCCGGCCGATAGCCCGCGCTGGATCGATACGCTGTTCGAGCCTCCGGCCCTGGCCTGGTGGCAGCGGACGGGCAAGCGCCGCCCGAACATCGACGCCTGGTAGATCAGTTGCAGAGCGAGCAGGCGCCGCGCAGGAGCACTTCGTGGGTCTCCACGCGCGCGCCGAGCCGGTCCGAGAGCCGGCTGATCGCGCGCTCGAGGCCGGGATCGTCGAAGGCCTCGAGCCGCCCGCACTGGTCGCAGACCAGGTGGTGGTGGTGCTGGCCGGTCGGGTCCACGGTCTCAAAGCGCGCCTCGCCCGGGTCGACGACGACGCGCTCGACCAGGCCGTGCTCGACCAGCAGCTCGAGCACCCGGTAGACGCTGGCCCGAGCGGTCGCCTGGCCGCGCTTGCGGAGGATGTCTTCGATCTCGACCGCGCTCAGGGCGCAGCGCTGGTCGGCCAGGACGTCGATGATCCGGTCTCGTGCCGCGCCCCGCTTGAGACCGGCCACGGCCAGCACGCTGTGGGCGTAATCGAACCACGGAAGCATCAGCGCCAGCTTACACCGCCCGGGATGAGAATGAGAATAGGAATCAATCTTATTTGCGTGGTAGGTTGGGGGCTGTGCGTCAGGTTTTCCTCTTGGCGGCGGCGCTGGCGGTGCTCGCTACCTCGCTCACCGGGTGCGGCGAGCTGCCGGCTTCGGCCAGCGTGCGCGGCGTGCGCGTGGTCGCCGCCGAGAACTTCTGGGGCAGCATCGCTCGCCAGCTCGGCGGCCGCCGAGACCCGGTCACGGGAGTCATCTCCAGCCCGACTCAGGAACCGTATGCCTGCGAGGCCACAACCGCAGAAACGGGCACGATGGCCGAGGCC
>JBPCIY010000019.1:0-33055 GCA_051005855.1 Solirubrobacteraceae bacterium | reverse complement strand
CAGGCGGGCCACCAGGTCGAGGTGGTCGGCAAGGAGCTGCGCTCGCAGATGGACTGGATCGACACCGAGTTCCAGGAGTAGCGTCCGTGCAGATCCCCGATGCGCTCAAGCCTGGGGACGGGCGCTTTGGATCGGGTCCGTCGCGGGTCCGGCGTGCCCAGCTGGATTACCTCGCCGGGCCCGGCGCCGCGGTGATGGGCACATCGCACCGTCAAAAGCCGGTGCGCGAGCTGGTCGGCCATATCCGCGCCGGCCTGGCCGAGCTGTTCTCCCTCCCCGACGGCTACGAGATCGTCCTCGGCAACGGTGGGACGACGGCCTTCTGGGACGCGGCCGCGTGCGGATTGGTCCGCGAGCGGGCGCTGCACCTGGCCTACGGCGAATTCTCGGCCAAGTTCGCTGCCTGCACCCGCAGCGCTCCGTTCCTCGCCGACCCGGTGGTCATTGAGGCGCCCCCCGGTGACGCTCCGACGGCCGTCGCGCAGCCGGGTGTGGATGCGATCGCCTGGGCCCACAACGAAACCTCCACCGGGGTCATGGTTCCGGTCATCCGTCCGGCGGGCGCCGGTGATGCGCTGGTCCTGATCGATGCCACCTCCGGCGCCGGCGGGCTCCCGGTCGAGATTGGAGCCTGCGACGTCTACTACTTCGCCCCTCAGAAGGGCTTTGCCTCCGACGGCGGACTGTGGCTGGCAGCCATGAGCCCCGCGGCACTGCAGCGCATCGAGGAGCTCGCGGCCAACCCGGACGGACGCTGGATCCCTGACTTCCTGTCCCTGACCATCGCGCTGGAGAACTCGCGCAAGGACCAGACCTACAACACCCCGGCGCTGGCCACCCTGCTGCTGCTGCGCGCCCAGCTGGACTGGATGCTCGATAAAGGGGGTCTGGAGGCGATGGTCGCCCGGACGATCGCCAGCGCCGAGCACCTCTACGGCTGGGCCCACAGCCACGCCCATGCCACCCCGTTTGTAGCCGATCCGAGCCATCGCTCGCTGGTCGTGGGGACGATCGACTTCGACGACGAGGTCGACGCCGCGGCCGTGGCGGCGACCCTGCGAGACAACGGGATCGTTGATGTCGAGCCCTACCGCAAGCTGGGACGCAACCAGCTGCGGATAGCGATGTTCCCCGCCACGGAGCCCGATGACGTCCAGGCCCTGACGGCGTGCATCGACTGGATCCTGGAGCGATCATGAAAGCCAAGGTTCTCGTAGCCGAGAAGATCGGCGATTCCGGCCTAGCGCTGCTGCGCGAGCACTTCGACGTCGAGATCGGGGTCGGCTGGAGCGTCGAGGAGCTCGACGCACGGATCGGCGAGTACGACGGGATCCTGATCCGCTCCGCCACCCAGCTGGACGAGCCGCGCCTGGCGCGTGCGCAGAGCCTGCGTGCCGTCGGCCGCGCCGGAGTCGGAGTCGACAACGTCGACGTCGGGGCAGCGACCAAGCGCGGGATCGTGGTGGCCAACGCGCCCCAGTCCAACGTGATCACCGCCGCCGAGCACACGATGGCGCTGCTGCTCGCGCTGGCTCGCAACGTCCCCCAGGCCTATCAGTCGCTGGTCAGTGGCCGCTGGGAGCGCTCGAAGTTCTCCGGCGTCGAGCTGTACGAGAAGACGCTGGGGATCCTCGGCTTCGGCCGCATCGGCCAGCTCGTGGCTCAGCGTGCCCGGGGTTTCAACATGAAGGTGATCGCCTACGACCCATTCGTCGGCAGCGAGCGCTACCGCGAGCTCGGGGTCGAGCCGGCCGACTCCCCGGACGCCGTCTACGCCACCGCGGACTTCATCACCCTGCACCTGCCCAAGACCCCGGAGACCGAGGGCTGGTTGAACGCCGAGGTGCTGGCCAAGTGCAAGGACGGCGTGCGGATCCTCAACGTGGCCCGGGGACCGCTGGTCGTCGACGCCGACCTTCAGGCCGCGCTTGACTCGGGCAAGGTCGCCGGGGCGGCCCTGGACGTGTTTCGCTCCGAGCCGGTGACCGAGCATCCTCTGTTCGCCTATCCGAACGTGATCGTCACCCCGCACCTCGGGGCCTCGACCGCCGAGGCGACCGACCGGGCCGGTTACCAGGCCGCCGAGCAGGTCGTGGCCGCCCTTACCGGCGGCGTGGTGACCAGCGCCGTCAACGTGCCCGCGGTCTCCGCTGAGGATCTGGAAGTGCTCGGCCCCTACCTACCGCTCTGCCATTCGCTGGGCGCCGTCGCGATTGCCCTGGCGGTCGCCACGGGTCAGTCGATCGACGGTCTGGAGACTGACTTCTTCGGTCCGCTGGCCGAGCGCGACACCCGCCTGCTCGCCATTGCCGTCCTGCGCGGAGTCCTGGCCGGTCACGTCGAGGAGGATGTCAATGCGGTCAACGCGCCGGCGATCGCGGAGGAGCGCGGCATCAACGTGGTTGAGAGCAAGCACACGGTGGCGCGCGACTACACCGATTTCGTCCGGGTCGAGGTCCGGGGGGGCGAGAGCTCGGTCCGGGTGGCGGGCACGCTGATCGGCCGTCGTCACCGGCCTCATCTGATCGAGGCCTGGGGTCAGCGCTTCGACGTCCAACTCGAGAGTCACATCACCCTGTTTCGCTACCGCGATCTGCCGGGGATGCTGGGCCGGGTCGGAACCGTCTTCGGCCGCCACGGCGTGAACATCGTCTCGGCCGCCGTCGGGCGCCAGCCCGATGAGGATCCCGGTGGCGACGGCCGGCTGGCGGCGATGGTCATCACCACCACCGCCCCGGTCCCGCGCGAGGTGGTAGACGAGATCGTGTCCAGCGAAGGCTTCGTCGCCGGGCAGACGGTCGCGCTCTAGCGGTAGACCGTGACCGGCTGGAACTAGATCAGCCGCTCGGGAACGGCAACTCGTAGGCCGGATCCCCGTAGGATCGAACTCGTGTGGCGCGGAAGCCAGAAGCGGCTGATTTTGGTCCTCGCCGTAACGGCGATGGTCGGCCTCGCCTGCTGCGCCCAGGCAACCGCCAGAGCTGGGCCGGTGGCCAGAGCGGCGAGCGCCCGCGTCCGGGTCACGCAGACCACGCAGGACCTCTCTCAGCTCATTCGCCCGCTGCCCGCCCGGCGCTTCTCGGCGGCCACCCGACCACGCCCGGGCCACCCGGTGATTGAGGTCAATGACCGTCTCCGGCGGCAGATGTTCTTCGGCGCGGGCGGAGGAATGACTGACTCGTCGGCTTGGCTGATCTGGACGCAATTACCGCCGGCGCAGCGTAACGAGCTGATGAAGCTGCTGTTCTCGCCTTCCGGCGCGCATCTGAGCTTCCTTCGCGTGCCGATCGGGGCGTCTGATTACACCTACAACGCGATGCCCTACAGCTATGACGACATGCCGCCCGGGGCGACCGACCCCCAGCTGACCCACTTCTCCGTGGCCCATGACGAGGCCTACATCCTCCCGGCGCTCAAGGCCGCGCGGAAGCTAAATCCGCGCCTGTACCTGCAGGGTGTGCCCTGGTCGCCGCCGGGGTGGATGAAGACCAACGACGCGCTGGACAACTTCCATCACGCCGGCGCGCTGCGCCCGCGGTACTACGGTGCGTTCGCCAGCTACTTCGTCAAGTTCGTCCAGGCGTACGCCGCTCGGGGCGTGCCGGTCAACGGCGTCGCCACCCAGGACGAGCCGAACGAGCCCAATCCGTATCCAGGGATGCAGCTCACCGCCGCGCAGGAGGCCCTGTTGGCGCGCCGGTACCTGCGTCCAGCCCTACACACGGCTGACCTGCCGGTGGATCTGTTTGGATGGGATCTCAGCTGGGGCCCCCTGAGGTCCGACAACCCGCTGGTCCGTGCCTCCGCTCAGGGCGCCCTGTCCGGCCTGGCCTGGCACTGCTACTTCGGGAGCCCCCGCTACATGGCTCGCGTGCATGCGGCCGCCCCTCACAGCGTGCAGATCGTCGACGAGTGCTCGAGCGGCTCCAACGACGCCTTTCCAACCTCAGAGCTGCTGATCGCTTCGGCCAGGAATTGGGCGAGCGCGATTGCCATGTGGAATCTGGCCTTGCTCCCCGCCGGCGGCCCGGCGCAGGCCCTCGGTTATGGCTGTGCGGCCTGCTCCGGGATGGTGACCATCGACCCCCGCACCCAGCGCTTCACGCTCAGCCTCGATTACTGGCAGCTGGCCCAGTTCAGCCGCTTTGTGCAGTCCGGCGCCGTACGAGTGCAGAGCCCCAACTTCGTGTCCTATGGGCTGGGCGGGCTGCGGCACTACCAGACCGTAATCACCCCGGGGCTGGACGATGTCGCCTTCGTCAACCCCGACGGCTCGAGGGTCCTGTTCGTCTACAACAACAGCCCGAAGGCGATCTCCTTCGCCGTACGCTGGCGGGGTAGCTCCTTCACCGACAGGATCCCGGGCCACGCGACGACCACTTTTCGTTGGCGCTAGCCGGCTCCTCTAGCCACCTGCGGCCTGCAGGGTCGCCAGCGCCCGCGCCTGACCGAAGTGCTCGGCCCAGCCGGCCGGAGTGCTCTCATAGATCCCGTCTGTCAGAGTCGGATCGGCCCCCAGCTCGAGCAGGGCAGTCAGCGCGTCCAGGCGGCAGTCCTCCGCGGCTAGGTGCAGCGGGGTCAGGGCCCGGCCGTGGTCGGGTCCGCCGAACGTGCTGGGGCCGCTCGGGTCGGCGCCCAGGGCGACCAGGCGACGGATCGCCCGCTCCCGGCCGGTAGCAGCTGCCCACGCCAGCGCCGTACCGCGGTAGACGTCGGCCGCGAGCCGGGCGCCACGCTGCACGAGGGCGTCGATCGCTTCGACACGGTCATTGCGGGCTGCCCAGGCCAGCGCTTCGTCAAGGATCTCGCGGGGATCATCGCTCGGGGACCAGGCCGGAAAGCCGCCGTGAGGCCGGTAGAAATCGCGGTGGGCGCCGGCGGCCGCCGTCGGCTTGCCCGTGGCCGGCAGCAGCTCGGCGATCAGGCCGAGGTCCCCGAGGCCAGCCGCGGCGCGCAAGTTGGCTGGCACGACACCATCGCCGGCGAGGAGCTCGGCGGCCTCACGATGGCCCCAGAACAGGGCCACGATCAGCGGGGTCCCACCGTCGCCCCGGGCGCTGAGATCGGTCCGCGCGCCGGCCGCGAGCAGCCGCGCGGCGAGCTGCGGCTGGTTGCTGTACGCGGCCTGATGCAGCGCCGTCCATCCGTGGAGGTTGGCGCTCGTGGGGTCGGCGCCGCGCTGCAGGAGAAGCTCTGAGAGCCGTTCGTCGCCGACCGCGCCGGCCATCCCGAGCAGATCGTTGCCGTTGGTCCCCTTGGCCCGGACCAACTCGGGGTGGGCGTCGAGGACGGCACCCAGCGCCTCGAGATCGCGGCGCTCCACGGCGCGGTAGGCGCGGTGAAAGGGCGCGTCGGAGGCCCGGAGAGCGGCCACGTGGGTGCGCAGCGCCTTCCAGGAGCCGACCCCGTGTTGGGCGGCGATCACCGCTCGGGCACCGTGCTCAGTCAGCGGCACGCCGTGCTCGGCGAAGGCCTGCGTGGCGCTCGGGGTGCCGTCTTTAGCCGAGGCGAGCAGTCCTTGAGCGCGCTCCTCGTAGTAGCCGAAGTCCTCGCAATAAGCGTGCAGTGGCGCGGGCACGATCCCGAGGCGAGCATAAAGGTGCGCGACAGCGCCGCGCGTGGTAGACCTTCGCCCGGCATGACGAGCACGGTCAGCACCGCAGCGGGCGCCCGCGAGCGTCCCCCCGGCCTCGACGCGGCGAGCATGTGCGACGCCTTCCAGCGCACCGCCACGTCGCGAGCCGATGAGGTGGCGCTGCGCACCCTCGGCGACGCCGTGAGCATCACGTTCGGTGACTACCGCGCCCGGGTCCGTGACCTGGCGGCTGGCCTGCACGCACTTGGAGTTGGGCGCGGGGACACGGTCGGGTTCATGCTCACCAACCGGCCCGAATTTCACCTCCTGGACACGGCGGCCATGCACCTCGGGGCGATTCCGTTCTCGATCTACAACAGCTCGGCCGAAGACCAGGTCGCCTATCTGCTCGCCGATGCCGGCTGCCGGGTGGTCATTGTCGAGGCCGCCTTCTCGGCGACCATGCAGGCGGCGGTGCACCGTACCAATGTGGTGGCCCACACAGTGCTGCTCGACGCCGACGCCACCGACGCCGCAGCCGGGGCCACGGCGATCAGCTTCGACCGGCTCGAGTCCGATGGACGGGCGGCCGGCCCGAACTTTGACTTCGAGGCCACCTGGCGCGGCGTGCAGTCCGACGACGTGCTGACGCTGATCTACACCTCGGGCACGACCGGACCGCCCAAGGGCGTGCAGCTCACCCACGCCAACGAGCTCGCCCAGTGCGTGGCGTTGCATGACGCCACCGACTGGCGGGCTTCGGGCGGTTCGCTGATCTCCTTCTTGCCCAACGCCCACATCGCCGACCGCGGCCTGGTCCACTACGGCCAGATGATCTGGGGCCACACGATCACCACCTGCCCCGAGCCGGCCCAGGTCTTCGCCCACGCGGTCGACGCCCGGCCCACCCGCTTCGGCAGCGTGCCTCGCATCTGGGAGAAGCTCAAGGCGGCTCTGGAGGCCGGGTTCGCCGCCGAGAGCGACCCCGACAAGCGCTCCGCGGTCCAGGCCGCGATCGAGCTCGGGCTGCACAAGGTCCGCGCCGAGCAGGCCGGCGAGCCCGTCGGAGCCGGGCTCAATCAGGCCTGGGAACAGGCCGAGACGACGATCTTCGCCGCGATCCGGGCCCGGCTCGGCTTTGACCGCTGCGAGTCCTACCTGATCGGCGCCGCCCCGGCCCCGCTCGAGGTGTTCGAGTTTTTCGCCGCCATCGGCATCCCGATCTGCGAGGTGTGGGGGATGTCCGAGCTCTCGTGCGTGGCGACGCTCGTGCCCGAGGACGGGATCCGCTTCGGGACGGTCGGCAAGCCGCTGCCCGGTGTCGAGGTCCGGATCGCCGGCGACGGTGAGATCCTGGTCCGCGGTCCGATCCTCATGGCCGGGTACCGCAATCAGCCCGAGAAGACGGCGGAGACGATCGACTCCGACGGCTGGCTGGCCACCGGCGACGTCGGCTCGCTCGATGCCGACGGCTATCTGTGCATCCTCGACCGCAAGAAGGAGCTGATCATCAACGCCAGCGGCAAGAACATGTCTCCGGCCAACATCGAGCAGCACCTCAAGGCCTCCAGCTCATTGATCGGCCAGGCGATCGCGATCGGCGACCGGCGCCCGTACAACGTCGCCCTGATCGTGCTCGATCCCGACGCCGCCGCTGGGTTCGCCGCCGCACACGGCCTCGGGGACGCTTCGCTGCCGGCCCTGGCCGACCAGCCCGCGGTGCTCGAGGAGGTGGGGGAGGGCGTGCGGCGCGCCAACGCCAAGCTCTCGCGCGTCGAGCAGATCAAGCGCTGGGTGGTCCTGCCGTGTGATTGGCCGCCCGCCGGTGACGAGCTGACTCCGACCATGAAGCTGCGGCGCAAGCCGATCGAGGCCAAGTACGCCGAGGAGGTCGAGGCGCTTTACGCGCGCTGAGCGCGCGGAAGAAAGACCACCGAGCCGCGCAGCCCCTCGACCAAGCCGCCATCGAGATCGAGTGCGGCGCCCATGTCCTCCAGAGAGCTGAAGCCGCCCAGCTTCTCGCGGCCCTCGACGATTGCGGTGACCACCGCGCCGTCCACGCCCGGGAGCTTGAGCAGGGTGGTCACGGCGGCGTTGTTGACGTCGACCAATCCCACGTCCACGGCCCCCGCTTCGTCGGGGCGCCCGATGCCGATCTCGCGCGCCAAGGCCGGATTGGAGGCGGCCAGGGCCAGCGCCCGGCGGCGATCGCGCAGCCGCTGCTCGCCGGCCTCGGCCGCGCCGAGCAACGGGGAGCGGATCTGCTCCTCGTACGCACCCCGGATCAGAAATGAGGTCGCCACCGACCCGATCCAGCCGACCACGATGAGCATGCCCGCGATGTCGTCGTGGCCTGAGTGCGAGACCGATGATTTGACGAAGCCGGCGAGCACCACCGCCGACCACAGAGCTCCCCAGGCGACCCAACGGGGTACGCGAGCCTTGACGCCGGCATAGATCGGCGCCCAGGCTCCGCAGCCGAGCGGGGCCAGCGAGATGAGCGGCCAGCGGCTGCGGCCGGTTCGCGCGGGGGGGTTGACGGTCACGATGCACAGGATGCCAGCCCGGACCGGCATTGCTAGGCTTACCGGCGATGGCGTTCTGCCTCGACCTGCGACTTCTTCTCCTCCCCCCTCGGGGGGAATAGCGCGCCGGCGGCCGCACGTAGCCGCGAAACCAGCACCGAGAAGAAGCCAAGTTCGAGCCGGAAGGATGCAACGCCATGACCACACCTGAGGATCCCAACCGAGTACTGATCTTCGACACGACCCTGCGCGACGGCGAGCAATCGCCGGGCATCTCGCTCAACTCGCAGGAGAAGCTCGAGCTGGCCACCCAGCTGGGCCGCCTCGGGGTCGATGTGATCGAGGCCGGTTTTCCGATCACCTCTCCGGGCGATTTCGAGGCCGTGCAAAGCATTGCCCGGACCGTCGAAGGTCCGGTGATCGCCGGCTTGGCTCGGACCCATGTGGGGGACATCGACGCCGCCTGGGGAGCGGTCCGCGACGCCGCCCGGCCGCGCATCCACACCTTTATCTCGACCTCGGACATCCATATCGAGTACCAGCTGCAGACCACTCGCGAGGACGTCAAGGGCCAGGCGCGGGCCGCGGTGGCGCACGCCAAGCAGTATGTGGACGACGTCGAGTTCTCGCCCATGGACGCCACTCGGGCCGAGCTCGAGTTCACGGCCGAGGTCTGCCAGATCGCGATCGACGAGGGGGCGACGACGATCAACATCCCCGACACCGTCGGCTATGCGATCCCTCACGAGTACGCGGACTTCCTGGGCCGGCTGTACGAGCTCGTCCCCGATCTGCACGACGTCGTCCTGTCCGTTCACTGCCACGACGATCTCGGGCTGGCGGTGGCCAACTCGTTCGCCGGTCTCCGTGCCGGCGCCCGTCAGGTCGAGTGCGCGATCAACGGGATCGGTGAGCGGGCCGGCAACGCCTCGCTGGAGGAGATCGTGATGCTGTTGCACACCCGCGAGGCCGCGATCGGCCTGCACACGGGTGCGGTGACCAAGGAGATCGCCAGAACCTCGCGGATGGTGTCGCGTTTGACCGGCTACCCCGTCCAGCCCAACAAGGCGATCGTGGGCCGTAACGCGTTCGCCCACGAGTCCGGGATCCATCAGGACGGCGTGCTCAAGGAGCGCACCACCTACGAGATCATGGACGCCACCACGGTCGGCCTGGATGCCAACTCGATCGTGCTCGGCAAGCACTCCGGTCGTCACGCCCTGCAGCAGGCTCTGGCCGAGCTCGGCTTCGAGCTCACCGGCCAGACCCTGGTCACGGCGTTCAAGCGCTTCAAGGAGATCGCGGACAAGAAGAAGCAGGTCACGGCGATGGATCTCGAGGCGCTGGTCACCGACGAGCTTCGCGAGGAGATCCCGGGCTATTCGCTGGAGTGGTTCGACGTCGAGGCCTCCTCGCGCCGGCCGCCCCACGCCACCGTCGCCGTACGCGGTCCCGACGGCGAGGAGCTGGTTGGCTCGTTCACCGGCGACGGCCCCGTGGACGCGATCTTCCACGCCATCAATTCGGCCACGGGGGTCGACGCCCGGCTGCGGGAGTTCCGCGTCGCCGCCGTCACCGGCGGTCAGGACGCGCTCGGCGAAACCTCGGTCGTGCTCGAGGTCGGGGGCGCCTCCGGCTCCGGCCAGGGCGTGTCCACCGACATCCTCGAGGCCGGGGCCAGCGCCTACGTGCGCGCGCTCTCCAACGCCGTGCGCCGCCAGGCCCTGTTAGCCGCGGCCGAGCAGGCGGGAGCGCCCGAACCCGAGATCGTCCGCGCGCCCTAGGCCGAGCCCCGACACACCGGTTTTCGGATAGGGTGCCGCCATGGGCGAGGATCCCCTCCAGCCAGCAGAAACCCCTCCCGACGGCGTTACGCGCCGGCGGCTGATCCAGGCCGGCGCCGCGGGCGCGGTCGCAGCGGGTGCGTTGGCCGACGACGCCGTGGCGCGGCGGGCCCGCCGCCACCACAAGCGCAAGCGCAAGCACAAGCACCCCAAGCCGCCACCCCCCCAGCGCCAAGCCGACGCGGTTGTGGTCGGCGCCGGCCTCTCGGGCCTGATGGCGGCCCGGCGCCTGGTGGCGGCCGGCAAGTCGGTGATCGTGCTCGAGGCCCGCGATCGGGTCGGCGGCCGAACGCTCAACCATCCGTTGGGCGGCGGCAAGATCATCGAGGTCGGCGGCGAGTGGGTGGGGCCCACCCAGGACCACCTGATGGCGCTGGCCAAGGAACTCGGGATCGGGACGTTCAAGACCTATAACACCGGCAACAACGTCTACCACGCCAACGGCACGGTGCTCCGGTACGCCTCGGGCGGCCCGCTGGGCCCGGTGCCGCCGGATCCGACCGGAGCCGCCGATGCCGAGCAGGCGATCGTCTCGATCAACCGGATGGCCGCCACGGTGCCGGTCTCGGCCCCGTGGACGGCGCCGGGAGCGGTCGGGTGGGACAGTCAGACGTTCGAGACTTGGAAACAGGCCAACCTCGCCACCCCGAACGGCAAGGCCTTGCTCGACGCCGGCCTCAACGCCGTGTTCGCCGCCGAGCCGCGCGACCTGTCACTGCTGTTCGGGCTCTTCTACGTCGCTTCGGCGACCAACGAGACGACCGCGCCCGACATCAATCGCCTCTTCAACACCCCCAACGGGGCACAGGACTCGCGCTTCGTCGGCGGCTCGCAACTGATCGCACTGACGATGGCGGCCCAGCTCGGCTCGCGGGTGCTCGTCAACCAGCCGGTGCGGCTCATCGAGCAGTCGGGGACCGACGTGACTGCGGTCACCGACAGCTTCACTGTCAGGGGCAAGCACGTGATCGTCACCGGTCCTCCGTCGATCACCGCCCTGATCCGCTACGAGCCGGCCCTGCCCACTATGCGCGCCCAACTCACGCAGCGTTACCCGCAGGGCAGCGTGATCAAGGTCGAGGCCGTCTACGACCGGCCGTTCTGGCGCGACCAAGGGCTCACCGGTCAAGCCGTGTCGCTCACCGGCCCGGTCAAGATCACCTTCGACAACTCGCCTCCGGACGGGAGCCCCGGGGTTCTGCTCGGCTTTATCGAGGGGCAGGCCGCGCGCCAGTACGGGCAGATGTCGGCCTCGGCCCGCCAGGCGGCGGTGATCGACAACTTCGTCACCTACTTCGGCGCCCAGGCCCGCAATCCCAGTCAGATCGTCGAGATGAACTGGTCTGACGAGCCGTGGACCCGCGGCTGCTACGTGGGCTACACGGCGCCCGGGGTCCTGCTCGACTACGGACCGGCGATCCGAGCGGCGGTGGGTCGGATCCATTGGGCGGGCGCCGAGACCTCTGACTACTGGAACGGGTACATGGATGGCGCTGTGCGCTCGGGGGAGCGTGCGGCCCGGGAGGTCCTGGCCGGGCTGTGAGGAGCCGGGCGCTGCTCACCGCAGCCGCCCTGGCCTGCGCCCTGGCGGCGACGGCCCCGCCTGCGGCTGCCGACTCGGCGCCGGTCCCGACCGGGGCCCAGTGCGCGGCGGTCCGCGCCCACCGGACGTTGGCGCCGGTGGAGGCCTATGACCCCCGCCCGGGCGCGGTCAGGGTGTTCGCGATCCAGTACAAGCAGGACCTGGCCAACGTGGTCAGCTACACCGCCTTCCGGACCAAGATCGAGTGCCTGATCCGCCAGGACGTCCTCCCGCGGCTGGCTCGCGGCCGGCCCAACCTGGTCGTCTTTCCGGAGGACACCGGTCTGATGACCCTGGCCACGGGCTCCCGGGGGGCCGAGGCCCGGCGCCGGTTCGGCGGTCCCGGGGCGCCGGGCTGCGAGTCGCAGGGTGCGCCGTGCTCGACGGTGGCTGCGCTGGGGGCGATCACCGCTGCCTATGGCCCCCAGGTGGCGGCCTACAAGGCTCGCTTTCCTTCGCTGGGGCCGCTCGCGGCCGCCTTCGTGGCCGCCACCGACACGCTCGTCCGTAGCTTCATGGAGACGTTCTCAGATCTCGCGCGGCGCTACGGCATCTACATCGTCGCCTCCAACGACCAGGCGCCGTTCACCACCTCCTCGGACCCGGTCGACGTCGCGCTCTTCCGCGATCCCGACCAACCGCCGCCGGCCTCGGTCTACGTGGCCACCAGCCCCGACGTGCACAACGAGGCCTTCCTATGGGGTCCCGAGGACGTCCGGGCCACCGGCCCGGCGCCACTGCGCAACGTGGTGGCCAGCAACCTCAAGGTGCCGCTGACTCCGATCGAGCTCGAGCTCGGCCTCACCCCCGGTCCCAGCTCGGGTCCGGCCGCGATCGCCAACCTGCGCCCCTACGCGCTGCCCGGGACCGCTGCCCGCCTCGGGCTGGCCACCAGCCTGCCCGCCTTCATCTACGGCAGCCCGCCTCCGGGGACCGACCCGTGCTCGGACACGAGCCTTTACTACATGCGCTGTCTGGACCGCCTGGGCGCCAACGTGGTCCTCCAGGACGAGGCCAATCCGGGCCGGTGGACCGGCCCTGACGCCGATCCTCGCGAGCAATGGCAGCCGCTGTCCTGGATGGGATCGGCCTACCGGGCGGTCAGCGACCCGACCGTGCACTTCGCCTATGACGTCAACCCGATGATGACCGGCAACCTGGCCGACCTGCCCTTCGACGGCCAGACGGCGATCACCCAGCGGGGGCTGAGCGGCCCCGGCTGCCACTACATCGGCAACACCGGGTTTCTGAGCGGCGAGGACCGTCCCGACCTGGCCGCCTACGCCGGCCCCCAGCCTGACTTCCTGGCCCTAGCGCCCTGGGTGAGCCCTGATGGCAGCCGGACGCAGCTGCGCCGCGCCGGCGCTCAGCTGGCCCCGGGATCGGGAAGCCCGTTGGAGAACGACTACGCCGAGACGGCGGCGGTCGCCGACCTCCCGATCCCGGCCGACGCGCGCCGACCCGGATGCGCGGCCGGGCCCGCGCCGACCCACGCCCAGCCTCCGCGCCGCCACCATCGCCGCCGCCACGATCGACACCATCACCGTCATCCCGCACACCGCCGTCGTCACGATCGCGCGCCCCAACCCGGCCGTGATCGGCTGGACGCTGACCAGCGCTACCAGCGGCCGTCGTCGGCGGCGACCAGTAGCCCCTGGCGGTAACCGCCCGAGAGGACCCGCGTGCGGGGCTCTGAGGACATGAAGTTCGAGCCCATGGCCGCCGCGCACTCGGCGTTGGGCGCCACAGTTTTGACCGCCGCCCCGCGGCGTTGCAGCGCCAGTCCCTCGAGCGAGACCGCTGAGCGCGAAACGTTGCGTACGACGGTCAGCAGGGTCTGCGTCGCGGCCAGGTTGGCGGTCGGGTTCAGGCACAGCACATGGGTGTCGCGGCTGGCCTGCGCGGCATCGAGGTTGGTCGGGCTCCAGACTCCGCCGTCGACGTACTCACGGCCCCCGATCTCGACCGGGGCGAACAGCCACGGAACCGTGCACGAGGCCTCGACGGCTTCCGCGACGCTGGCCTCCGGCGCACCGGGACTGCCGAACACGACGCGGCGCCCGGAGCGGCGGTCGACCGCGGTCACGCGCAGGCGCCCGTCGAAGCGGGCCTCCGAGGCCTCGACCTGGGTTCGCAGCTGCGCCAGCGTCTCGGCCGGACGGGGGAGACTACGGAGCAGAAAGGCCCGGACGAGCGCGCCGCCTGGCGCCGTCACCCCCAGGGCCAGCGGGGCGAAGGTGGAGCTGGCGGCCAGGGCCACCGAGCCCGCCCGCTTGGCGGCCGTCAGCGCGGCGACGGCGAGACCCCGCACCGGCGCGGCGTTGCCGATCTCAAGCTCGCTTCCCACCGCCGACGGCCGGCGCGGCGAGCGCCCGGCCACGAGATGGGCGGCCACGATCGAGCCTGCGGAGGTGCCGACGAAGCCCTCGCAATCACGCAGGTCAAACCCGGTGGCGTCCTCGATCCCGGCCAGCACGCCCATCATCCAGGCTTCCCCGAGCACGCCGCCGCCGCCGAGCACGAGGACGTCGGGACGGGTTCGCATGCCCCGGCAGGCTACCCGGCGCGTAGGATTGTCGGATGCGGATCCAGCAGATCCTGTCCGCTGGCCTGGGCTCACTCGCGATATTCGCGGGGCTCGCCTCGCCGGCGTCGGCCGTAGTGGGCGGGGACCCCGTGACGCCGGGCTCCTTCCCGTATGTCGCCGACGTTCAGATCGGCGGTTCGTTCGGCTGTAGCGGCACCCTGATCGCCCCCCAATGGGTGCTGACCGCCGGCCATTGCGGGTCGATTACGGGCTCGCTCAGCCAGGGACTGGCGCCCTCGCAGGCCGCGTGGCCGGCCGCCGCCTACGAGGTTCGGCTGGGCAGCGTCTATGCCGACGGGCGCGGGGGCGAGAGCCACGCGGTGACCGGGGTGGTGGTCGACAGCGACTACCTGGCGACCAACGGGGTCGGCAACGACGTCACGCTGCTCAAGCTCGCGACGCCGTCGCGGGTCAAGCCGATGCTGATCGCGGCCTCGGGCGAGCGAGCGATCTGGCGCGCCGGCGTGCTGGCGACGATCGCGGGCTTCGGGACCACGTCGGAGAGCTCATCTGCGCCGCCGGCGCAGATGCGCTTCGCGCGGGTGCCGATCACGACGGATGCGTACTGCGCCCACGCTTATCCGAGCGGGCTCAGCGAGGTCCAGGACGACGGCTCCTTCGACGCCACCACGATGCTCTGCGCCGGCTACCCACAGGGCGGCACTGACACCTGCCAAGGCGACTCGGGTGGCCCCTTGCTCGCCCCGCTGTCCGACGGAAAGCTGCTCCTGGTTGGCGCGACCAGCTTTGGCAACGGCTGCGCGCGACCCGGTCATCCGGGCGTCTACGCGCGCCTCGCCGAGGGCCCGATCCGGACCTTCATTGTCCGCTTCGTGCCCCAGGCCTTCGCCGCGTCGCCGGCCGCCACGCCCCCGCGGCGCAATCGTCCGCGCCACCAGCGCCACCAGCGCCACAAGCACCACCGAGACCTCCGGCACCACCACCGCCACACCACCGGGCGCCACGTAGACAAGCGCTAGCTCGCGACCAACCACCTGGCGACGCGCGGCTCATTGTTGCCATTCCGGTTGAGAACGCCGATACTCAGCTTTATGGTCACGATCCAGAGAGGCGGGCGCAGCGTCTTGCGCCGCCGCCGGATCTCGGTCGTTGCCGTCCTCGTCGCGGGTGCCCTCGCCGGTCTACCCGCGGTGGCCGGGGCGCAGAGCTACACGGTCAAGACACTTCACTTCAACGTCACCGCGGGACCGGCGGGCGCCGAACGCCAGTGCAACATTATCGGCGACCTCTACAAGCCGGCCGACGCCACCGCGGCTCATCCCGATCCCGCCGTCTTGACCACGAACGGATTCGGGGGCTCCAAGGCTGACCAGGCGGCGATGGCCAAGGAGCTGGCCTCCACCGGCTATGTGGTGTTGTCCTATTCCGGGCTCGGGTTCGGGGGCTCGGGCTGCCCGATCGAGCTCGACGATCCCGATTGGGATGGCCGGGCCGCCAGCCAGCTGATCACCTTCCTGGGTGGGGGCATGTCCGCGACCGACGGGACCAAGGTCGACTACGTGGTCCACGACCCGGTCGCCCACGACGGCCAGCACCACGCCTTTGACCCGCGCGTGGGGATGATCGGCGGCAGCTACGGCGGCGAGGTCCAGTTCGCCGCCGCCGAGCAGGATCCGCGCTTGGACACGATCGTCCCGATCATCACCTGGAACGATCTCACCTACTCGTTGGGTCCCAACAACGTCGGGCTTCCCCCGACCGTCCCCAGCGACAGCGTCAGCGCCACCGTTCCCGGGGTGGCGAAGTTCATCTGGATAAACGCCTTCTTCGGCGAGGGCGCCGCCGTCGACGGGATCCAGCAGCTTAGCCACGATCCGACCGCCGACCTGACCGGCTGCCCCAACTTCAACTCGCAGGTGTGCTCGGCCGCCATTCAGACCAACTCGACCGGCTCTCCACCGGCGTCGGCGATCACGCTGCTGCGCCACGCCTCGGTGGAGTCCTACATGTCGCGGATCCGCATCCCCACGCTGCTCGCCCAGGGTGAGAACGACACGCTGTTTCAGCTCCACGAGGCGGTGGCCACCTACCAGGCGCTGCACAAGCAGGGCACGCCGGTGAAGATGATCTGGCAGTCCTGGGGACACTCGCAATCGACTCCGGCCCCGGGTGAGCTGGGCGACGGTTCCGGTGGCTACTCGGCCTACGACGCCGCCGGCCACATCACCTACGAGGGCCAGACGATCCAGGAGTGGTTCGGCCACTACCTCAAGGACAATCCGGCCGCTCCACCGCTGGACTTCAGCTTCTTCCGGCCCTGGGTCAAGTACACGGGTGACGCCGCGCCGGCCTACGGCCGCGCGCCCGGCTTCCCGGTCGGTCAGATCCAGAACCTCGATCTGTCGGGAACCAACGCCCTGGTCACGAAGCCGTCCGCGGTCCAGAGTGGCCAGTCCACCTTCGCCACCCCCGCCGCTGGCGCCCCCACCAGCTACAGCGAGATCTCGGCCGTCGAGATGAACACCGAACCCGGCCGCGAGCCGTCCGACCCACCCGGGAGCTTCGCGCAGTACAAGTCGCCGCCCCTGGCCCAGAACACCGATGTGGTCGGGATCCCGACCGTCAACGTCAAGGTCAGCGCCCCGCTGCAGGCGGCCAACCCGCTCGGTCCGGTGGGCGACCTGGTCCTGTTCTTCAAGCTCTATGACCTCTCCCCGAGCGGTTTCATCACGCTCCCCGACAAGCTGATCGCCCCCGTGCGCATCCCTGCCCCCGGCGCCACGATCCACGTCGACCTGCCCGGCATCGTGCACCGCTTCCCGGCCGGGGACCGGATCGCGCTCGTGATCGCCGCGGGGGACCAGGCCTATCGGGGCAACAACGTAGCCGGGCCGGTGACGATCTCCACTTCGCCGTCGGCACCCGGCGTGCTGCGTCTCCCGGTCGCCGGGGCGGGATCCTACGGCCCCGTCGTCTACGCCAGCGCGCCCAGCGCCCCGGGCGGGTTCACCGCCCCCGGCCGTCCCGGTTGCCCGCGGGCGACCGGCCGCCTGGCCGGTCGCAGGCTCGGCCTGGTCTCACTCGGGATGACCCGCGCCCGGACGCGCCACGCCTACCGCAAGAGCTCGGCGCGGCGGCATCGCTACATGGACTTCTTCTGCGTGACCCCGAATGGGATCCGGGTCGGCTACGCCTCGCCCAAGCTGCTGCGGTTCGTCCCCGGCCGCCAGCGCCGGGCCCTGGCCGACCGGGTTGTCCTCGCTCTCACCGCGAACCCGCACTACACGCTGCGTGGGGTGCGACCGGGGGTGCGGGTGGCGACGGTCGCCAAACGCCTCAAGGCCGGCCGACCGTTCCATGTCGGATTGAACTTCTGGTACCTGACGCCCAACGGCGCAAGCACCGGGGTCCTCAAGGTGCGCCACGGCAGGATCGAGGAGGTCGGCGTCGCCAACCGGGCGTTGACCCGGTCTCGAGCCGCCGGACGTCGGTTCCTGCGCAGCTTCTTCTAAGCCCCTGCGCCCGTTCTGCGCGGCGACCGAGGCCATTCGCCTGTCCCCGGGTTTGGTTGCCCGGCCAGTGACCTGGTTGGGGTGCTCGAGTTCTTCACCGAGCGGGTGCTGGAGCCCGACGCGCGGGTGATCGAGCCGATGGCGCAGGTCAGCATCGAGCTCGGCTGTGTCGTCTACCGCCTGCTCGGCGATGTGGCGGCGCGCTGGAACGGTCGCTTCGCTACGCCGCTGACCGCGAGGAGCTCCGTCTGCACTACCAGCCCGAGGTAAACCTGCGCAGCGGCCAGATCGTCGGCGTCGAGGCGCTGGTGTGCAGCCGCGAGCAGTTCGCGCCGCTCGTGATCGAAGCGCCGTCCGTGGCCGACCGAAGCCCGTCAGCTTCGCTGAGCACCGTTCCTGATCGAACCGGGTCGCATCCACGATCGTCCACGCCGTCGGGTGCGCAGGCAGGGCCAGATCGATCTGCCCTCCGACCAGATGTGCACACCGCAACGCCGCCAGGCCCGCCGCCAGCCAGCCCGCGTGAGGCGGGCAATCCGCGTCGGTGAAGGCCAACACCCGGGCCGCTGATCTGCGCCCGGCGAGGCCCCGGACGCCCCCTGCCCTTGTATGTGATTACATACGCTTGTATGGCAACCGCCACCGTCATCGACCCACGGGCCCTGGGCCACCGGGTCCGCGCGTTGCGCGAGGCGATGGAGCTGTCCTTGCGCGACCTCGCCCAGCGTTCCGGCGTGAGCGCTCCGATGCTGTCCCAGGTCGAGCGAGGGGAGACCAGCCCGACCCTTCAGATCGCCACCCGGATCGCGCACGGCCTCGAGTTGCGCCTCTCCCAGCTGCTGCGCCTCGACGAGGACGGTGCCGTCTCGGTCGTCCGCGCGCGCGAGCGCCGCACCGGGCCGGCGGGCGCCCGCGGACACCGCTACGAGATCCTGACCACGCCGCTGCCCGGGAAGCGCGCCGAGCTCTCGCGCCACACACTCGCCGCCGGCGCGGTGACCGGCGGTTCCGGCGACCCCCCGATGCACGAGCCCGGCAGCCGCGAAACCGCTCTGGTCGAATCGGGGCCCGTGATCCTGTACTGCGACGGCGCTCGCCACGAGCTCGCCGCCGGCGACTGCGTCACCTTCGACGCCGACCTACCCCATCACTTTGAGAACCCCGGAGACAGACCGGCCGTCCTGCTCGCGGTTGTGAGTGCCGGCCTGCGTCGCAGCTGAGGAGACTGCCCACATGCCCGAGAGCCTGTTCGACAAGATCTGGACGGCCCACGAGGTCGCGCCAGGTCTCCTGTACATCGACCTGCACCTCGTCCACGAGGTGACCAGCCCGCAGGCCTTCGACGGCCTGCGCCTGGCCGGCCGGCGGGTACGGCGCCCCGACCGCACGCTGGCCACCGCCGATCACAACGTCCCCACCGACGGAACGCCGGTGGCGGCGCGAATCCAGGACTCCCTATCACGGATCCAGGTGGAGACCCTGGAGCGCAACTGCGAGGAATTTGAGATCCCGGTCTACTCGCTGGGCTCAAACCGCCAGGGGATCGTGCACGTGATCGGTCCCGAGCTCGGGGTCACCCAGCCTGGTATGACGATCGTCTGCGGCGACTCGCACACCGCGACCCACGGCGCCTTCGGGGCGCTGGCCTTCGGCATCGGGACCAGCGAGGTCGAGCACGTGCTCGCCACCCAGTGCCTGGTCCAGTCCAAGCCCAAGTCGATGCGCATCCGCTACGACGGGCCGCTCGGCTTCGGGGTCACCGCCAAGGACCTGATCCTGGCCACGATCGGGCAGATAGGGGTCTCGGGAGCGGTTGGCCACGTGGTCGAGTTCGCTGGGCCGGCGATCGAGGCCCTCTCGATGGAGGGGCGGATGACCGTCTGCAACATGACGATCGAGGGCGGCGGCCGCGCGGGCATGATCGCCCCCGACCAGACGACCTTCGAGTACGTGATCGGGCGTGACGCCGCACCTTCGTCGATTCCGGACTCGTGGCGGTCGCTGAGCAGCGACGAGGGGGCGAAGTTCGACTCCGAGCTGGTGGTCGACGCCGCCGCCGTCAGCCCCATGGTCACCTGGGGCACCAACCCCGAGATGGTGATCGGCGTCGGTGATCCCGTCCCGGAGCCGCGCTCCGAGCAGGACGAGCGAGCGCTTGACTACATGGGCCTCGAGGCCGGGACTCCGGTCCAGGAGATCAGGCTCGACCGGGTGTTCATCGGCTCCTGCACCAACTCGCGGATCGGGGACCTGCGGGCGGCCGCCGATGTGGTCCGCGGGCGCAGGGTGGCAGACAGCGTCTACGCGATGGTCGTTCCCGGGTCCCAGCGGGTCAAGGAGCAGGCCGAGCAGGAGGGTCTGCACGAGGTCTTCCGAGCCGCCGGCTTTGACTGGCGGGGAGCCGGCTGCTCGATGTGCCTGGGCATGAACCCCGACATCGCCGCGCCGGGCGAGCGCGTGGCCTCGACCTCGAACCGCAACTTCGAGGGTCGTCAGGGGCGCGGCGCCCGCTCGCACCTGGTCTCGCCGCAGATGGCGGCCGCGGCGGCAATCGAGGGCCGGTTTGTCGACATTCGAGAGTGGGACGGCCGAGACGGGGAGGGCAGATCATGAAGGCGATCGAGACCATCACCGGCCGAGTCAGCGTGCTGGACCGCGACGACGTCGACACCGATCAGATCATCCCCAAGCAGTTCCTCAAGCGCGTCGAGCGCACCGGTTTTGGACAGTATTTGTTCTATGACTGGGCCCAGGAGCCCGGTTGGGAGCTGCCCCGCAACCCGATCCTGCTCGCCGGGCGCAACTTCGGCTGCGGCTCGAGCCGTGAGCACGCTCCGTGGGCGTTGGAGGACTACGGCTTTCAGGCCGTGATCGCCTCGAGTTTTGCCGACATCTTCCGCTCCAACTGCACCAAGATCGGCCTGCTCCCGGTCCAGCTGACCGCGGAGGAGTGCGCGTCGATCGCGGAGTCAGGTGAGGCCCAGGTCGATCTTCGCACGCAGGAGGTGCGCTGGCCGGGCGGGTTGGGGAGGTTCGAGATCGACCCGGAGATTAAGCGCCGGTTGCTCAATGGCCTCGACGACATCGCCCTCACCCTGGCCCAGGACGAGGTGATCGCCGGTTACGAGAGTGACCGCGAGCGTGACGGGCCGGTGACCAGCGCGCTGTGAGCACGCGCGACTGGGATGCCACCACCTATGACCGCATCTCGGCGCCGCAGCAGGTCTGGGCGGCCGAGCAGCTCGACCGCCTCGCGTTAGCCGGCGACGAGGTGGTGCTCGATGCCGGTTGCGGCTCGGGCAAGATCACGCTCGAGCTCGCCCGGCGGGTGCCGCGGGGCACCGTCTACGCCGTGGACGCGGCGCCCTCGATGGTCGCGCACGCGAGCCAGGCCCTGGGCGAGAAGGCGACTGTGCTCGGCCAGGAGCTAACCGAGCTGGCCCTACCCGAGCCGGTGGACGTGATCTTCTCCAATGCCACCTTTCACTGGATCCCCGACCACGATGCGCTGTTCGCCGCTCTGCATCGAAACCTCAAGCCCGGCGGCCGGCTGCTCGCCCAGTGTGGGGGACGGGGCAACATCGATGCCTTCCGGCGGATATCCGAGGCCGTGGCCGCGGAGGAGCCGTTCGCGTCCTATTTCGGGAGCTGGCGCAAGCCGTGGAACTACGCCACCGCGGAGGAAACTGAGAGCCGCCTGGCGCGCGCCGGTTTCTCCCCGGTCTCCTGCTGGCTGGAGGATCGACCAACCGAGCTGGCCGAGCCGCGGGCGTTTGTCACCACGGTCTGCCTGGTCCGCCACCTCGACCCGCTCACCGCCGAGCTGCGCGAGTCGTTTGTGGACCGGGTGATGGAGCAACTGGATCAGCCCGTGGTGCTCGACTACGTGAGGCTCAACCTGACCGCCCAGCGCGCCTGATCGGCCCTGATCGGGTAGCTTGGCGGGCCGTCATGGCCGCCAAGGTGATCCTTCTACCCGGCGACGGGATCGGCCCGGAGATCATCGCTCCG
This sequence comes from Solirubrobacteraceae bacterium, assembly GCA_051005855.1. Lineage (GTDB taxonomy): Bacteria > Actinomycetota > Thermoleophilia > Solirubrobacterales > Solirubrobacteraceae > Palsa-465. Next base: position 11,458 of record JBPCIY010000019.1, on the reverse strand, counting down.
ACCGTCGAGGTGCTGACCGCGGTCGGAGCGGAGTTCGAGTACGAGCAGCATGACTTCGGCGGCGCCTCGATCGACGCCCACGGGACCGCGCTGACCGACGAGACGCTGGCCGCCTGCCACGCCGCCGATGCCGTCCTGCTGGCCGCCGTTGGAGGTCCCAAGTGGGATACCACCGACCCGTCCCAGCCCCGGCCCGAGCAGGGCTTGCTCGCGCTCCGCAAGGGTCTGGGCCTGTTCGCCAACCTCCGTCCGGTCAAGCCGTTCCCCGCTCTCTATGACGCCAGCCCGCTCAAGCGCGAGGTGCTCGAGGGGACCGATCTGCTCGTCGTGCGCGAGCTGACCGGGGGGATCTACTTCGGAGACAAGACCCGGACCGTCGACCGCGCCTCAGACGCCTGCGTCTACACCCGCGTCGAGGTGGAGCGGATCGCCCGCGTCGCCTTTGGTGCCGCCCGCTCGCGGGTCACCAGCGTCGACAAGGCCAACGTGCTCGAGACCAGCCGCTTCTGGCGGGAAGTGGTCACCGGCATCCACGCCGCGGAATTCATCAACATCGAGCTCGAGCACCTGCTGGTCGACAGCGCCGCGATGCGCCTGGTGGCCGCGCCGCGACACTTCGAGGTGATCGTGACCGAGAACATGTTCGGAGACATCCTCTCCGACGAGGCGGCGATGCTGACCGGCTCACTCGGGATGCTCCCGAGCGCCTCCCTGGGGGGCACCGCCGGCGCAGCCGGTGGTCGGGGCCCGGGTGTGTTCGAGCCCGTCCACGGCTCGGCGCCGGACATCGCCGGTACCGGCGTGGCTAATCCGCTGGCCATGTTCCTCTCGGCGGCGTTGATGCTGCGCCACGGATTTGGCATGGAGACCGAGGCGGCAGCGGTAGAATCCGCGGTCGATCGTGCGTTGGCCGACGGGCTGCGCACGCCCGACCTCGGGGGCGACGCGACCACCGCGCAGGCCACCCAGGGAGTCCTGCGACACCTATAAGGAGCAGCCCGTGGAACAAGCCGACCTCATCTGGCACAACGGAGAACTCGTTGCCTGGGAGGACGCCACGGTCCACGTACTGACCCACGGGCTGCACTATGGAACCGGGGTGTTCGAGGGCGAGCGCGCCTACGACACCCCGAAGGGCACGGCGATCTTTCGCCACCGTGACCATCTCGCGCGCCTGATGCGCTCGGCCGAGCTCTACTACATGCCGGTCCCCTACACGCTCGAGGAGCTGCGCACGGCCACCCACGAGCTGATCTCGGCCAACGGGCTGCGCGAGTGCTATGTGCGGCCGATCGTGTTCCGCGGTTACGGGCAGATGGGCCTGTACCCGCTGGACTGCGAAGTCTCGGTGTCGATCGCCGCGTGGCCCTGGGGTGCCTACCTGGGCGAGGAGTCCAAGCTGGCCGGGATCCGGGCCAAGGTCTCGAGCTGGCGGCGGATCTCGTCGGACTCCCTGATCCCTCACGCCAAGGCCACCGGCCAGTACCTCAACAGCGTCCTGGCCAAGATCGAGGTCTCCAAGGCGGGATATCAGGAGGCGATCCTGCTCGATGCCCACGGGATGGTCTGCGAGGGCTCGGGCGAGAACATCTTCGTCGTCCGCGACGGGCGCATCTTCACCCCGCCGCAGACGGCCGGCATCCTGGACGGGATCAGCCGCGCGTCGCTCCTGACCATCGCCCGCGACAGTGGCTATGAGGTCGTCGAGCGTGACGTGGCCCGCGCCGAGCTGGTGCTCGCCGATGAGGTGTTCATGACCGGCACCGCGGCGGAGCTCGTTCCCGTGCGGGAGATCGACGACCACGCGATTGGCGATGGTGAGGGGGCGGGTCCGATCACCCGCGAGCTGCAGGGCGTCTATGACCGCGCCCTGCGGGGTCAGGAGCCGCGGTACGCGGAGTGGCTCGACGTCATCGAGGTCCCGTCCGGGCGCACCGCGCCCCTGGCCGGGTCGGGATGACTTCGATCGAGATCTGTGACGTCACCCTGCGCGACGGCATGCAGGGCGAGGGGATGTCACTCTCGGCGGGCGAGAAGCTGCGCCTGGCCCACCGGTTGGACACCCTCGGGATCGGGTTGATCGAGGCCGGGTTCCCGAGCTCGAACCCCAAGGAGCTCGAGCTGTTCGAGCGGTTGGCCGCCGAGACGTTTTCGAAGGCCGAGGTCGCCGCGTTCGGCATGACCCGCCGGCGAGACACCCGCGTCGAGCAGGATCCAGGCCTCCGGATCCTGGCCGAGTGCTTTGCCCCGGTCTGCACATTGGTGGGCAAGACCTGGGCGCTGCACCTGGAGAAGGTGGTCAAGGTCGACCGGGAAGAGAACCTGCGCATGATCGCCGAGTCGATCGCCTTTTTGGCCGGTCAGGGGAAGCGCGTGATCTACGATGCCGAGCACTTCTTCGACGGCTTCGCCGACGACCGTGACTACGCCCTGCGCTGCCTGCGCACCGCCGCCGAGGCTGGGGCCGACACCGTCGTCTGCTGTGACACCAACGGCGGCACCCTGCCCGACGGCATCGCCGCCGCGATGGCCGCCGTGGTCGGCGGGTTCTGCGACACCCCGGTCCGGATCGGAATCCATTGTCACGATGACGCGGGCTGCGCGGTGGCCAACTCGCTGGCCGCGGTCGGAGCCGGCGCGACCCACGTCCAGGGCACGATCAACGGATACGGCGAGCGGTGCGGGAACGCCAACCTGACCACGATCATCGCCAACCTCCAGCTCAAGCTCGGCCGACCGGTGATCGAGGAGACCCAGTTGGCCGCGCTGACGTTGACGGCCAACTATGTCGACGAGCTGCTCAACTTCACCCCGGATCCCGATTCGCCCTACGTGGGGCGCAACGCCTTTGCCCACAAGGGCGGTATGCACGTGGCCGGGGTCACCGCCGACCCGGCCACCTTCGAGCACGTCGAGCCCGAGATCGTCGGCAACCGCCGGGAGATGCTGATCTCCGAGCTGTCGGGCAAGGGGACGGTCTTGTCTCGTGCCCACGAGGCCGGGATCGAGCTCACCGACTCAGCCGCCGCTGACGTCGTGGAGCGCGTCAAGGAGCTCGAGCACCGCGGGTATCACTACGAGGCCGCTGACGGGTCCTTCGAGCTCCTGCTGCGCAAACAGACGGGCGGATACGAGCCCCTGTTCAGGCTGGAATCCTGGCGAGCAATCGTCGAAAAGCGCGCCGACGGCCGCGTCGAGACCGAGGCCACGATTAAAATCTGGGTGGATGGGGAGCGCTATGTGCGCACCGCCGAGGGCAACGGCCCGGTCAACGCGCTGGACCGGGCCCTACGCGAGGCGCTGGTCGAGATCCACCCTCACCTGCGCGACATCGAGTTGGTGAACTTCAAGGTCCGCATCCTCGACGAGACCAAGGGCACAGGTGCGGTCACCCGCGTGCTCCTCGACGTTTCCGACGGCGCCCGCGTCTGGGGCTCGATCGGCGTCTCGGAGAACGTGATCGAGGCTTCCTGGGAGGCGCTGGTCGACTCGTTGGAGTTCGGGATGCAGGCGGGCAACGAGGCCCACCGGGCGACCCGGACGACTTCGGCTCCAGGACCGTGATCGAGACCGAGCGGGCGATCGTCCCGCTGGCCAGGCCGGTGATCGGGGCGGCCGAGGAGGAACGGGTCCTGGCCGTGCTGCGCTCGGGCCAGCTCTCGCTGGGCCCGGTGGTGCCCGAATTCGAATCGGCCTTTGCCGCCCGCCTGGGCGTGGCCCACGCCAGTGCCGTCTCGAGCGGCACGGCGGGCCTGCATCTCGCGCTGCGCGCCGCTGGAGTCAGAGACGGTGACGAGGTCGTGACCAGTCCGTTCTCGTTCGTGGCCAGCGCCAACTCGATCCTCTACGAGCGCGCCCGCCCCGTCTTTGCCGATATCGACCCCTTGACCTTCAACCTCGATCCCGAAGCGGCTGCGGCGGCGGTCACCGAGCGCACGACGGCGCTGCTCCCGGTCCACATCTTCGGCTATCCGGCTGACCTGGCCGCCTTCGAGCGACTCGGCCTGCCGATCGTCGAGGACGCCTGCGAGGCGCTCGGGGCCATCCACGCCGACGGCGTGGCCGTGGGCGGTCGCGGTCACCCGGCCGTATTCGGCTTCTATCCCAACAAGCAGCTCACGACCGGGGAGGGAGGCATGGTGTGCTTCGCTGATCCGGCGCTCAAGGAGCGCATCGACTCCGAGCGCAACCAGGGTCGTGCTCCCGACATGGGCTGGCTCGATCACGACCGGCTCGGCTTCAACTACCGCCTGCCCGATATCGCCTGCGCGCTGGGTCTCGCCCAACTGCAACGGCTCGACGAGATGCTGGGCGCCCGGGCGCAGGTGGCGGCTCGCTACCGCGCCGCCCTGGCCGGACTGGAGGGGCTCGAGCTGCCGTGTCCGGACTCCGGTGGCAACCGGCGGGGCTGGTTCGTGTTCGTCGTCCAGCTGCCGCCCGGGGTCGATCGCGACGACACCGTTCGGGCCCTCGCCGGTCACGGGGTGCAGAGCAAGCCCTATCTGCCCGCCATCCACCTGATGAGCTTCTACCGCGAGCGCTTCGGCCACCGGCCGGGCGAGTTTCCGGTCTGCGAGGACGTGGCGGCGCGCTCGATCGCCCTGCCCTTCTTCCCGCAGCTGACCGAGGGCCAGATCGAACGGGTGGTGTCCGCGCTGCGGGGGGCGCTCGGCCGCTGACCGCCGCCGCCCTCGGCCGTCCATAATGGCGCCCATGTCGCGCTTCGCCGAGCCCCCGCACCCTGTCTTCCGGCGCCTGAATGACTCGATTTCGTTTGACTGGCGCCTGAGCCCCTACGACGTCGATCAATCCGTCGCCCACGCCCGGATGCTCGCCGCCCAGGGAATCATCAGTTCTGAGGACCGGGATGCGCTGCTCACCGGACTCGAGCAGGTGCGAGGCGAGCTGGGCGACGGCTCGTTTGCCTTCGCCGAGGGCGACGAGGACATCCACATGGCGATCGAGCGCCGGCTCACCGAGATCGTCGGGCCGGTCGGTGGCCGTCTGCACACGGCCCGCTCGCGCAACGACCAGGTGGCTACTGACATGGCGATGTTCGTGCGCGCGCACGCGGGCGCCGCCCGCGAGGCCATCGCCGCCCTGGCCGGCACCGTGGTCGGACTGGCCGAGCGTCATCTCGACTGGCCGATGCCCGGCTACACCCATCTCCAGCGGGCCCAGCCGATCTATCTCAGCCACCACCTGCTGGCCTATGCCTGGATGCTGATCCGCGACCGGGGCCGCTTTGACGCCGTCATGCAAGCCACGGCCAAGCTACCGTTGGGCGCCGGCGCGCTGGCCGGAGTCAACTTCGACACTGACCGCACGGCGGTCGCGGCCGAGCTTGGCTTCTCCGCCGTGGCTGAGAACTCAGTCGATGCCGTTTCCAACCGCGATTTCGTGCTCGATTACCTGGCCGCCGCGGCGACCTGCGCGACCCATCTTTCCCGGCTCGGCGCCGAGATCGTGCTCTGGTCCAGTGAGGAGTTCTCCTTCTGCGAGGTCTCTGACGCCTGGGCGTCAGGCTCCTCGATCATGCCCCAGAAGAAGAACCCCGACGCGGCCGAGCTCCTGCGGGCCAAGGCCCCCCGGATCGTCGCTGACCTGATGGCGTTGCACGGCGTCATGCATGGCCTCCCCCTGACCTACAACAAGGACATGCAGGAGGACAAGGAGCGGTTGTTCGATGCCTGCGACACGCTCGAGCTCTGCCTCGAGGCCGCTCAGGGGATGCTGGCGACGATCACTTTCAAGCGTGACCGTCTGGTCAGCGCCGCCAGCGACGAATTTCTCGCCGCGACCGATATCGCCGATCTGCTCGTCCGGCGCGGGATGCCGTTCCGCGAGGCCCATGGGGTGGTGGCCGGGCTCGTCCGCCGTGCGGTCGAGGCCGGCAAGCAGCTCTCGGAGCTGACCCTGTCTGAGCTGGCTGAGCAGTCGTCACTGCTCGACGAGGCGTATTACGGCGTGCTCGAGGACGGCGCCTGGCTGGAGTCCAAGGTGTCGGAGGGCGGAACCAGTCTCGGCCGTGTGCGCGAGCAGCTGCTCCGGGCGCGCGCGTCTCTGGCGTGAGGCCCTCGTTCTACGCTCGTCCCGTACTCGAGGTCGCCCGGGACCTCGTTGGGTGTGTGCTCACGCACGGCGAGTGCTCCGGGGTGATCGTCGAGACCGAGGCCTACCACCAGACCGAGCCTGCATGCCACGCCTACGTCGGGCTGACCGCGCGCACGAGCACCCTGTTTGCGGCGCCGGGAATCGCCTACGTGTATCGCTCCTATGGCGTACACGCGCTGATCAACGCGGTCTCTGAGCCGGAGGGCGTCGGGGCAGCGGTCCTGATCCGCGCGCTGGAGCCCGTGACCGGGATCGATCTGATGCGCGCGCGGCGCGGGCTCGAGGGTGAGCGGCAGCTGTGCTCAGGTCCAGGCAAGCTGACTCAGGCGCTGGCTGTCGGCCTGGGTCACAACGGTGGTGACCTGCGCCACGGGCCGGTCGTGATCTCGGGTCGGCCGCCGGCCTGGCGGGCGGTCGGAATCGTGGCCGATCACCGGATCGGAATCACTCGCGCGGTTGAGTTGCCCTGGCGCTTCTGTGTGGCGGGCAGCCGCTACCTGTCCCGGGGCGTGTCGCGACTGGGGGGCACGCCGGTGGGTGGCAGGCCGGTGGGCTGAGCCTCAGCCGCCTCCGCCCAGGCCGGCGCCGCCGCTGGACCCGGTGCCGCTACCGCCGCCGCCGGTACCTCCGCCGGCGCCGCCACCGGCAGACGGCGTGGTGCCGCCACCGGCGGCCGGGGGCGCGCCCCCACCCGCCGCGGGGGTCGTGCCACCGCCACCGCCGCCGTTGGGCGGAGCGGTGCTCGTGCTCGAGCCGGTCGGGGCGGGCGGGGCCGGCGTCGTCTGGGTCCCGGTGCCGCCGTACCCGCTCTGGGTGGCGGTCGAGCCGTAGGTGTTGGTGCCGGTGCCCTTGCTGTGGGGGTTGCGGGCTTGCGATGCCGCCTGCTCGGTGGCCAGGATCTGCAGGGCCGAGGTCATGAAGTTGTGCCAGATGATGGCGGGAAAGGTTCCGCCTTCAACCGGGCCGGCGTTGTAGAGCGTGGTCATCGGGACGAGCTTGCTCGGGAAGCCGACCCACACGGCAGTGGTGATCGACGGCGTCCAGCCCACGAACCAGGCGTCGCCGTAGTTGGTGGTGGTCCCGGTCTTGCCGGCCACGTTGACGCCTGAGATGGCCGCCGCGGTGCCGGTTCCGTTGGCGACCACTCCGTTGAGCATGCTGTGGATCGTCTGCGCGACGGCCAGCGGGATCACCCGCTTGTAATGGGGATGATCGACGATGACGTGGTGGCGACAGACCTGGGTCGGACAGTTGATCTGGGCGATGCCGGTGGGGCCCTTGCCGGGAGCGCCCAGCTGCGGGTTGTACACGCGCCGGCCGCCCTCGGCGATGGTCTCGTAGGCATGGGCCATGTCGAGGGGCGAGACCCCAATCCGGAGACCGCCGAGGATCATCGCGTAATTGCTGGACACCGGGGTTCGAATGCCCATCGCCTTGGCCATGCTCGCCACCCGCTTGACCCCGGCCGAAACGCCGACCTGCGTGAACACGCTGTTGTCTGAGATCGCCGTCGCGTTGGCCAGGGTGATCGGGCCCGAGTACTGATTGGCGAAGTTGTGGACGATGAAGTGCTCCCGGCCGCCGCTGTTGGGCACGACCAGGCTCAGCGGATGAGAGTCGACCACCGTGTCCGGGCCGTAGCCCCGCTGTAGCGCGACGGCGAGCGTGAACGGCTTGAAGGCCGAGCCCGGCTGGCGCAGGCCCTGAGTGGCCAGGTTGAACGGGGAGCGGTTGAAGTCCTGCTGACCGTTGACCAGGGGACCCCCGATCATCGCCCGAACCTCGCCGGTCTTGTTGTCGATCGCCACCATCGAGGCGGTCGGCTCCCCGGGCCCGCCGGGCAGTGAGCTCGAGATGGCCCGCACGGCCGCCTGCTGCATCGGCAGGTCGATCGTGGTCCGGATGCGCAAGCCGCCGTAGTAGGCCCGGTACTCGGCATAGCTTTGCGGCACACCGCGGCCGGCGCCCATCGCCGCCAGGATCTGGGGGGCCAGCCAGCTCGTGAAGTAGGGCGCGGCACTCGGCTCCTGGGGCTGCTCGAGGTCATTCACCGACGGCAGCAGCTTGGCCTTGCCCTGCTGGTACTGGGCGCGCGTGATGTCGTGCTGGGAGAGCATGTCCTGGAGCGCGAGGTCGCGGCGCGCCTTGGCGGCCTGCGGATGCGCGAAGGGATCAAACGCCGACGGGTTGGCGACCATGCCGGCCAGCAGGGCGGCCTCCCACGGGGCCAGGACCGAAGCGCAGGAGGGACGGTGAACCGCCGGGGTGCTGTCCCCGCACCCGCTTAGTGTCCCGGTGCTGGGCGAGCTCTGATTGAAGCCGTGGATCTTGCCGAAGTAAACCCGGGCGGCCGACTCGACGCCGTAGGCGCCGTTGCCGAAGTAGATCGAGTTCAGGTACTCGGTGAGGATCCGCGTCTTCTTCCACTGATGCGTGAGATGGAAGGCCAGCGTCGCCTCGCGTAGCTTCTCAAGGACCGTGCGGTTGTTCTGCTCGGCCAGCGCGGTCTTGACGAACTGCTGGGCGATCGTCGAGGCGCCCTGGGTGGCCCCGCCGGCGACGTCGGCGAGCAGGGCGCGGCCGATGCCGCGGATGTCGACGCCGGGATCGCTCCAGAAGCGCTTGTCCTCGACCGAGACGATCGCGTCGCGCATCGACCGAGCGATCTGACCGTAGGTGTCGATCACCACGTGGTTGGGCGGGGCGAAGATGCCGATCGGGCGCCAGCGGTCGTCGTATAGGTAGGAGTTGACCTCGTGCCGGAACTGCTGGCGGTTCTCGATCTGGGGCAGATCGGAGGCGACGGCCATCATCATTCCGAAGACGGTCGAGATCAGGGCAAGTACGCCGAGTCCGAACAGGATCGAGAGCAGGCGCAGCTTGCGGACCTTGGGCTTGGCCGGCTGGCCGTCGCGGTCCCGGCGCCAGCGAGGGTGTGGCGGGCGGAACGGAATCGGCCCGCGTGGGCGTGCGCCCGGGGTCTGTTTTTGTTCGTCGTCGCTCATGCGATCGATGGCACCGCGGCGCCGCACGGGGACCGGCCGGGAAACGGCGGGCCGGTGATTGGCTCCTACCGGACAGACGCCCGTGGCAGGCGGACGACATCTCTCGGGCGGCGGCGAGAGTCTAGCATTGCCATCGATGGTTTCCCTGTCCTCCACGGCCGCGGAGAGCGCGGCGTGGCTGTCCCGAAACGCCGTGGATTGCCTACCCGAAGGGGGCCTGGAGGGCAAGCTCGCGGAGGGCCGTCCGCTGCGGGTCAAGCTCGGCATCGACCCCACCGCGCCCGATATCCACCTCGGGTTCACGGTCGTGCTCCAGAAGCTGCGCGAGTTTCAGGACCTCGGTCACACCGTGGTGCTGATCATCGGCGACTACACCGCGCGCGTTGGTGATCCCAGCGGCCGCGCGAGCACTCGGCCGGTCCTCGATCCCGCCCAGATCGACGCCCACGCGGTGACCTTTCAGACCCAGGCCCTCAAGATCCTCGACCCCGAGCGGCTGGAGGTCCGCTGCAACGGCGAGTGGCTGGACATGCCGATGAGCGACCTGTTCGGACTCCTGCGCACGGCCACGGTGGCCCGCATCCTCGAGCGTGATGATTTCCAGAAGCGCTACTCAGCCGGTAAGCCGATCTCGATGCTCGAGCTGCTCTATCCCATGCTCCAGGGCTTTGACTCGGTGGCCGTGCGCGCGGACGTCGAGCTGGGCGGGACCGACCAGAAGTTCAACCTGCTGTTGGGGCGCGACATCCAGCGCGCCTATCAGCAACCTGAGCAGGTAATCCTCACCCTGCCCCTGCTGACCGGGACCGATGGCCAGCGCAAGATGTCAAAGTCCTATGACAACTACATCGGGGTCACCGAGCGCCCCGAGGAGATGTACGGCAAGACGCTGAGCATCCCGGACTCCTCGCTGCCGGACTGGTACTCGCTCCTGCTCGGCGGAGCTCAAAACCCGACCCTGAGTCCCCGCGACGCCAAGCGGGCCTTGGCCCGGGCCCTCGTGGAGCGCTTTCACGGCGCGCCGGCGGCTGTGGCCGCCGAGGAGCACTTCGATCGCGTCGTGGTCCGCCACGAGCCTCCGGCCGACATGCCCGAGATGGGCTTTACCGCCGGCGAGGGTGCCGTCCACCTGCCCGCCCTGCTGGCCGCCGCCTTCGGGGTATCGACCTCGGAGGCCCGGCGCGGCCTGGGCCAGGGCGCGGTCCGGCTCGACGGGGTTTCCGTCGCCGCCGGGACGCTGGACCTGCCCGTCTCCGAGGTGGACGCCCGGGTGCTCCAGCTCGGCAAACGACGTTTCGCCCGCGTCCGGATCGACTGAGGAGGCGGTCTTGACCGTCCACGGCGGCATGTTGGCGCTGGACACCCCCGGCGGCGGGGAGGTGGTCGACATCACTGCAGGCGTGCGCCGGATCGTCGAGACCGCCGGGGCCGAGCGCGGGGTGGTGACCGTGTTCGTGGTCGGATCAACCGCCGCGGTCACCACGATGGAGTATGAGCCGGGTGCAGTGGCCGACCTGCGGGGGGTACTGGAGCGCCTGATCCCCGCGCGCGCGGACTATGAGCACAACCGCCTCAACCACGACTCCAACTCCCACGCCCACCAGCGCGCATCGCTGGTTGGGCCCTCGGTGTCGATCCCGCTCGTCGACGGTCGACTCAGCCTGGGGACCTGGCAGCAGATCGTCCTCCTCGACTTCGACGATCGGCCACGTCACCGCACGGTCACGGTCCAGGTCGTATGCTGAGCCACCGCCGAGCTGCGCCTGGCATCTGCGTCCGCCGAAGTTCTGGTTGACGCCGGTTCCGAGTGCTATCCTCGTCGGTCCGCCCCGGGTTCGAATTTTGGCTCTCGGGCGCGCCGTTTCGGGAGGACTACCTTCCTCAAAGGGTGCGACGGTCTTTGAAAACTCAACAGCATGCGCACCCTTCGGCCGAACTTCGGCCGAGGAGTGTGTCCAGAGGTTCGACGCCGTCGTTTGATCGTTGCCATTCGTGGCCGAGATCGACCGACGGTGCCAGATTGACCCCGTCTTGCGCCCCGGAGCCCACCTGTGTACTCGGGCTCCACACCGCCGGCCCTTGAAAAGCCGGCGACTGCGGTGGGCGCAAGGGTCCGATCCCACCAGGGACGGACCCAGGATTTGACTCGACACCGACCGTGGCCTTTGGCTGGGGTCTGATGATCGGGTTGTACCCCTGACGACTCTTTGTGGAAGTTCTTCACGGAGAGTTTGATCCTGGCTCAGGACGAACGCTGGCGGCGTGCCTAACACATGCAAGTGGAGCGACGAACCAGGCTTCGGCCTGGGGCAAAGCCGCGAACGGGTGAGTAACACGTG
>JBPCIY010000018.1:0-13027 GCA_051005855.1 Solirubrobacteraceae bacterium | reverse complement strand
GCGTTGGTCAGCGCGTAGGTCGAGGTGACCGGTACCGCGCCGGGCATGTTCGTCACGCAGTAGTGGGTGATGCCGTCGACCTCGTAGGTCGGGTCGGTGTGGGTGGTTGGACGCGAGGTCTCAAAGCACCCGCCCTGGTCGATCGAGACGTCGACGAGCACCGCGTGGCGCTTCATCAGGCCGAGCTGGGCGCGGGTCACGACGTGCGGCGCCCGAGCCCCGTGGACGAGCACGGCGCCGATCACCAGGTCGGCGTCGGGCAGCCGCTCCTCGATCGAGAGCGTGGTGGCAAAGCAGGTATCCGCCCGGCCGCCGAACGCGATGTCGAGCTCACGCAGCCGGTCGATGCTGCGATCGAACACGTACACGGTCGCCTCCATCCCGAGCGCGATGAAGGCCGCGTTCATCCCCACCACGCCGCCACCGATCACGATCACGTTCGCGGCCGCCACGCCGGGCACGCCCCCGAGCAGGATCCCGCGGCCACCGAGCGGCTTCTCGAGCATGAACGCGCCGGCCTGGGTGGCGATCTTGCCCGCGACCTCCGACATCGGCGCGAGCAGCGGCAGCTTGCCGCGGCTGTCCTCGACGGTCTCGTAGGCGATGCACGTCGCCCCCGAGTCCATCAGCCCGCGGGTGAGCGGCGCGTCGGCCGCGAGGTGCAGGTAGGTAAACAGCGTGTGCCGCGGCGTCAGCCGTCCCACCTCCTCGGGCTGGGGCTCCTTGACCTTGACGATCAGCGCCGCCTCGCCGAACACGGCGTCGGCGTCGGGCAGAATCGTCGCGCCCTGGGCGGCGTACATCTCATCGGAGATCGCCGAGCCTTCGCCGGCGCCGCTCTGCACGAACACCTCGTGGCCGGCGTCGGCCAGCTCCCGCACGCCGGCGGGCGTCAGCGCGACCCGGTACTCGTCGGTCTTGACCTCGCTTGGGACCCCGACCTTCATGCCACCAGCTCCCGGCCGCGCAGCGCCAGCCAGAACTCGATCCGGTCACGCGCGCTGTGGAGGTTTCGCCCGGTCAGCTCCTCCACCCGCTTGATCCGGTAGCGCAGCGTGTGGCGGTGACAATAGAGCCGCTTCGCGGCGCGCTCCCACTGACCGTTCTCCTCTATGAACGCTTCAAGCGATCGCATCAGTTCACCTCCGTAGGGTCCCTCGCTGGCCTCGATCGGGCCGAGGATCGAGTCACAGAACAGTTTGAGCGCCTCATCCTCCTGCAGCGAGAGCAGCAGTTGGAAGGAGCCGAGGTCTTTGTACGTGGCCAGTCGTGCCGCGCCGTCCGACTGGCCGGATCCATTTTGCTCGCCCACCACGCCGAGCGCGAGCGCCTCAACGGCGCACCGCGCCTCGTGGAAGCTGCGGCGAGCCTGTCCTCCGGCCACCGCCCGTCCCACGCCGACGCGCAGCCCGGGGCCGAGACCGTCAGCCAGGCGGCGCGAAACCCGGCCGGCGAGCGCGAACAGCCCTTCCTCGTCGATCCCCGCCACCAGCGCGCAGGTCAGCGCTCCAGCCGAGGCGACCAGCCCCGGCGCCGCCTCCTCTCGCAGCGCGATCGAGAGCGAGTCCTCCAGCGGCCCGGGCGACCCGCGACCGTTGTGGGGGCGCTGGACCACGAGCGCGGCGACGCGGTCAGCGAGCCCGAACGGCTCGAGCCGGCGCGCGAGCTCGGAGCCGGTCAGAGCTCCCTCGACGATCGCGGCCAGCACATCGCCCGCCAGGCGGCGCTCGGTGTCGCCCTCGACCCGTCCCCGCAGAAGCTCGAGCGCGACGATCGTCACGGCCTGGTGGAGCGTCAGCCGGTCGAAGTCAGTCAGCGGGCCGCCGTCCTTGATCGCCACCAGCCAGGCCTGTGGGAAGCGCCCGGCGCCGTTGTCCCCGGCCCCCGGCGCCCCGTCGGCGGCGACCGGAAGCGCGAGGGCACGGTCGGCCAAATCGCCGAGCGCGGGCAGAAACGCCCGCCCCTCCCGCCGGCGCGCGCGGTCGCACAGCTCCTCGCGCACGGCCCCCACCGTCTGGGGCTCGACCGCGCGCCGGAAGGCGCGCTCCACGAGCGGCTCGCCGCGGGCGTCGAAGACGAGCACGGCCGCGCCGATCAACGTCGACAGCGTCCCGGCCAGCGCCTCGAGCCCACGCTCTGAGAGCACCACCCGCTCCAGCCGCTCGTGGGCGGCGATCGCCCGGCGCAGAACCGCGTACTGCTCGTTGACCAGCTTGGTGAACGCCGCTTCGGTGACGGCGATGAACGGGACCTCGTAGGGCACCTCGAACACCGGGAACTCGCGCTCGGACGCCGCCTCGAGCAGCGCCGGGGGCACACCCTCGTGCCGGAAGCCGACGCCGAATCCGAGCCCCGCGAGCTGGTGGTCGGCCAGCCGGGTGGCGAACTCGCGCTGCTGCTCGGGGGTGTCGAGCAGCATCCCGGTGCTCAGCAACAGCTCTCCCCCCGACAGCCACGGGGTCGGGTCCTGGAGCTCGGAGATGTGGACCCAGCGCACCGGGAGGTCCACCGCCTGCTCGCCCGTCAGCAGGCGAACGTCGAGACCCTCCAGCAGTTCCCGAACCGTGAGCACCGCAGCGTTTGCTTTTCGCTCGTCAGGCGGCGTCAGGCGGCGTGGGCGCGCATCCGCTCCCCGGCCTCGGTCAACACGGGCCGGAGCACGGCTTCGATCTCCTCGAACTGCTTCGGGCCCGCGATCAGCGGCGGCGAGAGCTGGATCACCGGGTCGCCGCGGTCGTCGGCGCGGCAGATCAGCCCGCGGCGGTAGAGCTCACCGGAGAGGAAGCCGCGCAACAGCGTCTCCGATTCCTCGTCGGAGAACTGCTCGTCGGTGTCCTGGTCCTTGACCAGCTCGATCGCCTGGAAGTAGCCGGCGCCGCGGACGTCGCCGACGATCGGGATATCGCGCAGCGAATCGAGCATCTCGCGCAGGGCGCCCTCGTTGCTGCGAACGTTGTCGATGATGCCTTCGCCCTCCATCGCGTCGATATTCGCCAGCGCGACCGCGGCGCAGATCGGGTGCCCGGCGAACGTGAACCCGTGCGTGAAGCTGTTGGGACCGTGCATGAACGGCTCCGCGATCCGGTCAGACGCGATCAACGCGCCCATCGGCGCGTACGCGCTGGTGAGCCCCTTGGCGGTGGTGATGATGTCGGGCTCGTAGCCGTAGCGCTGGGCGCCGAACCACTCGCCGAGACGGCCCCAGGCGCAGATCACCTCGTCGGAGATCATCACGACGTCGTACTCGTCGCAGATCTCGCGCACGCGCTGGAAGTAGCCCTCGGGGGGCGTGAAGCAGCCGCCGGAGTTCTGGACCGGCTCGAGGATCACCGCCGAGACGGTGTCAGGACCTTCGAACTCGATCCGGGTCGCGATCGTGTCGGCGAGGTCCGCCGCGTCGAGCCCGTGGGGGAGGCGGAACGTGTTCGTGTTGGGGACGTGGCAGCCGCCGGGGGTGAGCGGCTCAAACGGCTCGCGCAGGCTCGTGATCCCGGTGGCTGAGAGCGCGCCGAGGCTGGTGCCGTGGTAGGCGATGTCACGGGCGATGACCTTGGTCTTGTTGGGCTTGCCGGTCAGCTTGTGGTACTGGCGGGCGAGCTTCAGCGCCGACTCCACTGCTTCTGAGCCGCCGCTGGTGAAGAACACGCGGTTCAGTTCGCCCGGGGCGAGTGACGCGACGCGGGCGGCCAGCTCGATCGCGCGCGGGTGCGCGTAGGACCAGGTGGTGAAGAACCCGAGCTCCTTGGCCTGATCGGCTCCCGCCTGCGCGATGTCCGCGCGGCCGTGGCCGATGTTGACGCAGAACAGCGCTGAGAGGCCGTCGAGATAGCGGTTGCCGTGCTCGTCGTAGACGTAGCAGCCCTCACCCCGAGTGATGATCGGGATGTCGTGGTCGGCGAACGCCGACATCCGCGTGAAGTGCATCCAGAGATGGCGGCGTCCCAACTCCTGCAAGGTGCTCGACTCGGTCCTGACTGCCGCTTCGGTGCTAGCCATGCTCTCTCCTCTGAACGCTTCCCTAGGCCGGTTTGTATAACGGTAGCGCCTGAATGGCGAAACGCTCAATTGGACGTTGAGGCGAAGGATCGCGTGCCAGTTGTACTCACCGGCAGGCTCGATAGGGTTCGGCCGTGGCCTCGCTCAACCACTACCGCCGCGGCCAAGGCGAGCCGCTGGTCCTGATCCACGGGATCGGGAGCCTCTGGCAGATGTGGGAGCCGGTGCTCGACGGGCTGGTCACTGATCGTGACGTGGTCGCGCTCGATCTCCCGGGTTTCGGCGCGTCCGCCATGCCCCCGCCCGGGACGCCGCCGGGAGTCGACTCGCTGGTCACCTTGGTCCAGGACTTTCTGGCCCAGGAGGGGATCGACCGCCCGCACCTTGCCGGCAACTCGCTTGGCGGCCTGATCGTTCTCGAGCTGGCGCGGCGCGGACTCGCGCGCTCGGCCACTGCGCTCTCCCCGGCCGGCTTTGCCAACCGCCCGGAAACGGCCCTGGCCCAGTCCTCATTGTGGCTGGGAGTTCGCCTGGCTAGGAGGTTCGAAGGCCGAGCCGACACCCTGCTCGCCACGCGCACCGGACGGCGCGTGGCGCTCGGCCTGGGCATGGAACGGGCGGCCGACCTGCCCGTGGCGCAGGCGGCGGCCACCGTCCGGGCGCTGGCTCGAGCACCGTGGTTCGATGCCACGCTCCCGACGATCGGACCGCTCGAGTTCGGGCCGGGGCAGCGCCCGATACCGGTGCCCGTGACGATTGGCTGGGGCACCAAGGATCGCCTCCTGCTCCCGCGCCAGGCCAAACGCGCCGCCGCGCTGATCCCCAACGCGCGGATCGTGAGGCTCGAGGGCTGCGGCCACGTCCCCACCTTCGACGATCCGCCCGCGGTCACGCGCCTGCTGCTCGACGGCAGCGCCGCCAAGGCACAGCGCGCCTGAGACTGTCAGCCCCGGGCCTCAGAACCACGCCCCTTCCTGCGAGCCACGCCCCCGATTCCGGTTGGCAGTGATTTGTTGCTCCGGAGGCGTCAAACCGCTGCCGCCCGCCCGCGCGAGCGGGACGCCGATCAGGCGCCGGTGGCCACCGGCCGCTGTGGGTCGGTGACCCACTCACTCCAGGACCCCGGGTACAGGGCCGCGGCGAAACCGGCCAGCTCGAGCGCCAGCACCTCGTGGGCCGCGGTCACGCCCGAGCCGCAGTAGGCGCCGACCGACGTCGCATCGTGGACCCCCGCGGCGCCGAAACCGTCCCGTAGCCGCCCGGGGGCGAGAAAGCGGCCGTCGGCGTCCAGGTTCTCGGTCGTCGGGTGGTTGCGTGCTCCGGGGATGTGGCCGGCCACCGGATCCAGGGGCTCGGTCTCACCCCGGAACCGCTCCGGGGCGCGGGCGTCGAGCAGCACCCCGGTGACGGCGAGCGCCGCGGCGCCATGGGCATCCAGGACCGGCATCGCGCCCGGCCTAACGAGGAAGTCGCCGTCCCCCTCCGGCGCGCAACCGGCGGGGTGGGTGGAACTCATGTCGAGCCGACCGCCGGCGCTGATCCACGCAGCGAGCCCGCCGTCCAGGACCGAGACGGTGGCGTGGCCGAAATAGCGCAGTAGCCACCAGGCTCGGGCGGCCGCGGTCGAGGTGGCAGCGTCATAGACGACCACGTCGCCTTCGGCCCGTACCCCGGCCCGGCGCATCGCGGCCTCAAACGGCGCCCCGCCGGGCAGCGGATGCCGCCCCCCGGCCCCCGGAGGGGCGGCGAGATCGGTCTCGAGGTCGACGAACGCCGCACCGGGGATGTGCCCCTGCGCGTAGAGGTCACGGCGCGCGCCGGCGGCCAGGTCCCAGCGGACGTCGAGCAGAACGGGCGGGTTTGCGCCGGCGGTCAAGACGTCGGCCAGGCGAGCCGCGGTGACCAACGGTCGGGTCAGCGCAGTGGTCACCGGGAGGTTGTACTACGCCGGGTCGGCGGCGATGGCTGCCATCGGGCTCCCGGCCCACGTGAGCGGGATCGCCGTCCCCAGCCGAAGTGGCGGTCGACGCGGCGCGCCGAGCTAGACGGCCGCGGGGGCCGGGCCGGTGGCGCGGATCGGAGCCGGCGTCAGCCAGGCCGCGACCAGGACGAGGGCGAAGGCGATGAACTCGGCGGCGAGCATCGGTGGGTGGGCGGGGAGCGGATCGCCGAAGACGATGAGCCCGCCGACGATACCGGCCACGTTGGCGGCCGTGCCGGTGATCGCGATCACGGGGACGGCGTCACCGTCCTGCAGGCCCTTGGCCGAGCTGTAGAAGGCCGCTACCGAGGCGGCCAGGGCCACGCCCAGCCAGGGGCTGAACAGCCCGACCATGCCGTGGGAGCCGACCATGCCCGAGATTGCCTTGATGGCCACGTCAGAGACGCCGAAGAGGATGCCGGACGCCGCCCCGAGCATGAACCCGTGGTGCTGGACGGGGGCGCCGATCCGCGGGCCCATGATCAGCAGCGTGCCGACCACGAGCAGCGCGGCCTCGAAGCCGATCATGCCGGGCACCGAGAAACGCGAGTGGGCGCCGTGGACGGCCGGGAGGCTGAAGCCCAGCACGAGCAGGCCGACGGCGGTGAGGCTGATCCCCACCCACTGACGGCGCGAGATCTGCAGACCGAAGGTTCGCTCGGCCATGATCGCCAGGAGCACGACGCCTCCGGCCAGGACGGCCTGGACGATCGACATTGGGGCCATCGCGAGGGCGGCGACGTGGAACATCCAGGCCCCGGCGGCGATCAGCATTCCGAGGGCGAAGAAGCGGGAGGAGTACAGAGACCGCGCCGTCTTGAACGGCCGGCGGAAGTCGACCGCCGGCGCGGCGCAGGCGCCCCGATGCTTGAACAGGAAGCCGACGTTGGTGGTCAGGGCGCAGGCGAGCGCGAGAAAAATGCCGAAGATTGGGCTCATAAAAGAAAAACCGGGGCGAAAGCGGGGCGAGTTGATGACGCTCACCTCCATCTTCGGTATCCGGGTCAGCGCCTTGAGCTCACTGACACGAGATCCACGAACATATGGCCGATCCCTGCCGGCCGCTTCCGCGTCTTGCACCCTGCCGCACTCACCTAAGGGCTACTTATGGACCGCCCGCTGCTCCTCTTGGACATAGATGGCGTGATTTCGCTGTTCGGGTTCGATCCTGCCCGCCGGCCGGACGGGCGCTTCTTGACTGTCGACGGGATACCCCATTTCGTCTCCGCCCAAGCAGCCGAGCATGTGCTCGCCCTGGCCGACGACTATGAGCTGACCTGGTGCAGCGGCTGGGAGGAGAAGGCCGACGAGCACCTCCCCTTTGCCCTCGGACTGCCGTCTGGCCTGCCCCACGTGGCGTTTGCGCCGCTCACCGAATCCGGGGGCCGGCACTGGAAGCTGGCCGCGATCGACGAGTTCGCCGGGCCGGCCCGCTCGCTGGCCTGGGTCGACGACGCCCACGATGCGAGCTGCCACGCGTGGGCGGCCCAGCGCTCGGTGCCGACGCTGCTGGTGGGCACCGATCCCGCCATCGGACTGACGGCCGAGCACCGAGAACAGCTCGCCGTCTGGGCGCGAGACCTAACGGGCTCCTAATCGTCGAAGGCACCGTGGCGGCCGGCGCCGGCGCGAAAGCGCTCCAGACCGGCCTGCACCTCGGCCAGCGAGCGAAGCCCGTGCTCGAGCTCGCCGGCCATCGCCTCGGGCTCGTCCAAGCCGTCCTGCTCGAGCACAGAGAGGCGGTCCTCGCGCAGGCAGGTCTGCGGGAACTGGGCCAGCTCGGCGGCGAGCGCCTGGGCGGCGGGAAGGCTCTCGCCGACTCCGACCACGCGGTTGACGAGGCCGATCCGCTCGGCCTCCGCGGCGCCTACGCCGCGACCGGTGAGGATCAGGTCCAGCGCCCGGCTGGTTCCGATCAGCCGGGGAAGCCGCACCGTCCCCCCGTCGATCAGCGGCACTCCCCAGCGGCGGCAGAAGACCCCCAGCACCGCATCCTCCTCGGCCACTCGCAGGTCACACCAGAGGGCGAGCTCCAGCCCACCGGCGACGGCGTGGCCGGCGATGGCGGCGATCACCGGCTTGCTCAGCCGCATCCGGGTCGGACCCATAGGGCCGTCCCCGGACGCCAAGACCCGGTTGCCGTCGGGAGTGCCGGCGGCCTTGAGGTCGGCCCCGGCGCAGAACACCCCGCCGGCACCGTGCAGGACGGCGACGGCGGCGTCGGGATCGGCATCGAAAGCGCGAAACGCTTCCGCGAGCGCCGCCGCGGTGGCGCCGTCCACGGCGTTGCGGCGCTCGGGCCGCGACAACAGGACGCTGGTCACCGGCCCGTCGCGGCGGACCGAGACCGCGTCGGGGATCACGCTCCCACCGCTCGTCTGACGAACACCCGTAGAGCGGCGACGATCTCCATCCCCCGCGGATCGCCGCCGGCCACCGGGGAAAGCGGGCCGACCAGGGCCTCGCCACATCCGCCCACCAGGGCCGCTGCGGTCAGCTCGACGTCCTGCGCGGGCAGCTCACCGGCGGCGATGCCAGCCGACAGGCCCTCGGCGATCAAGGTGGCGTAGCGCGACCGGTAGGCCAGGCGTTCGGCGTCGACCAGCGGATCGACCGGTTCGGCGATCAGCGCCCAGGCCAGCCGCGGGTTGCTCAGAGCCCGGCGGGCAAAGGTGGCCAGGACATGCTCGAGCCGCAGCGCGGCGGGCGCATCGTCATCCATTCCCGCCGCGGCGGACCGCATCGCGCGTTCCTCGCGCGCACAGACCGAGCGGAAGACCTCGACGAACAGCTCCTCCTTGGAGGCGAAATGCCGGTACAGGGTGCCGGCGGCGACCCCGGCCCGATCGGCGATCGCGATCACCGAGGCGGCACTGTAGCCCCCCTCCTCGATCAGGACCTGGGCAGCGGCCAGCAGCCGCTCCCGGGTGCCGGTGGTGGCGGCCTCCACCTCAGCCCTTGTGTGTGCTGGCGCCATGGTCGCCAAACGCCTGGTCGCGGTCTCTCACCGCGGCCCGAAAGCCCTCGTGAGCGGCCCGGGCCTGGAACGCGTAGCCCTCGGGGCTATGGCGAGCGATCCCATCGAACACGGTCCCGAGCGCCTGCGTCGTGTGCAGCCCCTGGGCGTACAGGCCCTGGTTGAGCAGGAGCTTCATCATCTGCAGCTGGTTAAGCGGCATCCGGGCGATCCGGGCCACCAGCGTCTCGGTGCGGGCGTCGAGCTCGGCGGCGGGCGGGGCTTCGATCGCCAGCCCCCAGTCCAGCGCCTCGGCGCCCGACAGCGAATCGCCGGTGAAGAGCAGCCGCTTGGCCCGCTGGGGACCGAGCCGGTAGGCCCACATCGAGGTCGTGGGGGAGCCCCACACCCGGGCCGGGGGATAGCCGATCTTGGCGTCGGCCGCGATCACCAGCAGGTCTGAGCACAGCGCCATGTCCGTGCCGCCGGCGACGCAGAAGCCATGCACCTTGCACACCACCGGCTTGGTGGCTCCAAACAGCGACATGAAGGCGCGGACGTTGCGGCTCATCATCGCGTAATCGACCATCGGATCCCAGACCGTCGAGGGGTCGTGGTTGGCGGCCATCACCTCGGGATCCAGGGGCGAGCCGGGCGGTGGCGCGGTGCCGCCGCTGTCCAGCCGGCCCTGTCCCTCGGCGCTCTCGACCAGGTCATAGCCGCCGCAGAAGCCCTTGCCGTTCCCGGACAGCAGGAGCACGCGCACGGCCGGATCGAGGTCGGCGCGCTCGACCAGACGCTCGAGATCTGAGACCAGCTCGCGGTTGATGCCGTTGCCCCGCTCGGGGCGATCGAGCGTCAAGCGGGCGACCCGGTCGGTCACCTCGTAGGCGATCGTGCTCACTGAGGGAGCGCGCGATCGATGATCGCCCGGGCATCCACGCCGCCGGGGAGCGTCCCGTAGACGCGTCCCCCCGCGCCGTCCAACCGCGCGGCGCAGAAGGCATCGGACACGGCCGGCGGGGCGTGGCGGACGAGCAGCGAGGCCTGCAGACCGACCGCCAGCTCCTCGACGACGCGCCGCGCCTCGAACTGCGAGTTGTAGAGGCGCTGCTCGGAGCTCTCGCCGTCACGGCCGGCGAACAGGGCGTGAACCCGGTCGCGCGTGCGGGCCAGGTGGGTGTCCAGGCGGGCGTCGCCCCCGGCCGCGAGCTCACACTCGCCCAGAAAGGCGGCCAGACCCGCGGGCTCTTTGACGATCGCACGCAGGACGTCGAGCGCGGCCACGTTGCCCGAGCCCTCCCAGATCGAGTTCAGAGGAGCATCGCGGTAGAGCAGCGGCAAACCCGATTCCTCCACGAAGCCGTTACCGCCGAGGCACTCGAGCGCCTCCGCAGCATGGCCCGCGGCGCGCTTGGCGACCCAGTACTTCATGACCGCGGTCGCGAAGCGGCGGAAGGCGCCGTCGCTGGGGTCGTCGTAGCTGCGGGCCACCCGCAGCGCGCAGGCGGTGGCCGCCTCGGACTCGATCGCCAGATCGGCGAGGACGTTGCCCATCGCCGGTTGGTCGACAAGCCGGGCCCCGAAGGCGCTGCGGTGACGGGCGTGGTGGATCGCCTCCAGGGTTCCGCGTCGCAGGCCCGTGGTCGAGCCCAGCAGGCAGTCCAGCCGCGTGTGGTTGACCATCCGGATGATGGCCGGGACCCCGCGCCCCTCCTCGCCGATCAGGCGCCCCTCGATGCCCCGGAACTCGACCTCGGAGGAGGGCAGAGAGCGGGTCCCGAGCTTGTCCTTGAGGCGCTGGAACTCCATTCCGGGGCCCCGCTGCACCAAGAAGCACGACAACCCGGCTGGGGCCTGGGCCAGGACCAGGAACACGTCGCAGGGCGGATAGGAGCAGAACCACTTATGCCCGTGGATCTCGTACGCCCCGTCCCCGACGGGCTCCGCGCGGGTGATGTTGGCTCGTACGTCAGAGCCACCCTGGCGTTCGGTCATCGCCATCCCGGCCAGGGCGCCGTGCTCGTAGTCAGTGGCGGTCAGCCGCGGCTCCCACTCGGCGGCCAGCTCGGGGGCCCCGTCGCGCAGGGCGGGCACGGCGGCATAGGTCATCGAGACCGGACACATGACACCGGCGTTGGCGTTTGACCAGAGGGTGAACAGGCCGGCGCGGACGACGTGGGCCCCGGGGCGCTCCTCGCGCCAGGGCAGGCTGTGGATAGAGCGCTCTACCGCGCCGCGCAGCAGCCAATGCCAACCCGGATCCAGCTCCACCTGATCGATGCGGTGGCCGTAGCGGTCGTGGGTAAGCAGCCGCGGCTCGTTGCGCTCGGCCCGGAGGCTGTGCTCGCGGGCCTCAACGCCGCCGGCCACGACACCGGCCTCGCGGACCGCATCCATCCCCCAATCGCCGCCTTCGCGCACGAGCCCCTCGCTGAGGGCCAGATCGGAGTCGAGCAGGCTGATCGGCTGCAGCGGCGGGGCCTGGTTGAGCACCTCGCGAGCCGGATGGGTGATGTCGAGCGTGGCCATGGAGCTCCTCGGACGCGGAACGTGAATCGTGATTCACAAGAGTAGTGAACTGCGATTCACCGCGCAAGATGCGATCGGTCAGGCCAAGCGGCCGGCCGGCGGAGCTACCCGTCGCGCAGGGGACGCCGCCTCACGCCGCGGCGGCGGCGCTCATCGTGCGCTCGGCCACGCGGTCGGTGGCGTCGTGCGTGCCGGCCAGCAGCCGCCGCGAGAGCTGCGCGCGCCGGAAAAACAGCGGCGCATCGTGCTCCCAGGTCGCGCCGATGCCGCCGTGGACGCTGATCATCGCGCGAGCGGCGAAGTCCAGGGCACCGCCCGCCGCCGCGCGCGCCGCGCTCGCCGCCAGCGGGAACTCCTCCGGCGCCGAGGCCCGGGCCCAGCCCGCGTAGTACTGCAGCCCCCGGGAGTTCTCGAGCCGGCGCAGCACCTCGGTCAGCTCGTGCTTGACCGCCTGGTAGGAGCCGATCGCCCGTCCGAACGTGAAGCGCTCCTTGGCGTAGACAACGCTGACGTCGAGGCAGGTCTGCACGGCCCCGATCGACTCGGCCGCGATCAGCGCGTGGGCCAGGTACCAGGCGTCGCTGAGCACGTCGGCGCCGACGGCCAGCCGGCGACCCTGCGCGCCGCGGAAGGTCACGTGGCCGAGCGAGCGAGTGGCGTCGTACCGGACCACCGGCTCGACTTCCACCTCGGCGGCGCCGGCCTCGACCGCCACCGCCACCGGCTCACCGGCCACGGTCACGCCGACGGCGACCAGCAGATCCGCCCCGGGCGCATCGGGCACGAAGCAGACCCTGCCCTCGAGCGTCACCCCGTCGCCGGAAACCGTGGCCCGCGGAGCCCGGGCGCGGGCGAAGCCGTCCAGCGGATCGACCGTCCAACCGTCCTCGATATCACCGGGAGGTCGGGCCGGCAGATACACGGGACGCAGCTCACCAGTCGCGACCGCGGCCAGCGACTCGTCATCGGCCGCGTCGAGGATCGCCGCGGCCGGCATCAGGCCGAGCAGCGGGACGGCGGCCAGCACGCGTCCGCACTCCTCGGCGACCAGCAGGGCCTCGAAGGCGCCGAGCCCGGCGCCCCCGCGCTCCTCTGAGACCAGCAGTCCGGGCCAGCCGGCCTCAGTGGCCACCGGCCAGAGGTCGGGTAGAGCGTCCGGGTTCTCCAATGCCTCACGAGCGGCCTCGATCGTCTTGAATCGCGACAGGGACCCGCGGGCGGCTTCGCGCAGCAGAATCTGTTCGTCGGAGAGGGCGAAGTTCATCGAGGCACCGCCTCCTTCTCCTTGGCGCGCAGCTCGCTGAACGGAATGCCCTTGTCCAGCCGTGGCTCGGGGGGCAGCCCGAGCACGCGCTCGCCGATCGTGTTGCGCAGGATCGCTTCGGTGCCGCCGGCCGACTTCAGCCCGGGCAGGAACGAGATCAGATAGCTCCACTCGTTGTCGGCCTGCAACGCGTCAGGGCCGACGACGTCAGCGGCGAGGTCGGCGGCCGCGATGGCCGCGTTGACCATCGTCACCTTCGCCAAGCCGGCCTCCGGACCCGGGATCCGCCCTTCGGAGA
>JBPCIY010000017.1:0-10755 GCA_051005855.1 Solirubrobacteraceae bacterium | reverse complement strand
GGTTTGGGGTCGGTAGGGACGGGTGCGCAGGTGGCGGATGCCGAGGGCGCGGCAGGCGATCGCGTGGATGGTTGAGCGGTAGGCGCTGCCGTTGTCGGTGATCAGGCGCTCGACGGTGATGCCGTAGCTGTCGTAGTGCGCGACGGCGCGGCGTAGGAATCCGATCGCGGTGCTGGCTTTCTCGTCGGCGAGAACTTCGATGTAGGCCAGGCGGGTGGCGTCATCGATCGCGACGTGCACGAACTCCCATCCCTTCTTGCCCTGATCGCGACGATCGTGACGGCTGCCGGTCACGCGATGTCCGGGGCGGACGATCCGCCCGAGTTTCTGGACGTCGATGTGGATCAGCTCGCCGGGTCGCTCACGCTCGTAGCGCTGCGCGGGCTCCAGACCAAGCCGGCCGAGCTTGCCCATCCCGATCCGGGTCAGGATCCCAGACACCGTGGAGTGAGCCATCTGCAGGCACTCGGCGATCTCCACGCCGGTCAGCCGCAGCCGCCGCAGAGCCGCTATCACCTCGATCCGGCGTTCGTCGCTGCGATTAGCGACCGTCACCGGCGCTGAGGAGCGGTCCAGCAAGCCAGCGTCGCCTTCTGAGCGCCACCGCCCCAGCCATTTGCACGCGGTGCGGTCACTGACTCCGGTCGCCTCGGCGGCCTTCGTCAGCGACCACCCCGCGTTCTCAATCCGATCAACCAGCAGCTCGCGGCCCTTGACGCTGAGACGAGCGTTAGCGTGCATCCTCATCCGGTGTCCTCCTTGGGACTGGTGGCTTCGACACCACCCAGCCTCCAAGGAGGCCCGGATGAACAACGTCCTCAGGAACTACACCTAGATCTTGTAGCGCTGCAGCAGCTTGCGTCCGATCACCATGCGCTGGATCTCGGAGGTCCCCTCGCCGATCAGCAGCAGCGGCGCGTCGCGGTACAGGCGCTCGATTTCGTACTCCTTGGAGTAGCCGTAGCCGCCGTGGATGCGCAGGCACTCCTCGACGCAGAACCGCCCGGCCTCAGAGGCGAACAGCTTGGCCATGCCGGCTTCGATGTCCGAGCGCTCGCCGGCGTCCTTGAGCCGGGCAGCGCGCTGGGTGAGTAGCCGGGCGGCATCGACCTGCGTGGCCATGTCGGCGAGCTTGAACTGGATCGCCTGGTGCTCGGCGATCGGCTTCCCGAACGTCTTGCGCTCCTGGCTGTACTTGAGGGCGAGCTCGAGGGCCCGCTGGGCGATCCCGACGCCGCGGGCGGCGACGTTGACCTTGCCCAGCTCGAGCGCGTCCATCATCGGCCCGAAGCCGTTGTTGGGGCCGGCCTCCTCGCCGCCGAGAATGCTGTCTGCGGGCGTCCGGTAACCGTCGAACACCAACTCGGTCGACTCCACGCCCTTGTAACCCATCTTCTTGATCTGCGGTGGGACGGTGAGCCCGGCGTGGGCGCCGGTGTTCTCGGCCACCCCGGGCTCCTTCTCGCAGACAAAGCAGGTCATGCCCTTGTAGCGGGGCTCAGCGGATGGGTCAGTCTTGACCAGGGTGAAGACGAGCGTCGAGCGCAGGCCGTTGGTGACCCACATCTTCTGGCCGTTGATCTCGTAGCCGCCGTCGTCGAGCTTCTTGGCGCTGGTTTTAATCGCCTGCACGTCGGAACCGAGCTCGGGTTCGCTCAGCGAGAAGGCGGCCCGGATCTCGCCGGTGGCCATCTTGGGCAGGTACTTCTGCTTCTGCTCCTCGCTGCCGAACTTCATCAGCAGGTAGGAGCCGATGAAGTGGGTGTTGACGATCCCCGAGATGCTGATCCAGCCCCGCGACAACTCCTCGACGATCAACGCGTAGGTCGTCAGGTCCAGCCCCATGCCCCCGTACTCCTCGGGGATCGTCACCCCGAACAGGCCGAGCTCCTTCATCTGGTCCACGATCGGCTCGGGGAAGGCGTCCTCGTGGTCGTAGTGCTCGGCGTTGGGGATGATCTGCTCGTCGGCGAACTGGCGGACCATCTCGCTGATCGCGCGCTGCTCGTCGGTCAGATCCTGGTTCTGGGCGGCTACGGCCATACAGCTCCTCGGCGGTCGGGTGACGGAGGATATCGGCGTCACAACTCCGTGCCAGTTTGCCTCCGCGAGGCCGCCCGGTGGGAGCTTGGGACGATCCCATCCGTAATACACCCCGGATCGTCCTCGACCAGGCGATCATCGCGCTCGCGCGCCGCCAGCACGGGCTCGTGACCCGCGCGCGGCTGCTCCAGATCGGGCTCGGCGAAGCCGCGATCGCCTGGCGCTGCCGCACCGGGCGGCTGTTCCGGGTTCACCTCGGCGTCTACGCCGTCGGCCGGCCGATGATGACGCCCCTCGAACGCGCCGCCGCCGCGGTCCTGGCCTGGGGTCCGGGGGCGGCCTCAGCCACGGATCGGCCCTGACGCGGTGGGGACTGACGCCGGGCCCGGTTGGCCACGATCGAGGAGACCGGGGCTGGCCGCGCGCCGCGGGCGTGAAACCGTCAGCCGCGCGTCTGTGCGGGCGGCGCGTTCTGGGCCTCGGACTTGACGCCGCGACTCCACGGGGAGGCGGAGCGGTCCTGCAGCTCGCCGTCGAGCTCGATGTCGACCCGCTCGTTCAAGAAGCACACCAGGCCCTTGACCTTCGCCGCCTCATCGAGCGGCTCGGTGTAGTACCAGACCAGGTCGGTGCCGAGCTCGCCGTCGGCCAACCGGATCGAGTAGTAGCTGGCAACACCCTTGTACGGACACAAGGTGACGGTGTCACTGGGCTCAAGGGCAGCCGAGACGTCTTCGGTGGGCAGGTACCACCGGGCCGGGAGGTTGGACTCGAACAGGCCCACCGCGCGGGTGCTCTCGGCTAGCACCTCGCCGTTGAGCAGGACCCGGACCTGGCGATCGGTGGCCCGCACGTCGATGCGGTGATACGGATCGCGCGGGTGACCGAAGATCTCCTCACCCTCCTCGAGCCAGCGTCCCATGCGGTTGAAGTAGAAGGCGATCAGACCCCGGATCGGTGGGGCGCCTGGCCCCGGCTCGGGGTAGTACCAGGCCCCGGCGTCGACGGTCTCGTCACCGGCGGTGATCGTGTAATAGGAGGCGTCGCCCTTCTTCGGGCAGTGAGTATGGCGATCGCTTGGCTCGAGGAACTCATCCCGGACGTCCTCGGGCGGGAAGTAGTAGATGGGCTGCTGGCCGGACTCGTGCAGGAGGAGCGCGCGGCGGCTGTCGGCGATCACCTGACCGCCGACCTCGACCCGGATCCGCTTCGGGGTGGGCTCTAGATAGAGCGCTCTACCGGGCTCGGGCGGCTCGAAGTTGAAGTGCCCGGCCGGCTCACGACCGAGGGGGCCGCTTCCCGTCATCAGTCCCATCGCTTCCCCAGGTTAGCCAACCGTGATCCCCGGCCTCAAACCGAGGGCCGGGCTCTCCCGGACGGCGTGCCAGACTGCGGCCGGCCATGAACTTCGCCCGCGATGTGGTCGATGCCGCGCCGGCTCAGAACCGGGCCCTGGTCGAACGCGCACGCGACGGCGCGCGGCGGGAGTGGACGTTTGGCGAGGTGGCCGACCGCTCGGCGCGGCTGGCCGGAGCCCTGGCGGCCCGGGGGGTCAACCGGGACGACGTGGTCATGACGCTGATCGGCAACCGCGCTGAGTGGGTGCTGACGATGGTCGCCTGCTTTCGGATCGGCGCCGTGGCCCTGCCCGGTAACGAGCAGCTGCGGGCCAAGGACCTGCGGATGCGCTTGGACGCGGCGGATCCGAAGCTGATCGTGGCCGACGAGCGCAACGCCGCTGAGCTCAGCGCCGCCGGGCCGAGCTGCGAGGTCGTCCTGGTCCCCGACGAGGCGCTGTTTGCGGCCCCCAGCGCGCGCGCCGTCGAGCTCGGACCCAGCGATCCCTGTCTGATCACCTTCACCAGCGGCACGACCGGCGAGGCTAAGGGTGTGCTTCACGGTCAGCGTTACCTGCCCGGACAGTACCTGCAGGCCGAGTACTGGCTCGACGCCCGCCCGGGTGACCTGGTCTGGTGCACGGCGGCCAGCGGCTGGTCCAAGTCGGCCCGCAACGTGTTCATCGCCCCCTGGCTCCAGGGCGCGGCGGCGCTCCTGCACGACGCCCGCTTCGATCCCCACCAGCGGCTCGAGGTACTGGCCGCCGAGGGGGTCAACGTGCTGTGCATGGCCCCCACCGAGTATCGCGTGATCGCCAAGCGGGCACCGCTGGCGCCGGTTCCCGGTCTGCGCGGGCTGGTCGCGGCCGGCGAGGCGCTCAACCCCGAGGTGCTGAGGGCGTTTCAGGAGGGGACAGGGCTCGAGATCCGGGACGGGTACGGACAGACCGAGACCGGTCAGCTCACCGGCGTGCCGGCCGGGGGCGAGGTGAGGCCCGGCTCGATGGGACGTCCCCTGCCCGGTGTCGGGCTGGAGATCCGCGACGAGCAGCTCGTCCTCGCCGATCCCCATACCGATCCCACGTTCTTCGTCGGCTACCTCGACGGCACGCCCGCACCCGAAGGCGAGGCGTGGGCCACCGGGGACCGGGTCCGCGCTGACGAGGACGGCTACCTGTACTTCGAGGGTCGGAGCGACGACGTGATCATCTCCGCGGGCTACCGCATCGGTCCGTTCGAGGTCGAGTCGGCCCTGGTCGCCCACCGCGCGGTGGCCGAGGCGGCGGTGGTCTCCGCACCCGACGAAGAGCGGGGCGCCGTCGTACGCGCGGTGGTCGTGCTCCAGGATGAGTTCACCCCCAGCCCTGAGCTGGCCGCCGAGCTCCAGGAGCACGTCAAGCACGAGACGGCGCCATACAAGTACCCGCGGATCGTCGACTTCGCGCCCGAGCTGCCCAAGACGGCCAGCGGCAAGGTCCAGCGGGCGCGCCTGCGTGAGGCCGGCCGCTAGCCTCAAATCCATGCGCGAGAAGCGACCCGCGATCGGAATCTGCACCGCCCCCACCGACGCCGCCTGGGGGGTTTGGAACCAGCCCGCGGCCCTGCTGCCCTTCGCCTACATCGACGCGATCCAGGCCGCCGGCGGCCTGGCCGTGATGATCCCGCCCGACCCGGCCCTGATCGCCGATCCCGACGAGATCCTCGACCGCGTCGACGCGCTGATCCTGGCCGGGGGCAACGACATCGATCCGGCCAGCTACGGCGCCGAGGCGCACCCGGCGACCAACGGGCTCGTGCCCGCCCGCGACGAGGTCGAGCTCGGCCTCACCCGCCGGGCGGTGGAGCGAGATATGCCGGTGCTGGGGATCTGCCGGGGAATGCAGCTGCTCAACGTCGCCATGGGTGGAACCCTGCTTCAGCACCTCCCCGACGCCGTTGGCCATGAGGAGCACCGTCGGGTGCCCGGGAGTTTCGTGGGATCCGATCACGGGGTCCACCTCGACGCCGGCTCGCTGGCCGCCCGCGCGGCCGGCGAGGAGCAGCACAACACCAAGTCTCATCATCACCAGGCGGTCGACGCGATCGGGGCCGGGCTCACCGTCACCGGCCTCTCGACCGTAGATCAGCTGCCCGAGGCGATCGAGGCCGCCGACCGGCAGTTCGTCCTCGGGGTGCAATGGCATCCCGAGGCCGACGAGCGCAGCCGGGTGATCGCCGCGCTGGTCAGCGCGGCCCGCGACTACCGGACGGCGAGCGGCTCGGCGTAGCCGGCCTCGCGTACCGCGCGGACGACCTGCCCGGCGTGCTCGAGCCCGCGGGTCTCCAGCACGAGCTGGACTGCGCTCTCGCGCACGTGAAGACGTGCTCGAGCGCCGTCTGGTCAGTCCGCAAGCGCGACCACCGCGTCCATCTCCACCTGCGCACCGCGGGGCAGCGCCTGCACGCCGATCGCGACCCGCGCGGGCGGGCTGGACTCAAAGAACGACGCATAGACCTCGTTGACGGCCGCAAAGGCCGCCATGTCGGTGAGGTAGATGGTCATCTTGACCGCCTCCCCGAGACTGGTCCCGGCCGCCTGACAGACCGCGGCCAGGTTCTCCAGGCAGCGTCCGGCCTGGTCGGCCGCGGTGGCGCCCACGAGGTCCCCGGTCCGCGGGTCGAGCGGGATCTGCCCCGAGCAGAAGAGCAGGCCCCCGGCCTTGACGGCGTGGACATAGGCGCCGACGGCCGCAGGCGCGTCAGGCGCGTTCACCGGCTCGCGATAGTCAGCCAAGTTCGTCTCCTTGCAGTCGAGAAGCACTCCGCCGCTCCGGGGCGGCGGCGAGGCGGAGGACCGCCTGGTCCAAGCCTATTGGGCGCTCCGGGCCCGGTAGCCTGACCTGATGCCCAATCGCCTCGCCGATGAGACCTCGCCCTACCTGCGCCAGCATCAGGACAACCCCGTCGATTGGTACGCCTGGGGCGAGGAGGCGCTGGAGCGCGCGCGCCGCGAACAGCGCCCCCTGCTGGTCTCGATCGGCTACTCGGCTTGCCACTGGTGCCACGTGATGGAGCGCGAGTCCTTCGAGGATCCCGAGATCGCGGCGCTGATGAACGCGAGCTTCATCTGTATCAAGGTCGACCGAGAGGAGCGACCCGACGTCGACGCGACCTGCATGGAGGCCTGTCAAGCGATGACCGGGCAGGGGGGCTGGCCATTGAACGCCTTCTTGACTCCCGACCGGTCGCCGTTCTACGTCGGGACCTACTTCCCGCCCGAGCCGCGTCACGGCATGCCGAGCTGGCGCGCCGTGCTCGAGGCGGTCGCCACCGCGTGGACTGAGCGCCGGGAGGACGTCCGTCAGTCCGGTGCGCAGATCCTCGCCTCGCTCGGCGCCAGCGCGCGGATGCGAGCTTCCGAGGAGTCGATCACCGCACAGCTGCTCGAGGAAGCCGTGTCCGGCCTGCGGGCCTCCTATGACGCGGCGCGGGGCGGCTTTGCCCGGGCGCCGAAGTTCCCGATGGCCTCGGTGATCGAGTTCCTGCTCGCGCGGGGGGAAACCGAGATGTCGCTGGGCACGCTGCGCGCGATGGCCCGGGGCGGAATCTATGACCAGGTCGGTGGCGGCTTCGCGCGCTACGCGGTCGACGCCACCTGGACGGTCCCCCACTTCGAGAAGATGCTCTACGACAACGCGCTGCTGGCTCGCGCCTATCTCCACGGCTGGCAGCTCTCGGGCGATCCCTTGCTACGCCGCGTGTGCACCGAGACGCTGGACTGGGCGCTGCGGGAAATGCGCGGCCCTGAAGGCGGCTTCTGTGCCGCGCTGGACGCCGACTCCGAAGGCGTGGAGGGGAGGTTCTATGTCTGGACGGCGGCCGAACTGCGCGCCGTCCTGGAGGAGCTGGCCGACCCGGCGCTGGCCTACTTCGGAGCCAGCGAGGCCGGCAACTTCGAGGCTGCCAACGTGCTCGAGGCCCGCGGCCCCGAGCCGGACTCCGAGGCGCGCGGGGAGATCCGCCGCCGGCTCTACGCGGTCCGCGCCGAGCGCGTCTGGCCCGGGCTCGACGACAAGCGGCTGTGCTCCTGGAACGCCCTGATCGTGACCGTCCTGGCCGAGGCGGGAGCGGCCCTGGGGCGCTCTGATTGGGTGGCCGCAGCGCGGGACGGCGCCGGGTTCATCCTCGGCTCGCTGCGCGACGCCGAGGGTCAACTGCTGCGCACGTGGAAGGACGGCGGGGCGCGGATCGACGGCTACCTCGAGGACTACGCGTTCACCGTGCAGGCCCTGACCGCGCTCTACGAAGCGACCTTTGAGCTCCGCTGGTACCGGGAGGCGATCGGGCTCGCCGACGCGATGATCGAGCATTTCGCCGACCCCGACCGAGGCGGTTTCTTCACCACCGCCGCCGACCGGGCGCTGTCCTTTGCCCGGCGCAAGGACCTCGAGGATTCTCCGATCCCGTCGGGCAGCTCGGCCGCCGCCTTCGGACTGCTGCGCCTGGCCCGGCTCTCAGGCTCGGCCGAGTATGAGCGCCACGCGCTCGGTGGGCTGCGCCTCCTGGCGCCGATCGTCGGCCGCCACCCGCTCGCCTTCGGCCACGCGCTCCAGGCCTTTGACTTCTACCTGGCCCGCGTGCGGGAGGTGGCAATCGTCGGGTCGGGGCCCGACGCCGCGGCGCTGGCCGATGTGGTCCGCACCCGCTTTGACCCCCACGTGGTGCTCGCCGGAGGGGCGGACGATGTCGTCGCGCTGCTGCAGGGCCGCACCGAGGTGCAGGGCCGGGCGGCGGCCTACGTGTGCGAGCACTTCGCTTGCCAGGCGCCGGTCACCGATCCGGAGGCCCTGTCGCTGGCGCTCAGAGGACGGGCAGGTAGCGCTCGAGCTCCCACGGGGTGACCTGGACGCGGTAGTCGTCCCACTCCTGGCGCTTGATCTCGATGTAGCGGTTGAACATGTGCTCGCCGAGCGTGCGCAGCACGAGCTCTGACTCGGCGGTCAGCTCGATCGCCTCTCCGAGCGTTTCGGGCAGCTGGTCGATCCCCAGCCGCCGCCGCTCGTCGGGCGACAGGTGGTACAGGTTCTTCTCCATCGGATCGGGGAGCTCGTAGCCGTGCTCGATGCCCTCCAGCCCGGCTTGGAGCAGAACGGCAAAGGTCAAGTACGGGTTGCAGGCCGGATCGGGGCAGCGCAGCTCCATCCGGGTCGCGCGTTCCTTGCCCGGGTGATAGAGCGGGACGCGGACCAGGGCGGAACGATTGCGGCGCGACCAGGCCACGTAGACGGGGGCCTCGTAGCCGGGGACCAGCCGTTTGTAGGAGTTCACCCACTGGGCGAAGATCGAGCAGATCTCACGAGCGTGGCGGAGCTGACCGGCGATGAACGCCTTGCCGATATCGGACAGGAAATAGGGGTCATCGGCGTCGTAGAACGCGTTGTCCTGCCCCCGAAACAGGGACTGGTGGGTATGCATCCCGGAGCCGTTCTTGCCGAACAGCGGCTTGGGCATAAAGGTCGCGTGAAGTCCGTACTTCATCGCGTATTCCTTGACCGTGATCCGGTAGGTCATGCAGTCATCGGCCATCTTGAGCGCGTCGGCGTAGCGCATGTCGATCTCATGCTGGCTGGGGCCGACCTCGTGGTGGGTGTACTCGGTGTGGATTCCGAGTTGCTCGAGGGCGAGCACGGTCTCCCGCCGCAGGTAAGAGCCCGCGTCGAGCGTGGTGAGGTCGAAGTAGCCGCCCTCGTCCAGAACCTCGGTCGACTTGGAATCCCGAAAGTAGAAGTACTCGAGCTCGGGTCCAACGTAGAAGTGATCAAAGCCCATCCGCTCCGCCCGCTGGAGCGCGCGCCGCAGGACGTGGCGCGGGTCGCCCTCGTAGGGCGTCCGCTCCGGAGTCTGGATGTCACAGAACATGCGCGCCACCCCGGCCTCGCTGGGCCGCCAGGGCAGGCCGACGAACGTGCTCGGGTCGGGCATGGCGATCATGTCGGACTCCTCGATCGCGTTGAAGCCGGTGATCGAGGAGCCGTCGAAGCCCATGCCGCCCTCGAAGGCGTCCTCGAGCTCGGTCACGTTGATCGAGAAGGCCTTGAGCTGGCCGAGGACATCGGTGAACCAGAGCCGGATGAAGCGAATGTCGCGCTCGGCGACGAGCGCGATCACGTCCTGGGCAGTGAGGGGCGGGTCGGCCACGGCTGGCGAACGTTACTTGTCAGCCACGATCGCCGTCCGTAATGTGGTCTGGGTGAGGCGCCTGCTGATCGTCGCCATGCCGTGGTTGCGCTCGCCGGCGGCGGATCCGCGGCGGCGGCGCCGGGCAGCTCAACCACGTCGTCGGCCGCGGTGGCCGGGGCGCGGTGCGGACCGTCGGCGGCGCGGACCCTCGGCGCGAGCCGGGCCGCTCGCGTCTACGTTTAGTCCGGCGCGGTCTACGGTTGCGCGGCGGGGAGCCGCCGAACCTATCTCCTGGGCGATGACTCGGTGTGCGTCAATTCCGATCGAGTCGGTCCGATAGCCGTAGCCGGGCGCATGGCCGGCTACGCCGTGACCACCTGTGGCGTGGACACCGGTTCGGCGGCCGTGGTCGTCCGCCGGCTCTCCGATGGCGCCCGCCAGTTCGCCCACGCCGCGGCTGACGCGGCCGGTCCCGAGGGCTATATACGCCTCAGCGGCCTCCGGGTGAGCTGGCAGCACGACTCGGGACGACAGTCGGCGCGCCTGAGCTGATGATCGGCGGCGCGGGCGATCAGCGCTCGGAACCGGGGGCCGAGTGCTCGCCGAGCCAACGCTGGGCCCAGGTCTGCAGCTCGGTCAGCGCCGGCTCGAGCTCCCGGCCCATCTTGGAGAGCTCGTAGCGAACCTGGAGCGGCGGGCCGGGAACCACCGTCCGCTCCACCATTCCCCGCCCCTCGAGCTCCTTCATCCGCTCGGACAGGAGCCGGTCCGAGAGTTCGGGGATCGAGGACGCGACCTCCGAGAAGCGCAAGGCTCCGTCCATCAGGACGCGGAGGATGGCACCCGTCCAGCGCCGACCGACCAGCTCAACCGCCTCGTGATAGAGAGGGCAGCAGTTGCTGCGCGTTCCGAAACCCGTGGCGGTCTGCTCTGAAGCGGCCATGAGTGCCGTCGAGCTTACGACCTCAGGCGGCTTCCAGCGCTCTTGACGCCTCGGTAGATCCGTCTACTGGCACCTCGCCGGCCACATTGATCATGGCCGTGAAGCCCTCCAGCGTCACCGCAGCGATCGCCTCGAGGATCTCCTCTTCGTCCCAGCCGGCCTCGCGGGCCTCCTCGTGGAGGTGCACGGGCGGCCGCCCGTCGACGACCAACGCGCGCAGGTAGCGCAAGAGTGCTGCCTCCCGCTCGTCCCGGGAATCGAACTGCCGCGCGA
>JBPCIY010000016.1:0-31753 GCA_051005855.1 Solirubrobacteraceae bacterium | reverse complement strand
GCAGCCTCAGCCGCTGCTCCAGCTCCATTCGTGCTCGTCTCCAACATTCCGGCGTTCTCCGTTCTCGCCCTCAAGGTTCATTGATTCCTCGATGGTGAGCGTCTCGCCGGACGTTGACAGAGAGGGTTCTGCCGCCCGGGCTCGACTGCTTTCAGGAGCACAGCTCACGACCGAGCACTTCGAGCACTCGCGGTAGTACGTCGCTGTGCATCGGCTCGTATCCAGCCTCGATGAGGCGGATGTAAGCGGTTGAGCAGCCGGCGAGCTGGGCGAGGCGTTCTTGGCTTAGACAGGCTGCACGTCTGTCCGCGCGGATCGATCCGCGCTGCGCCGTACCGTGTGGGGTATTAGTGCTAGCAGCCATGCTCCGGAATCGTGAACTCTCAGCCACCGAATCTCATGGACAGTTACGAGCCGTCTCAGACTGCTAGCCGTCCGGCGCCACTGGAATCCGCGGACTGGCTAAACGCTCTGACTCCGCTTGGCGCTCCAGCGCTCCGGTGCCAGCCCTACGGCGTCCACTACGCGTTCCAGGAGTGCGTTCTGCCCCTCACGAACCCGAGACACTTCGACGGCCCTCCCTCCTTGGGTGAGCCGACGGACTGGTTGCATCGCGTGTTGGCCACGGTCAGGCGAGGCGGCAAGCCGCTCAAGCCCGCAGTCATCGATCGACTTGCGATGATGCTCGCGCCCGGGCCCAGGCGCCACGACGGCCTGCCGGCGTACTGGCCAGCTCCCCCAAACGTGGGGCAGACCCAGGCTTGGGCTGCCTTTCGCCAGAGAGACGGATCTCTTGGCCGCGCGATCCTCGCCGCCGTCTCCGTTGATTTGCAGGGCCTTCCGCTGGAGCACGTCAGCGCGGCCCTTCTAGGCCTACATGACCACGAGGAACCAGCAAAGGGTGGGCCTGTGACGCGAGATCCGCGCCGCGCACGTGCCTTTCGGAGTGAGGGCCGCTGGCTGGTGGGGGCAGTGGGCGTATGGCCATGGACGCACGCCTTGCGCGGCCAGCTGCCGTTTGACTGGCGGACCCGAGACGATTTTCTCGAGCCTCTGCAGACATGGCACGAACGCGCTGTGTCCGAACGGGAGCGAGAGTGCGCGAGGGCCCGCGCTGCGTTCGAAGTGCCGCTCTATGACTAGGGCCGTACTGGGGGAGGTACGCCCGGAGGATCTACGGCGTGTACCGAAACGAGTCGCCCACGCCGTTGGTTGCGACGTAGGTTCCTCTGTGGCGGCTGATCCTGTAGTCCCCAAGGATGCTGTATCCCGCGGAATCAGTGAACTGCCAGCCGATCACCGCAACGGATCTGTGACTGCGGATCGACCCCAGCAACTCCGCCTGAACGAAGTAGGCGTCGCTCTCGGGTATTTGCCGCCCGCAATCGTTATTGCTCGTCAGAGTGCCCGGAGAGCCGTGTAGCGGACAGCTCACCCAGCGGCGGGTCCAGTGCCCTAACTCATAGATGGTTGCCTCACTGCTCGGATTGGTGTTGCTGATCTGGCCGCCGGTCACGGTGCCGAGAGCAAACCACCACGTTGCTCTGCCGTCGCGCCACTGTGCGACGCATTGTGCGTGGCCGCTGAAGATCTCGACTCGCGGACAGAGCGGCTGAGCAAGTCCTCCGTTGCGGCGTGAGAACGGTTCGCCAGGTCGCGTCGCCAGCTTGGCGCTCATACTCCGCGCGGCCCCCGCCGGCGACAGCGAGCCGGGATTCCCAGGATTGTTGACGGGAAACGTCTTAGCGTCGGCGCCAGCCGACGCTCCCAGCGCGAGTAGCACAAGCAGCACGTAAGTCGATCGTTTCACGCCCGGAAGCGTTGCACACACCGCGCCGATCCGTCGCACGCTCGGTGTCATGCGGGGCCTAGCCGCGCTGCTCATTTACGGCTAGCTGAACGGTCCCTCGAGTCGGCGACGAGACAGCGCGGCGCGTAGCCGCTGGTGAGCCGCGGCAGATTGACTGCGTACTCATTGCCGATGCCGGGAAACGCCGACCGATCGATCGCCGAGTAGTGATTGCCTCGGCACCGCGTGGTCTGGGCTTGAGCGGCCGGGGCTATCGCCACGACCGAGCCGGCCACCGCGAGAACGAGAATGCGACGGCGGACGTACATCGGACGATGCTACCCGGGGGGTGTCCTTACGAGATGAGGACCTCTACGGGACCGGCGTGATTGAGAACCGTTGCGTGCTCTCCATGATGCCCACATCGAATTTGCGCATGAAGTCGTGCCTACCCCAGAGCACAGTCTTTCCGCCCTGGATGAAGATGGGCTCGAATGCCACGCTGACGGCGGGAATTTCTGGGACCACTGCTGTGGACTGCTTGTGCGATACATACATCGTTATCGCTCCGCCAGCGCCGGTGCCCAATTCAAGGGTCAGATCCGCCGGCGTGTAGCCCATCAAGCTCGCGAAGCCAAACGGCATCGAAGTGCGATCGGCGCCCGAGTCGACGAGGCCCCAAACGATGCCGGTCTTGCCATTGATGCCGGTGACGCGCATAACGAGATACGGCCGGGCACCGCCCTGTCCGAAATCTCGATAACCGATGAAGTAGGGCTGCGGCAATATCGCTGCGGCCCCCACCACGCTAGAGAATGAAGGTGGCTTCCCCGGCGAGTGGGACCGGCATCAGGGCGTCGTCGCCCCTGACCTTCGGGTCATCGCGCAGCTCAGTCGAGCTCAACGCACTCGCGACAACCTTGCCATCGCGGATGGCTACCCAGCTTCCCTCGTAAGGGGCCAGGTCTTCGGTAGCAAGAGGTTCGGTCTGGATCTCGTACACGGACATGTGAGACCTCCAGGGGCGGTTGATGCGAGAGAGCGGAACGCGGCGGATGTGTGTGCTCATCGGCCGGTAGCAGCCCCTACTTTATACAGACGCTTCCAGCGGGTCCAGTCGTTACCGGGTCGCGATCGACAGGGACCAGGGCCTGACTGGCGCGAATCCTGGCGCGAGCGGCCTCTGAAACGGCGAAAGCCCTGAAAAACAGGGCCCTGGCGCTAGATTTGGTACGTCGGTACACGCGACTGCGGCCCATGCCCGGAGCACTCATTGGCGGTGTTAGGCGTGGACGCATCGGCCACCCAGCAGGAGTTGCCCAATCGGTTGCCCATTCAGAGTCTCCGCGCTCCCGGCGGTCTCTTCGAGAACTAAAAAAGCCCCGCGATGCGGGGCTTTTCGTAGAGCCCTCTGTCGGACTCGAACCGACGACCCCTTCCTTACCATGGAAGTGCTCTACCAGCTGAGCTAAGAGGGCGCTCGCGCTCAGGGTATCGGGTCACACGGGGCGGCGACTGCGACTGCGGGCATCGAGGATCCGCCTCCCCCGCCGACGGGTCGAGATCAGCCGCCGTAAGCAGAGTGCAGGAGCGAGGCCATCGCGCCGGCGCTGCCCGGGCCGATCGGCGAGCCGCTGGAGTCGGCAAAGCCGATCTCGAGGTGTGGGCCGGTGGAGATGCCGACGATGCCGTAGCCGACCTGGGAGATGACCTGGCCCTGGCTCACGTGGGTACCGACCCCGACCGAGTTGCCCGGGCCGGCGTGGCCGTAGTAGACGTAGCTGTAGCCGGCCAGTGAGCCGTCGCAGTGGATGACGGGGGCCGAGGGGCCAAAGCCGCCGATCCCATGCAGCACCACGGTGCCCGCGCAGACGGCCAGCAGCGGCGTGCCGCCGGGGGCCGCGATGTCGACGCCGTCGTCGAGCGACCATGACCCCGGAGGCACGGCCGTGGCCTTGGGCAGCGGGAAGGTGAAGCCACCGCTGCTCGACGGGGTAATCGGCCCCGACTGGGTGGGGCCCGCACCCGAGCCCGAGCCGGTGGGCTGCGCGGCCCGAGCCGCCGCCGCGGCCTGGGCGGCCTCGAGCTTGTTGAGCTGGCTGTGCAAGGAGACCAGCTGGCCGCGGGCCGAGCTGAGCTGGCCGGCCTTGGCATCGCGGGACTGAGTGGCCGCAATCTCCCGGGAGACCAGCGCCAGTCGTGTGCGGTCGACCTGGTTGCGCTCGTAGAGAACCTGGACGGTGAGCTTCTGCTGGCGCACCGAGAGCTTTCCGAGGTGGGTTGCCTCAGCGGCGACGGCGCGGCGGGCGACCTTCACCTGACTGACGATCTGCGTGTCCTGGTGACGGATCCGCTGAGCGAAGGCGAGTCGTTCGAGCAAATTGGGGAAGCCGGTCGATTCGATCACGACGCTGACGATGTCCGGGCGGTCAGCCTCGTAGCTTCCGATGAGCTGCTGGGAGAGGACCTGCTCCGAGCGCACCTCGGCGGCTTGCAGCTTGACCAACCGGATGCGTG
Source organism: Solirubrobacteraceae bacterium (assembly GCA_051005855.1). Classification (GTDB taxonomy): domain Bacteria; phylum Actinomycetota; class Thermoleophilia; order Solirubrobacterales; family Solirubrobacteraceae; genus Palsa-465. Next base: position 27,447 of record JBPCIY010000016.1, on the reverse strand, counting down.
CCGCGCTCAGCTCGCTGCGCAGTTTGAGCAGCTCGAGGCGCTTGGCGTCCAGATCGGACTGCAGCTTGGAAACCTGAGCGGTGAGGGTGGCCACATTGGCGCCGAGGCTGTGCACCTTGCGGTTCGCGGCGCTCACCTGCCCGGACAGAGACGAGACGCGGCCCTTCCCGGCGTTGATCTTCTGCTGCAGCTGGCCCGTGCTGGCCGCGTGGGCGGGGGTCAAGGTCGACACCAGGAGAACGGCCGCACCCACGGTCAGCAGGGCCGCCACAAGGACGTACCGGGCACGGTGGAGTGGCGCTTTGACGCTCGTCATAGACGGTCCGCGAGCGGTGCGGGCCAAGGCGGGCGCCGCAGCCCCGCTCAGGCTGGGAACGCGACCAAGGTAACACGGCCGGCAGGGCCCAAGCCCATGGCGCAGGCCGGTGCACGAAAACCTGCATCGGCAGGAAGGCGGCCGGCTCCGACGACCCAACCCTGCCCTGGCCATAAGTCACTCGCGCGTGATCTCGACCACGTGAAGGTCACGCGGCGCCCCGTCGGCGCGCAGCCGCTTGGCTCGGCCGGTCCTCAGTCCGTCCAACTCGATGCGCAGCAGCGCGTCGGAGATCAGCACCTGCTCGGCTTTGGCGGCGCCGCTGACGCGCGCGGCGACGTTGACGTCGACGCCGAGGTAGTCCCCGCCTAACTTGCGCGGGGAACCCCAGTGGGCGCCGGCCCGCATGCGGGGGATCTGACCGGCCCCGTCGATCGCGCCGACGGCCTCCTGGGCGTCTAGCGCGGCGTCAATCGCGGGCCGCGCTGTAAGAAAGGTGGCCATGACACCGTCTCCGAGCCGCTTGACGATGCGGCCGCCGTGGTTGGCCACCGCTCCCTCGACGCGGGTGCCGACGTCGCGCAGAAGCTCGAGCGTCGCGGCGTCGCCGGCCTTCAGGGCCCAATTCGAAAACCCCACCAGATCGGTGAACAGGATCGCCATCTCCAGCTGCCCGTGGCCCCGTCCCGTCGCCTCCGAGAGGGACTGCCAGACCTGCAGGCTCGCCAGCCCGAGCTCCTGCACCAAGCTCTTGCGCTCCGGCCGAAGCGCGGAGACCCCCCGGGCAACGACCTCCACTGCATCGGTGCCGGCGGTGGAGAGCGGGTCACCGAAGCGCTCGTCGCCGGGCAGACGCCGGCGGAGGCGATCGGCCGCGTTGAGCAACGCTGGCTGGGTGTCGACCCGGAGCGCGAAGCGACGCAGCCGCTCGGCGCGACGGGAGTCATCGGACTCCTGGGTAGCGCGGTCGAGGTCGCCGCTGGGCTCGGGGTCGCCGGATTCCATAGCGAATTCAGGGCCGGGTGGCCCGAGTGGCGGGAGCAGGATTCGAACCTGCGAAGGCTGAGCCGCGGGATTTACAGTCCCGTCCCTTTGACCGCTCGGGTATCCCGCCGGGGGGTCGCTGAGTCTAGCGATGACACCCACGCCGGCAGGGGCTAGCCGGGATCGATCTCATACCTGTCGTACTTGGGTCCCCCGAGGTTGAGACCGCTTCCGCCTATCACTTCGGAGGCTGGAATGAGCCAACGGCGCCCGTCTCCAATCAATACGAACAGGTAGTCGTACCGAACCACAGAGCGGCCGACAGCTCGCCCTTATCGCCCTGGCCTCGAGGATCTCGCCGACCTTCCATGACCAGAACCTAGATCCGGCCCGGCGGTTGTTACAAAGTTCGGCTACGAGGCGTCGCGCAAGCGCTGAGCCTCGGGCAGGGCCTCGAGCTTCTTCAGGGTGTGGTTCTCGATTTGGCGGATCCGCTCGCGGGTCACGTTGAACGCCCGTCCGACCTCCTCGAGCGTGTACGGACGCTCGCCGGTCAGCCCGAAGCGCATCTGGATCACCGCGCGCTCGCGCTCGGGCAGGGCCGCCAGGGCGCGGCACAGGTTCTCCCGGCGCAGGTGCTCGGAGGCGAGCTCGAAGGGCGACTCGGCCGTCTGGTCCTCGACGAAGTCACCCAGCTCTGAGTCGTCCTCCTCGCCGACCGGCTTCTCGAGCGAGATCGGCTGTTGGGCCATCCGCAGCACGTCGCGGACTTCTCGAGCCGTGGTCTCGAGCTCGGCGGCGATCTCTTCGGGGGTGGGCTCACGGCCGAGCTGCTGGACGAGCTGACGCTCGACGTGAACGACCTTGTTGAGCTTCTCGACCATGTGGACGGGGATCCGGATCGTGCGTCCCTTGTCGGCGATCGCCCGCGTCACGGCCTGGCGAATCCACCAGGTCGCGTAGGTGGAGAACTTGTAGCCACGCCGGTAGTCGAACTTCTCGACCGCGCGGATCAGGCCCATCGACCCCTCCTGGATCAGGTCCAGGAAGGTCAGGCCACGACCGAGGTAGCTCTTGGCGATCGAAACCACCAGTCGCAGGTTGGCCTCGATCATCTGCTGCTTGGCCAGCATGTCGCCCCGCTCGATGCGCCGCGCGAGCAGCACTTCCTGCTCGGCGGTGAGCAGGTTCACCCGTCCGATCGAACGCAGGTAGAGACGCAGCGAATCGAGGCTCGGCTCGACCGTGAGGTCGACCTCCACCTTCTTGCGCTGCTCGGGATCGGGAGTCGCCGCGCTCTGCGCGCTGGCCTCGACACTGCCGCCCTCGGACTTCGCGAGGCGGCCATCGGACTCCATCACCGCGATGCCGTGCTCGTCCAGGTAGGCGTGCAGCTCCTGGACCTGCTCCTTGGTCACCTCCACCTCTTCCAGGCAAGCCTGGATCTGAGCAATGGTGAGGAAACCCCGTTCCTGCCCCTCGGCGATCATCGGTCGCAGCTCGTCCAATTCGACGATCGGCGCCTCATCGCTCAACAGAACGATCTCGTCAACGCTCACAGCCCCCGAGCTCCTCCTATACGCGGTCTCGAGGCCTCCCGGATCCAAAAACCGGGATTCCTCCCTCTCGTAACTCCTGATACGACCGGTCCAGTGATACCACAATATGGAACGCTTTCGAAGCCTCACGCCGCCTGACCGGGGCAGCGAGCCCTCTACCCTTGGTGACCCCGGCCGCCAGTACCCCCTCCGGACCACCCGGCCGCCGGAGCTCAGATCGGAGACCGATGACCCACACCAGCCCCGCCCCCACCGCGCTCGTGGACGTCCAGGCACAGACGCCGCCGCTTCCGCTGAGCCTCTCGCGCGTCGGCGTGACCGGCGTCGAGAAGGTCATCCGCCTGGGTCAAGACGGTCACGAACAGCTCTTCTCGGCGCGCTTTGAATGCGTGATCGAACTCGGCCCCAACCAGAAGGGCGCCCACATGTCGCGCTTTGAGGAGGTGGTCAACGAGGCGATCGGCGAGGTCGTCCTGGGTGGCTCGACCTTCAAAGCCGAGACTCTGGCCGAGCACATCGCCCAGCTGGTGCGCAACCGTCAGGGCGCGCGGCGCGCCGAGGTCAGCGTCGAGGCGCGCTTCCCCGAGCACAAGCCCGCCCCCGTGTCGGGCGTCAACACCCAGGAGCTCTACACCCTGCACGGCCTGGCCGTGGCCACCGAGCTCGGCACGCGCCGGCTGGTCGGGGTCACCGCACAGGGCATGACCGCGTGCCCGTGCGCGCAGGAGCTGGTCGCCTCAAGCGCTCGCGAGCGACTCGAAGCGGAAGGCTTCGACGCCGGCGAGATCGAGCGCATCCTCGAAGCGGTGCCCGTGGCCACCCACAACCAGCGCGGCCTCGGCACGCTGCACGTCGGCTGCACCGAGCGCTGCGAGGAGGAGATCGACGCAGCGACCCTGCTCGAGATCGTCGAGGGATCGATGTCCTCGGAGATCTATGAGCTCATGAAGCGCACCGACGAGGCGCACGTGGTCGAGAAGGCCCACCGGCGCCCGCGGTTCGTCGAGGATTGCGTGCGCGAGATGGTCCGCGGCGTCATCGATCGCTTCCCGACGCTCGCTGACGAGACCTTCGTCTCCGCCCGGCAGGTCAATCTGGAGACCATCCATCAGCACAACGTGGTCGCCGAGCGCTTCGGCACCCTGGGCGAGATCCGCCACGAACTACGGACCGGTGAGCTCACGCCGGCTCACACCGGTCTGGCCGACTGGCTGTCGGCGACCGCGTAGAGCTGGACCACGCCCCGCGGCTGAGGCCGGCCGGGCGGTCAGCCTTCGGTGCCGGCCTGCGCCGCCCCGGACCCGGCCGCTTTCTCGCTCAGGCGCCGACGCAGGCCGAAGAAGAAGTCGGCCCCCGAGAGGACGGTGACGATCACGGTCAGGTAGATCAGCGCGGTGATCCAGACCGAGCGGCCATCAAAGGCGATCAGCGCCATCACCATCAGGATCTGCGCAGCGGTCTTCAGCTTGCCGAACGAGCTGGCGGAGATGACCACGCCCTGCTGGGCGCCGGCGGCCAGCCGCAGAGCGGTGACAGCGAACTCTCGAGAAATGATCACCATCGCCACCCAGGCCTCGAGACGACCCAGCGAAACCAGCACGACCAGCGCGGCGATGATCAGCAACTTGTCGGCGATCGGGTCCATCAGCTTTCCGAACGTCGTCACCGAGTTGCGCGCGCGCGCCAGGTAACCGTCGATCGCGTCGGTCAGCGAAGCGACGGCGAACACGATCGCGGCCAGCAGATCGCCGCCACCGGTCTTCTCGAGCAGGGCGACGACCAGCACCGGGACGAGCAGAATTCTCACCACGGTGAGCACGTTGGGAGCGTTCAGGGGAACCATGGTGTCCGCCTGAACGCTAACGGCTGCCCGCCCCTATCTGAAGGGGCGCGAGGAACTTCTCACGCGCCCGGGGGCGCTACGCGTCGGAATGCTGATCGGTGCTGCCCAGCGGAGACTCGTCGTCCTGGGCGGGCATGAACGGCAGCTTGTCCTTGGACGACCCCTCAGCCGCCTCCGTGCCGCCGGCGTCGGACCGCTCGTCATACGACTTGTCCTGTTTATCGTCACGCTCTGTGTAGGTCATACCCGGAGGGTAGCGCGGACCGCACATTTGTGAACGAGGATGATGGGTCAGTGCGTGCCGCAGTCCTAGAGCAGCCCGGACGGGCCCTCCGGGCGATGACCGTGCCCGATCCGCGACCCGGGCCCGGTCAGCTCCGGCTCGAGGTGCTGGCGTGCGCGGTCTGTCGCACGGATCTACACCTGCGCGACGCCGAGATCGAGGCGCCCAAGCTGCCCGTCATCCTCGGCCATCAGATCGTCGCGCGAACGGAGGAGGGGCGACGGGTGGGTGTGCCGTGGCTGGGCTGGACCGACGGCAGCTGTCGCTACTGCCGCGCGGGGCGCGAGAACCTGTGCGAGCACGCGCGCTTCACCGGCCGCGACATCGACGGCGGCTTCGCCGAGCTTGCGCTGGCCGACGAGCGCTTCTGTCTCGCCCTCCCCGGGGCCCTGTCCGACGAGCAGATCGCCCCATTGCTGTGCGGTGGCCTGATCGGCTACCGGGCGCTGCGCTTCGCCGGCGACGCGGGCCGCCTGGGCCTGTACGGCTTCGGCTCCGCGGCCCACATGATCTGCCAGGTGGCAGTTCACCAGGGACGGGAGGTCTACGCGTTCACGCGCGCCGGCGACGAGCGCGGCCAGGTCTTCGCCCGCTCGCTCGGCGCGACGTGGGCGGGAGCCAGCGGCCAAAAACCACCCGAGGAACTGGACGCCGCGATCATCTTTGCCCCGGCCGGAGAGCTCGTCCCCGCCGCCTTGCGCGCCGTCGCCCCGGGCGGGAGTGTGATCTGCGCCGGCATCCACATGACCGAGATTCCGGCTTTCCCCTACGAGAGCCTGTGGCACGAGCGCACGCTCCGCTCGGTCGCCAACCTGACGCGCGAGGACGGCCGCGAGTTCCTCGCTTTGGCCGCGGCGGTGCCGGTTCAGACCACGGTCACGACCTACCGCCTCGACCAAGCCGAGCAGGCCCTGGCCGACCTGCGTTCCGGGGCCTTCGAAGGGACCGCTGTGATCGTGCCAACCGCCCCGCCGCCCCGCATGTTCTAGGGTGCAGGCCATGCCCCTGGTCCCGATGGTCATCGAACGGACGGCGCGCGGCGAGCGCGAGTTCGACATCTACAGCCGGCTGCTCAACGAGCGGATCATCTTCCTCGGCTCGCCGATCGACGACCAGGTCGCCAACCTGATCGTCGCCCAGCTCCTGCACCTGGAGTCCCAGGATCCCGACAAGGACATCTCGATCTACATCAACTGCCCCGGCGGTTCGGTTTACTCGGGCTTGGCGATCTACGACACGATGAACTTCATCAAGCCCCAGATCCAGACGATCTGCGTCGGGATCGCGATGTCGATGGGATCGCTGCTGCTGACCGGCGGCGCCCAGGGCAAGCGCTTCTCGTTGCCCAACAGCCGCATCCTGATCCACCAGCCTTCGGCCGGCTTCGAGGGCCAATCGACCGACATCGAGATTCACGCCCGCGAGATCCTCAACATCCGCCGGCGCACCGACGAGATCTACGCGCACCACACCGGTCAGACGGTCGAGCAGGTGCACACCGACATGGAGCGCGACCGGTTCTTCAAGGCCGACGAAGCGGTCGCCTACGGACTAATCGATCGCGTGATCGAGCACCATTAGGTCGCCGGGGCGCGCCGGATCCGGCCCGAGCCCTCGCCGAGGGTCTCCGCCGGCTCGGGCACGACGGGCTTGCTCAGCGCCCAGAAGATCATCAGCGCGCCGAAGATCAACATGCCGATCCCGGTGTAGAGATCGACGTTGATGCCGGCCGCCTTGGTCTTGACCTGGTGGGACCCGACCAGGCCGAGCACGAGCAGGATCGCGCCGTAGAGCACGAACAATCCGCCGATCAGGCGGCGGATGTCAAAGCGGTTGGCGACCCGCGCAGTCCGGGCCTCCTCCTCGTCGCTGGCCCCGGTGGAGGCCATCGGCTCTGCGGCGGCGGGGCGATCCTGGCCCCCGAACGGTCGTTGCGGCTCAGGCATGTCGCGGCTCCCAGATTAGGCGAAGACGATGTTGAGGATGATGACGAGGACGATCGCGACGCTGCCGAGCAGGATCGGCGAGCGCCACCAGAGCTTGTCGCGCTCGTCGATCTTGGCGTCGGGGTCGGTCTCGCGGGTCGTGCCCCAGACCAGCCCCCGGAGCTCCTCGGTGGGCTTGGGGCGCGTGACCAGAGAGACTGAAACCATGACCACGGCATCGACCAAGAAGGCGATGATGGCCTGCCAGAAGCTGGCGCTCAAAGGCGAACCAAAGTGGAAGATCGTCGAGTAGGCGTTGAGACGATTGACGATGTAGGCCGCGGCCGTGCCCGCCACGAGGCTGAAGAAGCCGCCCCACGCGGTCGCCCGCTTCCAGAACATGGCGATAATGAAGGTCGCGAACAGCGGGGCGTTGAAGATCGAGAACAGGGTCTGGATGTAGTTCATGATGTTCGAGTAGCCCTTGGCGATGAACGCGGTCAGCCCGAGATCAGGACCCCCGCGATCGTCACCAGCCGCCCCGCCCGCAGGTAGTAGGCCGCGTCGCGGTCCTTGGCAAAGTAGGCCTGGATCAGGTCGTAGGTGACCACCGTGTTGAACGCGGTCACGTTGGCCGCTACCCCGGCCATGAAGGCGGCGAGCAGGCCGGTCACGGCGATCCCCAGCATTCCCTGGGGGAGGAAGTTGCCGATCAGGTGCGGAATCGCCGTGTTGTAGGACAGGTTGACGCTCGAGCCACCCAGCCCCTTCACGGTCAGGACGGCGATCAGGCCCGGAAGGATGATGATCGCCGGCAGGAAGATCTTCGGAAACGCCCGATCAACGGGGTACGCCGGGCGGCGGAGATGTTGCTCGCCGACAGGGCCCGCTGGACCTCGGCGAAGTTGGTCGTCCAATAGCCGAAGCCGAGCACAAAGCCGAGCCCGAAGACGATCCCGACCCAGTCCGAGGCCAGCGGGTTGGTGACGTGGTGGATGGCCAGGCCGTGCCAGGCGTGCAGCCCGGGGTTGCCGAGCTTCTTGAACGCCTTGACCTTGTTGATGAGCCCGTCGACCCCACCCACCGCGTGCAGCGCGACCAGCGTCAGCGGCAGCAGAGCGGCGACGATTACAAAGAACTGCAGCACCTCGTTGTAGATCGCCGAGGTCAGGCCCCCGAGCGTGATGTAGACCAGCACGAGCGCGGCGGCGACGAGGATCGCGATCGTCACCGACCAGCCCAGCATCAGGTGGATGATCAGGGCCAGCGCGAACAGATTGACGCCGGAGATGAGGACGGTGGCCACGGCGAAGGTGGCGGCGTTGAAGGCGTGGGTCGGCTCGTTGAACCGCAACCGCAAGTACTCGGGTACCGAGCGAACCTTGGCGCCGTAGTAGAAGGGCATCATCACGATCCCGAGGAAGACCATCGCCGGCACCGCGCCCAACCAGTAGTAGTGCACCGCCGGCACGCCGTACTGAGCGCCGTTGGCGGCCTGGCCGAGGATCTCGAGCGCCCCCAGATTGGCGGCGATGAAGGCCAGCCCCGTGATCCAGGCGGGCAGGGAGCGTCCGGACAGGAAGAAATCCAGATCGGTCTTGATCGAGAGCCGGGCCACGAACCCGATCCCGAGAACGACGACGAAGTAGATGGCCAGAATCGCGTAATCGACCGTGCTCGGATGGAGCTTCAGCATCCTCTCGCCTCCCTCTCCCTAGCCGTTGGCCATCGCTGACCGATGGCGATCTTGCGTCCACACGGCCCGTCTATTCGACCGCGTGCTCAATGTGTCCTAGTCCTTCGATCGCGATCCTTACCGAGTCTCCCGACGCCAAAAACCGGGGTGGGTTCATCGCCATCCCGACACCGCTCGGGGTGCCGGTCAGGATCAGGTCCCCGGGCACCAGAGTGCACGTCTGGGCGATGAAGTCGACCAGCGCCGGACACTCAAAAATCAGATCTGACGTGCGGCTGTCCTGGCGAAGCTCGCCATTGACCCAGGTCCGCAGCCGCAGATCGCCGGGATTGGGTACCTCGTCAGCGGTGGTGATCCACGGTCCGTAGGGACAGAACGTATCCGCGCCCTTGGCGCGCGTCCATTGTGGCTCGCGCCCCTGAAGGTCGCGGGCGCTGACATCGTCGGCGATGCAGTACCCGGCGATCTCCCCGGCCGCCCCCATCACGATCACCAGCTCGCCCTCATAGTCGAGACGGCGGACCACCTCGGGGCAGCGGACCGGTCCGGAGGGGGGAGCCACCGAGCCCCGCACCTTGACGAACACGATCGGCGCCTCGGGACTTTGTCCACCGGTCTCCTCGACGTGACGGGCGTAGTTGAGGCCGATCGCGTAGACCGAGCCGGGCGCGGGCACCGGGGCCAGAAGCGTCACTTCATTGAGCGCCCAGCTGCGGTCGGTGACATCGGGCCTGGCTTGACCAGCCAGGACATCGACCACCGTGACCCCGTCGGCCAGGGCGTGAACGCGTTCGTCGCGGATCACCCCGGCCAGTGGCCCGTCCAGGTCGGAAATGTGGAAGGTCGCGAGCTTCACGGTCGGTTGGGCCAGCTATACCCGCGCCGCCCGGACGTGAACCGCAGCGAGCGTTCAGTCCACCCGGTACTCGCCTCGGGCGACGATCACCGCGCCGCCGCCGACCGTCACCCGCTCGATCCGCTCCGCGGTGCCGTGCACCGACGCGCGCAGTCGCGAAGGACGGCCGATCTCGTCACCCTGGGTGATCTCGATCGACTGGCCGAAGGTCGCGAGTCCGTGGCGCGCCAGGTGGACGGCCAGCGGTCCCGCGGCGGAGCCGGTGGCCGGGTCCTCGTTGACGCCCAGCGCCGGACCGAACATCCGCGTCTTGACCCCCTGGTCGCCGACCGCAAAGCAACTGACCCCAAACACGCCCTGGTCGGCGAGCGCGGCGAAGTCGGGGCGCACGGCGACCACCGCCGCCGCGTTCTCCAGGGCGACGAAGGCGTGGCGTGGCCCGTTGTCATAGACCTCGACGGGAAGCTCTGACCCCGCGATGCCCAGCGCGGCGAGCACCGCCTCAGTCTCGGCGAGCGGTTCCCAGGTCGGAATCGGCTGCTCCATCTCGCCGTCGACCAGGACGCCGTTCTCCCGGCGCAGCGCGATCGCGATCAGCCCAGCGCCGGTGCGCAGTCGCACCTGATCGACGCCGGCGCGCTCGGCGAGCAGGAACGCGGTTCCGAGCACGGGGTGTCCGGCGAAGGGCAGCTCGGTCGCGGGAGTAAAGATCCGCGCGTGGGCGTCTACCTCTTCCCCCCCGTCGAGCAGGAACACCGTCTCGGACAGGTTGAGCTCGCGCGCGGTCTGCTGCATGACCGTGGCGGTCAGCCCGTCGGCGTCGGTGAAGACCGCCACCGGGTTGCCCTCCAGCGGCGTGCTCGTGAACACGTCGATGACGGCGTAGTCGCGCATTTCAGCCCTCCTGCGCCATGGCCAGCAGAGCCGTGACCGTAGTCCAGTTGCGGGCCGTGGCGGTCACCCCGAGCCGGTGGCCAGCGAGTTCGCTGGACAGCTTGGAGCGAGCCACACCGTCCGGATGCCAGACGTAGATCTCACGCCCCCGGATCGCTATCGCCTCGGGGCCGGCGGCGAGCTCGGTCACGCGCGCCGCGGTCGCGGCGTCGAGTGTCTGCGACAGGAAGGTCACCTGGTAGCGCTTGGGGTCATCGACCACGGCGCCGTGCGGATCCTGCTTCACAACGCGGGCCAGCTCGGTCCGGGTGCGGACGACCACTGGCACCTCGAAGCCGAACCGCTCGGAGACCAACCGCGTGCTCTCGTGCTCGAGCTGGTCCCCCGGTGCGGAGGTGCGCAGGACGACGTTGCCGCTCTGCACGTAGGTGGCCACGTCCTCGTATCCAGCCTCAGTGAACAGCGCACGTAGATCGGCCATCGGCACCCGCCGCTTGGACCCCAGGTTGATACCGCGCAGCATGAGGATCTGGCGCACGGGCACGAGTTTAAGACGCGCGACGCCGCCGCGAGCGATAACGTCGGTCGCGTGGTGGAGGGCGCAGCGCGCAACGGACAGTCAGGACCGGTTGTGGTCGCCACGGGGGTCGTTCGCCGCTTCGGCGCCGGCGAGACATCGGTGACCGCCCTGCGCGGCGTGACGGTCGAGATCGCGCGCGGACAGCTGACGGCGGTGATGGGACCGTCGGGGTCGGGCAAATCGACGCTCATGCACATCCTGGCCGGGCTCGACCAGCCGACCGAGGGCTCGGTGCGCGTTCAGGACACCGAGATCACCGAACTCAACGACGACGCGCTGACGCGGCTGCGCCGCGATCACGTCGGCTTTGTCTTCCAATTCTTCAATCTCCTGCCGATGCTCGACGCCCGCGAGAACATGCTGCTTCCGATGGCCATCGCCGGCCGGCAACCGGACCCGGAGTGGCTCGAGACAGTGATCGCGGAAACTGGATTGGGCGACCGCCTGACCCATCGTCCGTCTGAGCTCTCAGGCGGCCAGCAGCAACGGGTGGCGATCGCGCGGGCGCTGGTGAGCCGGCCGGCGGTACTGTTCGCCGACGAGCCGACCGGCAACCTGGACTCGACCTCGAGCGGAGAGATCCTCTCGCTCCTGCGCCGCTCGGTCGATTCGGTTGGCCAGACGGTGGTGATGGTCACCCACGATCCGCGCGCGGCGGCAATCGCCGACCGGATCCTGTTCCTCACCGACGGCCAGATCGTCAAGGACCTCGGCCGGTCCAGCGAAGCCGAGATCGTGGACGCGATGAAGGGGCTGGACGGGTAGACGGTGCTCGGAGTCGCGCTCAAGGGCATCGCGACGAGGCGGCTGCGCACGGCGCTGACGGCGCTCGCGATCGTCCTCGGGGTTGCCCTGGTGGCCGGCACCTACGTCCTGACTGACTCGATCGACCACGCCTTCGGCTCCATATTCTCGACCGTCTACCGGGGCACCGACGCCACCGTCACCGGCCGCAATGCGATCGACACCGGGGGCAATGCGAGCGGACCGGGTGGCGGCCCGATCTCCACGCCGTCGTTCTCGCAGTCGCTGCTGGCCCGGGTACAAGGCCTCCCCGACGTCCGGGATGCGCTCGGCGGCGTGTCGGGCAGCCCCCAGCTGATCAAGAACGGCAAGGCGATCGCCTTCGGAGGGGCGCCGAACCTGGGCTTCAGCGTCGATCCCTCCAAGCCGCAGTTCAGCTCGTTGAAGCTCGTGGGCGGCCGCTGGCCCGGCCCGAACCAGGTGGTGGTGGACACCAACACGGCCTCCAAGAAGAACCTCGCGACAGGCCAGGTGATCGGGGTCCAGGCTCAGGGATCCGAGGTGCGGATGCAGATCTCGGGCCTGGTCAAGTTCGGGAGCTCGAGCTCGCTGGGCGGCGCCACCCTGGCCGGCTTTGATCTGGCCACCGCGCAGCGGCTGTTTGGCAAGGTCGGCAAGCTCGATGACATCCGCGCGAGCGCAAAGCCCGGGATCAGTCCCGCGCGCCTGGTCACCCAGATCCGCTCGGTCCTCCCCCATGGCACCCAGGTCCGCACCGGAGCCCAGCAGGCGCGAAAGGACGCCTCGGCGACCAACGGCTTCATCTCCTTTTTGAAGACGTTCCTGCTCGTGTTCGCGGGCGTCTCGCTGTTCGTCGGCAGCTTCGTGATCGCGAACTCGCTGTCGATCACGATCGCCCAGCGCACGCGAGAGTTCGGCACCCTGCGCACGCTCGGCGCCTCCCGCCGCCAGATTCTGCGCTCAATCCTGGTCGAGTCGCTGGCCGTCGGCGCGGTCGCGTCGGTGATCGGAATGCTCGCCGGACTCGGCCTGGCCCAGGGGCTGTTCGCGCTCTTCAACGCCGCCGGCCTCACCCTGCCCAACAGCGGGACGCTGATCGAGACGCGAACGATCATCGTCTCGATCCTGGTCGGAGTGCTCGTGACCGTGATGGCGAGCCTGCGACCGGCGCTGCGCGCGACCCGGGTGCCGCCGATCGCCGCCGTGCGCGAGGGCGCGACCCTCCCCGAGGGGCGCTTTGCCCGCTTCCGGAGCGCCGGATCCGCGGTCACGGTCGGGCTCGGGTTCGTGGCCGTCCTGCTCGGGCTGTTCGTGGCCAACGGGACCGGGCCGACGCTCGGGCTGCTCGGCGCCGGCGCCGTTCTGGTGTTCATCGGCGTCTCGCTCCTGTCGGCGCGGATCGTGCCCCAGCTGGCCAGTTGGCTGGGCTGGCCAGCCACGAAGATCGCCGGCCCGATCGGCCGTCTGGCCCGCGACAACGCGCGCCGCAACCCGCAGCGGACGGCGTCCACTGCCTCCGCGCTGATGATCGGCCTGGCCCTGGTGACGCTGGTGGCCATGCTGTCGGCCGGGATCATCAGCAACTTCCGGGGTGCGGTCAATGATCTATTCACCGGCGACTATGCGATCACCGCCCAGAACAACTTCTCACCGGTTCCGATCACCGCCGGGACCGCCGTGGCCCGCGCGGCGGGAGTGAGCGCGGTCGGCGACGTTCGGTCGGGCGAAGGGCTCGTGTTCGGGACCCGCGAGCAGCTGACGGCCGTCAACCCAGGCACGGGCCAGGTGATCCGGTTGAACTGGACGCACGGTAGCCAAGCTGTGATCGGCGCCCTCGGGTATGCCGGGGCGTTCACGACCGACTCGTATGCCCGCGATAACCACCTGCACGTGGGGTCGCCAGTGGTGCTGACGACGCCGACGGGCACGCGTGCGCGCCTGACCGTCAAGGGGATCTTCAAGCCGCCCAACGGAGGCTCACCGCTCGGCCCGCTCACGATCTCGGCGTCCCGCTGGGACACGCTCTATCAGCAGCCTCAGAACCTGTACACGTTCGTGAGGATGACCGGCGGCGAGACGCCGGCCAACCAGGCGGCGCTCAAGCGCGCCCTGGCCCAGTACCCCGTCGCCAAGGTGCAGACGCGCCAGAAGTTCATCGACAACCAGATCTCGGGCCTCAGCCAGGTTCTCAACATCCTCTACGTGCTGCTCGCCCTGTCGATCGTGGTCAGCCTGTTCGGGATCGTCAACACGCTGGTGCTGTCGGTGTTCGAGCGCACCCGCGAGATCGGGATGCTGCGAGCGGTCGGCACGAGCCGACGCCAGATCCGGCGCATGGTGCGTCACGAGAGCGTGATCACGGCCCTGATCGGCTCGGTGATCGGGATCGCGCTGGGGATCGTGTTCGGTGCCCTGCTCGCCGCCCGGGTCAGCTTTATCGCCTTTACGATTCCGGTCGGATCGCTGATCGTCTTCTTGATCGCAGCCTGGATCGTCGGGCTGCTGGCGGCGATCTTTCCCGCCCGCCGAGCCGCCCGGCTCACGCCCCTGCAGGCGCTTTCCTACGAATAGAAGAGCGGGTCCTGACCGAGGATCTGGCCGCCGCCGCCGTCGTGGCGCCCGCGCGGAGCGCCGCCCCCCAGGGCGTCAGCGAGATCGCGGGCGATCGCAAACTCCGAGCGCGACGCGATCAGCGGCTCGGCGATTCCCTCGACGTGAACCAGCGTGCGACGCCCGTCGCCGCGCTCGGGCCCTTCGAGCGGCACGAGCGCATAGACACGGTCAGCCCGGACAAACTTTCCGTAGCCGAGCGGAACCAGGTGGGCGACACCACGCGCCATCGTCACAGGATCGTAATCGTCGCGTGACCCGGAGGCCCCGCCGGCGGTGTCTACTCGCCCAGGACGAGCGACAGACGACGCTCGAGGGCCTCGCCGAGGATCTCACGCACGGGGCCGGCTTCGAAGCGCTCGACCAGCGCCGACAGGAACCCCTCGATGACCAGGCGCTTGGCGTCGGGCTCGGGCAGGCCGTGGGAGCGCAGATAGAAGAGCTGGTCGGGGTCGACCTGGGCGATGGCGGCCGCGTGGGTGCAGCGCACATCGTTGGCCTGGATCTCCAGCCCGGGAATCGCGTCGGCGTGAGCCCGCTTGGACAACAACAGGTTGCGCGACTCCTGGAAGGCGTCGGTCTTCTGGGCCCCGGGGTCGACGATGATGTTGCCCTTCCAGACCGCGCTCGAGCGAGCCAGGAGGACGCCCCGGAAGGCAAGGTCGGAGGTGGTGTTGGGAGCGGCGTGTTCCTGAGTGGTGTCAAAGTCGATGTGCTGGCGCCCGTGGGTGGCGTAGGCACCGGTAACCCGCGCGTCGGCGCCCTCGCCGCTCAGCCGCGTCTCCATGCGTACGTGTCCCTGCGCCGATCCGAACCCGAGTGCGACCCAGTCCAGGCGGCCGTCGCGGCCGACCTCGGCGCGCTGAGCACCGAATATCCAGCTGCGCTCCGAGAGGTCTTGAGCGCAGACATAGCGCAGCCGGGCGTTGTCGCCGATGACCAGCTCGGAGACGACGTTGAAGACCGCGTCGAGATCGTCGGCCCCTGAAACGTACTGCTCCCAGACCTCGGCCTCGGCGCCCGCTTCGAGGACGATCATCGTGCGGCGGTGCAGCTCGGTGTCGGCCTGGGCTTGGACGGCCGTGAGCACGATCGGCGCCGTAAGGACAACCCCGCGGGGCACGTACACGAAGGCGCCGCCTTGAAAGCCGGCGTCGTTGCGGGCCACGAACACGTCGTCCTGCGCGGAGACCACGCTGCCCAGATGGCGGGCGACGAGCTCGGGGTGCTCGGTGGCCGCCTGCTCGAGCGTCGAGACGATGACGCCGTCGGGGAGGCCCTGGCCCTGGGCCTCGATCTCGTGTCCGTCACGCTGCTCCAACCAACACGCGGCGTCGGCCGGGGCGAGCCCGAACGGCAGCTTGACCAGCTGTTGCTCAGCGGCCGGCTTGTCGTCGGCGGGCCGGTAGCGGTCCAGGTCCAGGCCGGAGATATCGGTGAACTCCCAGCCGGGCCGCCCCTTGAACGAGGGCAGCATGAGCGTCTGCGCCCGACGGGCCGCACTCTGTCGCCGCTCGGCGAGCGCGGCGGGTGCAGCGGGCGGGCTACCCAATCGAACCCTCCATCTGGAGCTCGATCAGGCGGTTCATCTCGACCGCGTACTCCATCGGCAGCTCCTTGGTGATCGGCTCGATGAAGCCGTTGACGATGAGCTTGGAGGCCTCCTCCTCGGAGATGCCGTGCGACATCAGATAGAAGAGCTGGTCATCGCCGACCTTGGACACGGTCGCCTCGTGGCCGACGTTGACGTCGTCCTCGGAGATCCGGATCGTCGGGTAGGTGTCAGAGCGCGACTCGTCGTCGAGCAGCAGCGCGTCGCACACCACCTTGGAGCGCGCGCCGTGCGCCCCCTTGGCGATCTCGAGCAGACCCCGGTAGGAGCCGCGCCCGCCGTCCTTGGAGATCGACTTGGCGAAGATGTTCGAGGTCGTGTTCGGGGCGGCGTGGATGATCTTGCCGCCCGCGTCCTGGTGCTGACCCTTGCCGGCGAAGGCGATCGAGAGGATCTCCCCGTGGGCGCGCTCGCCCATCAGGTACACGCTCGGGTACTTCATGGTCAGCTTGGAGCCCAGGTTGCAGTCGACCCACTCCACGGTCGCGTCGGTCTCGGCCACGGCCCGCTTGGTGACCAGGTTGAAGACGTTGTTGGACCAGTTCTGGACTGTCGTGTAACGGATCCGGGCGCCCGGCTTGGCGATCAGCTCAACCACCGCCGAGTGCAGCGACGAGGAGCTGTAGGTCGGTGCCGTGCAGCCCTCGACGTAGTGAACGTAGGAGCCCTCGTCGGCGATGATCAGCGTGCGCTCGAACTGACCCATCGACTCGGTGTTGATGCGGAAATAGGCCTGCAGCGGCATCTCGACGTGGACGCCCGGCGGCACGTAGACGAACGAGCCGCCCGACCACACCGAGCTGTTGAGCGCGGCGAGCTTGTTGTCGTTGGGCGGGATGATGGTGGCGAAGTACTCGCGCACGAGCTCCTCGTGATCGCGCAGCGCCGAATCCATGTCCAGGAAGATCACGCCCTGCTTCTCGAGATCCTCGTGCACCTGGTGATAGACGACTTCACTCTCGTACTGCGCACCCACGCCCGACAAGAACTTCCGCTCGGCCTCGGGGATCCCGAGCCGGTCGAAGGTCTTCTTGACGTCGTCGGGCACGTCGTCCCAGGAGCGCTCGGCGCGCTCGGAGGCGCGGACGAAGTAGTGGATGTCGTCGAAGTCGACCTCGGCCAGCATCGGCGAGCCCCAGGTCGGCATCGGGCGCGACAGGAAGTGCTCGAGCGCCTTGAGCCGGAAGTCGCGCATCCACTGCGGCTCGGACTTGAACTCGGAGATCTTGGCGACCAACTCCGCCGTCAGTCCCTTGGGGGCCTTGTAGAGGTAGTTCTCGGCGTCGTGGAAGCCGTAGCGCTCGGTGTAGTCAGCGTTGATGCCACGCAGCCGGTCGTTGTCGGTCAGCGGGCCGAGCGGCGTTGCGGGGGTCACGGTGTCGGGAGTAGCCACTACTCCACCTCCAGCTTGATCGTTTCGTCCTCGACGACTACCCCGAAGGTGTCGACCGGGACGTAGGCGGGCAAAGTTAAGGGCTTGCCGTCCTTCAGGTTGAACAGCGAGCCGTGTCGCGGGCACTCGACCGTGCAGGCGTCGGGATCGAACCCGCCCTCCACGAGCGGTCCGTCGTCGTGCGAGCAGCGATCCTCGATTGCGTACACAGTCCCTCCGCAGTTGAACACGCCGATCTCGAGATCCTCCCACTCGACCAGACGCTTACCGCCGGGTGGAAGCTCGTTCAGAGGGCAGACTTCGATCAACTGGGGCACGTTCTCTATAATACCTAGTGCGGGGATCGGATTTGTCCCAAAGTCTAGCGGCGCCGTTTGCGCAGGTTTTGTCGCCGGCTATCGTTAGAGAGACCATGTCACGGAAGATTCGCTGTATCTCAGCCGCAGTCTCGGGCCTGATCGTCGTCGCTCCGCTGGCCGGGGCGGCCAGCACCAGCGCAGTCACGCTGCCCAAGCCGCCCTCGGTGACCGTCACGGTCCCGAGTGTCACCGTGCCCACGCCGGTGACGACCGTCACCACGCCGCCGGTGAACGTCCCCCTCCCCAAGCCACCCTCGGTGACGGTGCCGAACGTCCCCCAGCTCACGCCCTCGCCGCCGTCGGTGACGGCACCATCTCCACCAAGCACTACAGGTTCGGGCGCGAGCTCGGGCATCGCCCACGCGAGCCCCGGCCCGAGCACCTCGGCACCGGGCGCCGGCTCGGCTGGGCCTTCGGCCGGCTCGCCGGTCGCCGCCTCCCAGCCCGGCAACGCCGCCGCGACGCCGCGGACTGTCGCGGTGCGTCGGGCCCGCCGCCAGGCGCGGGCAGGCCGACGCCTGCGTGAATTGGTCGCGCGCCTGCACGGATGCTTGTCCGATCTCCCCTCCACCTCCGCGCGCGTGCTCACCCTCAGGGCCGGGGCCGCCGGCCGCGCCGGGCTCAGCCCGGGCGCCACGGCGCGCGTGCTCGGAGTCAGCGCCGGCCGTGAGGCTCAGCTCGAGCACATCGCGCTGAGCTCGCTGCGCGCGGCCGGACGGGCCGGCTGCGGCTCCGCCGGCACCCCATCGATCCTGACCGTGGCGGCCACGCACACCCTGGTCGCCGTGTCGCCGGTCTTCAGCGGGCCCGCGAGGGTCGCCTCCGCGGCTCCCGGGGCACGGAAGCCGGCGTCGGGAGCGCGTACTCAGGCCGGCGGCGTCACGCGCGGATCGGTCCATCGCCCCGGTAAGGGGACTGCCGCCCAGACGCGGACGGTCGAGCGGGCCGCCACGGAAGTCAAGGGGACACCGACCTGGGCCGTGATTCTCGCCCTCGGCCTCCTCGCCCTGGCCGGTGCGGCGGCAGTCGTCCGTCAGGCCGTCCTCGGCCGCCGGACCGGGGTTATCGCAGCGGTTGAAGGACCAGCGCTTGTGCCCTCGGCCCCGCCCATCCCCTCGGCGCCCCCCATCCCCTCGGCGCCGCCCACCCCCTCGACGCCCGACCCCCCGGTCGCTGCGGCTCCGGCCCTCACGCCGGCTCTGACTCCGGCCCTCACGCCGGCTCTGACTCCGACACCGACGCCCGCGCCGCGGGGTGTCCGTCAGCACACGCGGCTGGCCGCGGTGGCCGTCACCGCCCTGGCCGGCGGAGTCGTGCGCCTGCTCGCGCGGCGGCACACCGGCCGGCACTGAGCTTCGGGGAGATTCAGCTGGGCGGAGTCGCTGCGCTGCGCTGCGACGGCTCGGGCTCCCAGGCGACCGCGTCGCCCAGGGACGCGCTCTTGAGCACCTTGAGGGTCAGCAGCGCGCACTTCATCCGCGTCGCCGAGATGTCGATGCCGAGCAGATCGAGGACGAAAGACCGGTCGAGCTCAAGCAGCTCCGAGACTTTCATCCCCTTGACCTCGTCCGAAGCCATCGATGCCGCCGCCTGGGAGATCGCGCAACCGTGTCCTTCAAAGCGAACGTCCTCGATCCGCTGATCCTCGCCTAACGCGAGCTTGACCGTCAGCTCGTCCCCGCACAGCGGGTTGAGGTCGTGAAACTCGAGGTCGACGCGATCGAGCTCAGGCTCGGGCGGGCTCCAGTTGTGGGGCCGCTTGTAGTGCTCGAGGATGTTTTCGCGGTAGAGGCTGTCCATGGCGTATCCCAGAGGCTAGCTAGAGCTGGAGCACGCTTGCGACCGTGCCCAGCCCGGCCACCAAGCGCTCGATGTCGGCGCTGGTGTTGTGGGCCGCGAACGAGGCCCGGGTGCTGGCCGAGATGCCCAACCGGCGCATCAGCGGCTGCGTGCAGTGATGACCGGTGCGCACGCACACCCCCTCGCGGCCGAGGATCTCACCCACATCGTGGGGGTGGGCCCCCTCGAGCTCAAACGAGACCAGGGCCCCGCGCTCGGCGGCGTCGAGCGGGCCGTGCACGTTGAGCCCGGGGATCTCGGCCACCCGGGCCAGAGTCTCCTCCACGAGCGCGGACTCGTGCGCCCGGATTCGGTCGATCCCGAGGTCCTGGATCCAGTCGACCGCCGCCCCGAGACCGATCGCCTCCGCGATCTGGGAAGTGCCGGCTTCGAATTTGTGCGGAAGATCGGTCCAGGTCGATTCGGTCTCGCCCACGGTGCGGATCATGTGGCCGCCGGTGATGAAGGGCGGCATCGCCTCGAGCAGCTCGCGGCGTCCGTGCAGCACGCCGATCCCGGTCGGGCCGTAGGCCTTGTGACCGGTCCAGGCGTAGAAGTCAGCGTCGATCGCGCGTAGATCGACGGGGAGCTGCGGGATCGCCTGGGATCCGTCGAGCAGGACCGTGGCCCCCGCCTCGTGCGCCCGGGCAACGATCGCCTGCACCGGGTTGATCGTGCCGAGGACATTGGAGACATGAACCACACCGACCAACTTGGGCCCGCGGGCGAGCAGATCGTCAAACGCGGCCAGGTCGAGCTGACCGTCGTCGAGTACCGGCACGTAGGCGAGCTCGGCCCCGCGCTCGAGGCAGAGCTGCTGCCAGGGCACGATGTTGGAGTGGTGCTCCATCTCGGTGAGGACGACGAGATCGCCCGGACCAACGTTGGTGCGGCCCCATGCGTAGGCGACCAGGTTGATCGCCGCGGTGGCGTTGGCGGTGAAGATCGTCTCCTCGGGCGTCGACCCCAGCCAGGCCGCGATCCGGGCCCGGGCCCCCTCGAACAGATCGGTGGCCTCGACGGCGAGTGGATACACGCCCCGGTGGATCGAAGCGCGACACTCGGTGTAGTACCGGACGACCGCGTCGATCACCGTCTGCGGAGTCTGCGAGGTGGCGGCCGAGTCCAGGTAAGCGACCGGGCGGCCGTCGATCTCGCGGTGCAGAACCGGGAACTCGGCCCCCACGTCACGCAGCACCTCGACGGTCGACATCAGCGCACCCGGATCGGCGGGCGATGGTTCACGAGGCGACCGGCTCCTGCTCGAGCTCATCGGTGATCCAGCCGTAGCCCTTGGCTTCGAGCTCGTCGACCAGCTGCGGGCCGCCCTCGCGGACGATCCGGCCGCGGAACATGACGTGAACGTGGCTCGGGGTTACGAGGTGCAGGATCCGCTGATAGTGGGTGATGATGAGCACGCCGAGATCGGGGCCGGCCACTGAGTTGACGCCGTCGGCGACGACCTTCAGCGCGTCGATGTCCAGACCCGAGTCGGTCTCGTCGAGGATCGCCAGCTCCGGACGCTGGAGCGCCAGCTGCAGGATCTCCATGCGCTTCTTCTCGCCCCCCGAGAAGCCCTCGTTGAGGTACCGCGAGGAGAAGTCGCGCGGAACGTTGGTGAGCTTCATCGCCGCCTCGACGGTCTGGCGAAAGTCCTTGAGCGCGATCGGCTCCTCACCGCGGGCGTCGCGATGAGCGTTCATCACTGTGCGCAGGTACTTGGTGACCGTCACGCCGGGCACCGAGACCGGGTACTGGAAGGCCATGAACAGTCCCATCCGGGCGCGCTCGTCGGGGTCGGCTTCGGTGATGTCCTCGCCGCCCCAGATGATCTGGCCCTCGGTCACCTCGAGTCCCGGGTGACCCATGACTGCGTTGGCCAGTGTGGATTTGCCCGAGCCGTTGGGACCCATCAGAGCATGGATTTCGCCGTTGCCCACGGTCAGCTCGAGCCCACGCAGAATCTCCTTCTCGCCGGCGCGGACATGAAGGTTTCGAATCTCGAGATCGGGCATGTTCAGCTCTCAGTCTTGGGTGCGGTCACGGGGCCGAAACGGCGACCGGCGCGGGCGTGACGGTCAGAGGCGCTCGAGGCCCCGAGAACTCAACCAACTCGGCCAGCGTGGTGTTCTGCAGCGAGCGGATGATGCCGCCCTGGACGCGCGTCCACAGCAGCTTGGTCGCGCAGCTGCGCCCCGAGTCCGGCTCGTGCGAGCACAGGACGCGCTCGGTGTGGTCATGGATGAAACACTCCATCGGGGCGATCGAACCCTCGAGCGCCTGGACGACCTCGTCCATCGGGATCTCCTGCGCCGGGCGCGACAGCCAGTAGCCGCCGTGGGCCCCGCGAGCGCTCATGACCAGGCCGGCCTTGCGCAACCTGGCCACCACCTGCTCGAGGTAGGCGAGCGGCAGCCCCTCGGCATCGGCGATCGCCTTGAGGCTCGTCGGGTGCTCCGGTCCTTGGCGGCCGAGCTCGATCATCAGCCGGACGCCGTACTCGGCCTTGGAGGAGAAGATCATCGGTCTAAATCCTACCACCGGGGTCGGCTTAAGAATCGACCGTGCCGGCGTGCGGGCAACGCGACCTGATGCTGGGGCCTTGATTGGCGGGGGAGATCGCGGTCACGGACGTGTAGGGTGCGCCGCATGGATGTAGGGGGGCTCGCTACGACCGAGGATGTCGCCCGGGCGGCGCAGGCCGCACGCGCGGCTGGCCGCCTGGGAATCGACACCGAGTTCATGTCCGAGGGCCGCTACCGGGCGCTGCTGTGCCTCGTGCAGGTGGCCGTCGATAACCCCGATCCCGACGGTGAGCCGCTGATCTACCTGATCGATTCGCTGAGCGGGATCGACGTGCGGCCCCTGGCCGAGCTGCTCGCCGTGCCCGAGCTCGAGGTCGTGCTGCACGCCGGGCGCCAGGACGTGGCGATCCTGCGTCGCGCCTGGCATACGAGCCTGAACAACGTCTTCGACACTCAGATTGCCGCTGGCTTCGCGGGCGCGAGCGCCCAAACCGGTTACGGCAACCTGCTGGGCTCGGTGCTCGGCCGGCGGGTCGGCAAGACGGCCAGCTACACGCGCTGGGACGCGCGGCCGCTGACCGCCGGACAGCTCGGCTATGCCGCCGAGGACGTAGCGCATCTGCTCGAGCTCTCGGACGAGCTCCAGCGCCGGCTCAACGACCGCGGACGGTTGGAATGGGCGCGTGAGGAGTGCCGGCGGCTGGAGTCGGCCACCGATGAGCGTGACCCGCTCACGGCCTGGGAGCGCCTGCCCCGGGTCGGCCAGCTCGAGCCGCGCGGCCGCGCCGTCGCCCGCGAGCTGGCGGCCTGGCGTGAGCGCACCGCCTCGGCCCAGGATCGCCCCGTAGGCTCGATCCTCGCCGACCCGGCGCTCGTTGAGCTGGCCAAGCGTCACCCCACCACCCTCTCCGGGCTGGAGCAGATCCGCGGCCTGCATCCGCCCACGGTCAAGCGGCGCGGACAGGCGATCCTCGACGCGATCGCCCTCGGCCGCGAGGGCGAGCCGATTCCACGTGACGAGGCCCGGGCGCGTTCGGAGCCCGGCGACGCTCCGCTGATCGCGCTCGCCGAGGCGCTGCTGCGGGCGCGGGCGCTCGAGGCGGGGCTGGCCTACGAGCTGATCGCCTCCCGAGCCGAGCTCGAGCTGATCGTCGCCGCCGCCCGCCGGGGCGAGCCCGAGCCCGAGGTGCGGACCCTGACCGGCTGGAGGCGGGAGCTGGTGGGGGATGATCTGCGCTGCCTGCTGGCCGGCGAGAGCTCGGTGGTCGTCGGCGACGACCGCCGGCTGCGGCTCACGAAGAGCCCGTCTCCAGCATGAGCGAGAGCGCCGCCTGGCGGCCGAACATGGCGCGCGAGAGCGCGTGGGCGATGACGCGCGCCCGCTGAACCCACCCCAGGTCGACATCCTTGAGCTCCAGCGCGGCAGTGGCGTAGGTGAGCCGGAGCTTGTGGCCGGGCGAATCGGCCGCGTGTTCATCCCCGGTATCGGCGTTGGTGACGGTCCAACCGAGCCCTTGGAGGTAATGGCGCTCACCGATCAGGAGCTCGGTCGAGTTGCCGTACTGCGGGTCGGCGATCACCATCTGCACGGCGCAGTAGGCGCTGGCCCCGCGGTCACAACGGCGGACCGAGGCCAGGACCTGAGCGCCACCGATGAGGGGGACACCGGCCGGCGGCGGAGTCCGATGCGACACCGACGATCCGCAGCCGGCCAGCAGGCCGGCGAGCGCTGCGACCAGGGCGCACGCGACGAGCAACGGACGGCTTGGGGCCACGATGATCACATCCTACGGGGGGGCAGGCGCGCGTCCCAGGCCCCTAGGGCGGCCGCCGTCTGCCCCCGCGACAGGCCCGACCCCAGGCAGCAGAGGAGTGCCATCCGGGCCGCCGGCGCCGACAGAAACGGCACCGGGATCGCCCCGGTCCCGCGCAGGTCGGGCTCGGCTCCCTCAAACCCGTAGGTCGCGAACAGCATCTGCGCGCGCTCGGGCCGGCCCGTGATCAGGACCGGGATCCGGGCGGCCGCGGCCCGGAGCTCGGCGAGCATCGCCGGAGGGAGGTGACCGGCGCCCAGTGCGCTGATGACCAGCCCATCGCTTTGGGCCGCGGCGGCGCGCAGCAGAGCGCCGTCGTCGCCGAGCACGGCGGTCAGGATCGGCACCTGAGCCGTGAGCTCGCGAGGCGCCAGCGGGGTCGGCCGGATCGGCCGCGCGTGCAGCCACATCCGTCCCTCGACGATTCGGCCCAGAGGGCCGGCCGCGGGCGAGCCAAAGGCGGCGGGCCCGGTGCTGTCGACCTTGCGCACCGTGAGACCGGCATGGATCTCGCCGCCGAAGACAACCACCACCCCCAGGCCCGCGGCATCGGCGGCGCCCGCCAGGGCAACGGCGTCAAGCAGGTTGGCGGGACCGTCAGCGCCGGGCCGGCTGGCCGGGCGGTTGGCCCCGGTAAACACGATCGGCGCCTCGGCGCCGTAGGTCAACGCCGTCAGAACGGCCAGCTCCTCGAGCGTGTCAGTCCCGGTGGTGACGACTGTCCCCTCCCCACCCGTCGCGACCTCACCGGCCCGCGCGGCCACGGTCAGCGCCTGGGCGAGCGAGATCTGTGGCCCGGGCAGAGCGAACACGTTCTCGGCGCTGAGCTGCGCCACCGCCGAGAGCTCCGGGAGCGCCTCGATCAACCCCGCGGCGTCCAACGCGGGGACCGCGCGAGCGCCGCTCATGGCGATCGTGCCGCCGGCCGCGAGCAGTCGCACGGGACGGACGGCGGATCTGAGCGCTTCCTCCATTGGCTCGGGCACCCTACTGGCCCCGGGCGCCGCGGCTAATCTGTCAGGGCATGTCGACCGCCGCCGATCTCCTCAACGACCCCGAGCTGCTCGAGACCGAGTGGGACCTGGATGCGCTCGTCGACGGTGAGCCCGAGGGCGGGGTTCAGCGCCAGCTCGAGGCGGCCAACGAGCGGGCCGGCGCGTTCGCCTCGGCCCATGCCGGGCGCCTCGGGGAACTCGACGCCGCCGGCCTCACGGACGCGATGCAGGAGCTGGCCGAAATCTCCGAACTGGTCGGCCGAGCCGGTTCCTACGCTTCGCTGCGCTTCGCCACTGACACCGCCGATGCGTCGCGGGGAGCGATGCTCCAGCTCGTCCAGGAGCGCGCGACCGAGATCGAGACCAAGCTGCTCTTCTTCGAGCTCGAGTGGGCCGCGCTGCCCGACGCGCGCGCTGATGCGCTGCTCGAGGACCCCGCGCTCGATTTCTGCGCCCACCATCTGCGCAGCGCCCGGCGCTATCGGCCCCACCTCCTCTCCGAGCCCGAGGAGAAGATCATGGCCGAGAAGGCGATCGCCAGCCAGAGCGCGTGGAGTCGCCTGTTCGGCGAGCACTTGGCAGCGTTACGGGTCGCGCTCGACGGTGAGGAGCTCTCGCTCGAGGTCGCGCTGAGCCGGCTGCAGTCGCCTGACCGCGCGCTGCGGGCCACGACCGCCGAGGCTGTTTCGGCCAGCTTGGCCCCGGGCCTGCGCACGCGCGCCTTCATCTACAACACCCTGCTCCACGACCAGGCCGTGGACGATCGGCTGCGCTCCTTCCCGCACTGGCTCGCCAGCCGCAACCTGGCTAACGAAGCCTCAGACGTTTCCGTGATGGCGCTGATCGAGGCCGTGCGAGGCCGCTTTGACATCCCCCAGCGCTGGTACCGGCTCAAGGCCCAGCTGCTTGGCCTGGACCGGATCGCTGACTATGACCGGGCCGCGCCGGTCCGCTCCCCGGAGATCACCTTCTCATTCGGGGACGCTCGCGATCTGGTCCTGGAGACCTACGAGTCCTTCTCACCCGAGGCAGGGGCGATCACCCGCCGTTTCTTCGACGAGCGCTGGATCGACGCCCCCGTTCGCCCCCACAAGCGGGGCGGCGCCTTCTGCTCCTACACGGTGCCGAGCGTCCATCCCTACGTGATGCTCAACTTCACGGCCCGGCGGCGCGACATTCTGGTCATGGCCCACGAGCTCGGGCACGGATTGCACGCCGCGCTCGCCCAGCCGCAGGGTGTCTTTCACCAGTCCACGCCCCTCACCCTGGCCGAGACGGCCTCGGTGTTCGGAGAGGCGCTGGTCTTCGGCCGGCTGCTCGAAGCGGCGCCGGACGACGATGCCCGGCTGAGCCTGCTCGCCGAGCGCATCGACGGCAGCGTGGCGACCGTGTTTCGCCAGATGGCGCTGAACCGCTTCGAGCACCTGGTCCACACCCGCCGGCGCGCCGAGGGCGAGCTCTCGGTGGAGCGGATCAACGAGTCGTGGGTGGAGTCCCAAGCCGAGCTGTTTGGCGACTCGGTGCAGATCACCGAGGGCTATCACTCGTGGTGGTCCTACATCCCGCACTTCATCAACACCGCCGGGTACGTCTATGCCTATGCCTACGGGCAGCTGCTCGCCATGTCCGTCTACCAGCGCTACGCCGAGCAGGGCGACTCGTTCGCACCGCGTTACCTCGAGCTGCTGGCCGCGGGAGGCTCGCGCGGACCCGAGGAGCTGGCCGCGATTGTCGGGATCGATCTGACCGATCCCGGCTTCTGGGACTCGGGCCTGCGCCTGATCGACGACCAGCTGACCGCCGCCGAAGAGCTCGCCGCCCGGCGCTAGGTCCGGTGGGCTCTAGTGACGCGCCCGGCGCGTCCGGGAGCGCTCTTGCTGGCGCTGCACGACATTGGCGATCAGCTTGAGGACCTGCTCGATTCCGGTCGCCTTGGCGTCACCCTTGGCAAACGCCTCCTCCCAGTCGCCGATGTGGCCCTTGGCGGCGAGCTCGTTGAAGTGCGAGCGGGGGATCGTGATCGTGACCTTGGCGTCGGCGGCGATGCCCTTGGTCACCTTTGGTCCGGGGAGCTCGACCCGGTAGAGCTGGATATCGCCGCGGCCTCGCAACTCGAGTCCGGCGACCAGCTTGAGCGGGGCCAACGCGGGCACCTCAGCGAGAAACCGCGTGACCGCAGTCTCGATCAGGCTCTTGGTGTCAGCGGGAGAGGCCAGGGCGTCTAGGGGTGGCTGGTGGCCGGGGCGAGGGCGACCCCGCCGTCGTAGCCGGATACCGAGACGATTCCCGAGGGCTCGAAGTGGGTGTGGACCACGGCCTGATTCGACGAGCCGGCGGCCGCCAGGGCAGCGGGGGCGGCAATGGCCAGGGCGCCGACGGCCACGGCGACAACTCGCTTGGTGATCTTCCTGGGGGCGTGCATGGGCGGCTCCTGCCTCGCTTGACTGACTTCAGACCGTAGCGTGCCCTAGATGTAGGACCCGAGGAGGTTGTTCCCGTTGAGCTCGTGTAGTCGAGCGATCGGGGGCCGGTGGCTGAGGGCGCCGTGTGGTCGTTGGCGATTGTAGAAGTCAAGCCAGCCGGCCAGAGCGGCGTTGCG
>JBPCIY010000015.1:0-16115 GCA_051005855.1 Solirubrobacteraceae bacterium | reverse complement strand
TTCCCGAACGCATCGCCAGCATCTCGCGGATGGTGATCCGGTTGCCGTTCGGAATTCCCTTGACCCAGCGACTGAGCTTGTCCGACAGCGACAGACGACCGCGCTGAACCTGAAGCAGGATCGCGGTTGCGGTAAAGGTCTTGGTGATACTGGCGATCCGGACGTGCAGGCCCAGCCCCATAGGCGCATGCGAGCGCGTGTTGGCAAGCCCGTACGCCTTCGTGTAGCTACCCAGGGGGCCCGTCACCGTGATCGTCACGCCGGGCAGGCGCTCGCTGGCCATCGCCTGCGCGACCGTCGTATCGACGATCGCCCGGTTGGCGGGCGAGAGCGGCGCGGCCTGCGCCGTCGCGCCGCCACCCACGACGGCCGCAGCAGTAAGCAGCGCGATCACCAGCGACCGGAGGTTGTGTCTCGGAAAGCGAGCCTGCGGCACACGCCGAGAATAGGAATTGCGGGCCGGCGCGCAATGGACCTAGGTCGCGTCTTGGACGTTATCTAGGGGTAGTCGTGGTCACGTCAGACTCGGGCGCCGGGCGTGAGCTCGTGGTGGGGCTTGCCTGCCTTTTGCCCGGGCCTATGCGGGTTCTTGTAATGCGCTTGGCCCGTTTTTGGAGACGTCGAACAGATGCCTGGCATCACCCGTGAGGAGGCCGACCGGGCCATCCGGGCGAGCTTGACAACGCTGGGGCGGATCACGCGCGGCGAGGCCGACGACATCGCGGCGTTACTCTGCGAGGGACTGCCCGCGCTCTACGCCAGGTTGGACACGAGATAGAAGTAGAGCGCCGCGGAGAGCGGTGGCTTCCGCCTGGGAGGAGCTGCCAACGCCGGTCTGCAGAGACAGCCCGTTTGCTGCTGCAGCGGCAGCGGGCGCAGTGCTTGCGAGGGTGGCGATCGACCTGACGCCAGCAAGCGCCGCGAAGGTCGAAGCGGAAGCGCCGACGATCGAGCTCGGCGGTGCCGCTCCGGAACGAAGGTACAACTCTGCCTTCCCGGTCGTGACGCTGCTGCTCCACGAATCGCTGAGCGACGCTGAGGTTCGCTGCAACGGCTTCGCCTCGCCGACCTCCATCGCAAAGTGCGACTGGCGAGTCCGTGAGGTCGACGCCAGCCACGCACGCAGCGATACCAACAAGGAACGTCCACCGGTACCGCCTTGGGCCGCCACGGGATAGCCATCCGGTGGCGCTCGTTCCCGAGACCTTGCCATCGAACGGGCCGAACGCCTCCTCGACCTCAGATCGGTCAGCAGGGCACGAATGTGGACAGGAATATGGACATACCTGTCATCGCTAGTGGCGATGGCGCACAGAACGGCAAAGGAACACGGCGGCTCGAACCTCGGACACCCGGACCACATTCCGCGTGCTCCATCCGACGAGTCAGATCCCCGAAACCGACGTGTTTGCAGGTCTTTCCATGAACTGCGACGATGCCGGAGGAGGGACTCGAACCCCCGACACGCGGATTATGATTCCGCTGCTCTAACCGACTGAGCTACTCCGGCCAGGGAGCGAGCAGTCTAAATGCTCGGGTCCGGGCGTCGCGGGCGGGCCCGGCCCACGCGAGACCTATGATCCGCAGCGTGACCGGGCTTGCGACCGCCGTCGACACCGTAATCACCCGTTGCCTGGCCGTCCGGGCCGGCGAGGACGTGCTCGTGATCGTCGATCCCGCCACTCGGGCCATCGGCGAAGCGCTCCGCGAGGCGGCTGCTGCCACCGGGGCGGACGCCGTCCTGGCCGTGATGGACGAACGCGCCACCGACGGGACCGACCCGCCCCGGCCGATCTCCGCCGCGCTCGCGGCCTGTGACGTCTTCATCGCCCCGACCAGCCGCTCGCTCAGCCACACGCCGGGCCGCAAGCGGGCCAGCGAGAGCGGGGCGCGCGGCGCGACCATGCCGGGCGTCACCGAGGACATGCTGGCCCGCGTGATGGCGGTCGACTTCGATCGCCTGGCCGGGCGCTCGCGGGCTGTGGCCGAGCTGCTCGACGGCGCGGATCGAGCCCGAGTGACCTGTCCGCGAGGCACCGACTTCACCGTCGATCTCACCGGTCGCCGAGGGATCGCCGACGATGGCGACATGACCGCCGCGGGGGCGTTCGGGAACCTGCCGGCCGGCGAGGGCTTTATCGCCCCGCGCAGCGGCGAGGGTCAGATCGTGGCCGCGAGCCTGGCTCCGCTCGGCCTGACCGAAGAACCGGCAACGCTCACCGTGCTCAGCGGACGCGTCGTCGACGCGCAAGGCGGTCTCGGCCCGGAGTACCTCAAGTTATTGAAGGCGCATGGCAAAAACGGCACCAACCTGGCTGAGCTGGGCGTCGGCACCAACGACCGCGCGCAGCTGACGGGCAACGTGCTCGAGGACGAGAAGATCCTTGGCACCGTGCACGTCGCCTTCGGGGCCAGCGCCGGGATCGGGGGCACCGTGTCGGTCCCCATCCACCTCGACGTGGTCGTGCTCGAGGCGACGCTGACTATCGGTGACACGACCGTGCTCGACGCCGGCCGCTACGTCCTGGACTGAACGCGAGCGCGCTGAAGCCGCATGGCGAGCACCCCCGAGCCGGCGGCCCCGACGCTCCTGGCCTATCCAAACGTCTCCGAGGGGCGCCAAGCCGAGGCGATCGCCGCCATCGCCGCCGCGTTCGGGCCCGGCCTGCTCGACGTTCACTCCGATCCCGATCACCACCGCAGCGCCTACACACTGGCGGGGCCGCCACAGGGGCTCGCCGAGGCGGTCCTAAATGGCGCGACGGCAGCGATCGAACTGCTCACGCTCGACCGCCACGACGGAATCCATCCGCGGGTCGGAGTTCTCGACGTCGCTCCAATCGTCTACCGGCAGCGCGCCGACCGGGGCGCGGCCTGCGCGGAGGCGCTCCTCCTCGCCGACCGCCTCGGCTCAGAGCTGGCGCTCCCCGTCTTCCTGTACGGGAGCCTGGCCGGCGGTCGCACTCGGGCTCAGCTGCGGCGCGGTGGCCCCGGCGAGCTGGCCCGGCGGATCGGAGCGGGCGAGCTTCGCTGCGACTTCGGCCCCGACCGGCTGCATCCCACGGCGGGAGCGGTGCTGGTGGCCGCCCGGCCGCCCCTGGTTGCGTTCAACGTCGAGCTCGCCGCGCCGGCCACGCTCGAGGACGCGCGGACGATCGCGGCCCGCATCCGCGAAGGCGGCAGCGAGGGCCTGCCCGGTGTGCGGGCGATCGGTCTGTGGCTCGCCCAGCGCGGCTGCGCGCAGGTCTCGACCAACGTCGAGGATCCCGCTCAGACGAAGCTGGCCGCGGTGGTCGCCGCAGTCGCTCGCCACGCCCCGCTGGCCGGGGCCGAGCTGGTCGGCCTGGCCCCGCAAGTCGCGTTGGAGGATTTCCCGCCTGAGCTGCCCCTGCGGGGGGTGGCGACGATCGAGGAGACGCTGGCCCGACACGCGCGCACCGCGTAAGCTGATAGGACCATGGCCCAGACCAAACGTAAGCGCCGGACCAAGCATCGCGGCACCGCCGCCGGAACGATCTCGGCCCGGGGCCGCACCGGACGCCCGCCCACTCCCGAGGAGCGCAAGAAGGCCGCGCGGGAGACGGCGCGCGAAGCGCGGCTGAACACGCCGCCGACCTGGAACAGCGCGGTGAAGCGAGCCCTCCTGGCGGCGGGCTTCATGTTCGTGTTTCTACTGCTGACCTCAAAGGGCAACATCGTGGCGGCGATCGTGTTCGCCATCTTCGCCTTCGCGCTCTACGTCCCCTCGGGCTACTACCTGGAAACGTATCTGTGGCGCCGGCGCCAGCGCAAGAAGGCCGGCGGATGATCGACGTCCGCATGTTCACCGTCGGGCTTGTGCAGGAGAACTGCTACATCGTCCGCCCACCGGGGGCCGACCGGGCCGTGATCGTCGATCCCGGGGACGAGGCCGAGCGGCTGCTGGAGGCCCTGACCGCGTTGGGCGTCACCACCGTGGAGGCGATCCTGCTCACCCACACCCACTTTGACCACGTCGGCGCCGTGGCCCCGGTCGCCCGGGCTACCGGGGCGCCGGTGTACTGCCCCGAGCTCGAGACCCACGTCCTGGCCAACATCATGGACTACGTGCCGTGGCCTGGCTTCGGGCCCTTTGAGAGCTACGACGCCGACCACACTGTCAAGGGCGGTGAAACGCTGACCCTGGCTGGCCTGAACTTCGAGGTCACCTTCACGCCCGGGCACAGCCCCGGCCACGTGAGCTACGCGGTCACCGCTGAAAACGCGCTCTTCTCGGGCGACGTGCTCTTTCAGGGCTCGGTCGGCCGCGTCGACCTGCCCGGCGGAGACTGGCCCACGCTGCTGGCTTCGATCGAAGGCCTGATCAACGCTTACTCGCCCGAGATGACCGTCTACGCGGGCCACATGGGGATCACCACGCTCGGTGACGAGCGGGAGGGCAATCCCTTCCTGCGCGAACTCGCGCACCAGAACTAGCGGGTCTCGCCCATGAGCGTGATCCAGGCCCCCCGAGGCACCTTCGATGTGCTCCCCGCCGATGCCGCTCGGCGCGCGGTCTTGCAGTCCTACGCCGAGCGGATCCTCGGCGCGGCCGGCTACCGGCGGATCGAGACCCCGACCTTCGAGTCCACCGAGCTGTTCGCCCGCGGCGTGGGGGAGGCGACCGACATCGTCCAGAAGGAGATGTACACCTTCGACGACGGCGGCGGACGCTCGCTCACGCTCCGGCCCGAAGGCACGGCGCCGGTCTGCCGGGCCTACCTCGAGCACGGCATGCACAAGCTGCCCCAGCCGGTCAAGTTCTGGTACCTGTCGAGCTTCTTCCGCTCCGAGACGCCCCAGCGCGGTCGCTACCGCCAGTTCTGGCAGGTCGGCGCGGAGTCGATTGGTAGCGCCGAGCCTGAGGCTGACGCCGAGCTGATCGTGCTGCTGGCTGAGCTGCTGGAGGCCATGGGGGTCAAGGAGCCACGGCTGAGGCTCTCGAGCCTCGGCACCCCCGCGACGCGGGCTGCCTACCGCGAGGAGCTGACCGCCTTTTTGCGCGCCCACGAAGACGGTCTCTCGCCCCAAGTCGTGGCCCGCATCGACCTCAACCCGCTGCGCGCCTTTGACGCCGACGACGGTGTGACGCGCGAAACGATGAAGGGCGCGCCGATCCTGCTCGAGCGGCTGGCGGCCGACGACGCTGAGCACTTCGCGCGCGTGCGCGAGCTGCTCGACGATCAGGACCTGGCCTACGAGGTCGATCCCACCCTGGTTCGCGGCATCGACTACTACACACGAACCTTGTTCGAATTCACCTCCCAGGCGCTGGGCGCCCAGTCAGCGGTGGGGGGTGGCGGCCGCTACGACGAGCTCATGGAGCAGCTCGGTGGTTCCGCGATCCCGGCCTCGGGTTGGGCGGCGGGGGTCGAACGGATCCTGCTGGCGGCGCCCGAGCCGCCGGTCGCGCGGCTGGCCGTGGACCTGTTCGTGGCCCGCGCCGCGCCCGAGGCCGGAGGGGCGGCCTTTGCCCTCGCCGCGCAAGCGCGGCGGGCCGGGCTCAGCGCCCAACTCGAGCTGGCCGGCCGCTCGCTCAAGGGCCAGCTCAAGCAGGCCGACCGGCTCGGGGCCCGGTACGTGGCCATCGTCGGCGACGAGGCGCTGATAAGTCTTAAGGACATGGAATCCGGAGACCAGCGCGAGCTCGAGCCCCCCACCGTGATCCCCACCATCCTCCGGGCCAGCCGGCTGGTGTAGGGGGGTTAGAAGATGCCCACCCGGATGAAGCACCCCCCGAAGGCCAACCGCTACCGCGACACCTGGGCCGGGGACCTGGACGCCGGGCGGGCCGGTGGCGAGGCCCGTGTGTCGGGCTGGGTGCACCGGCGCCGCGACCACGGGGGCCTGATCTTCGTCGATCTGCGCGAACGCTCGGGCCTTGTGCAGCTCGTCTTGGACCCGGCCACCGCCCCCGAGGCCCACGCCGCCGCGCACGCACTGCGCTCCGAGCATGTGATCACCGCCACCGGCACGGTGACCCGACGCGCGGCCGAGAACGTCAACCCGAACCTGCCCACCGGCGAGATCGAGCTCGCCGTGAGCGGGCTCGAGATCCTCGCCGACTCCGAGACTCCGCCCTTCCCGCTCGACCAAGACGCCGGCGTGGACGAGAACCTGCGGCTGCGCCACCGGGCCCTGGACCTGCGCCGGGCTCCGCTCCAGGACGCGATTGCCCGGCGCCATCGCGTCACCCAGACGATCCGCGAGGTGCTCGACGAGCGCGACTTCCTCGAGATCGAAACCCCCTTTCTGACCCGTTCGACCCCCGAAGGCGCCCGCGACTTCCTGGTCCCCGCGCGGGTCACGCCCGGCTCGTTCTACGCGCTGCCCCAGTCACCGCAGCTGTTCAAGCAGCTGCTGATGATCGGCGGCTTTGAGCGCTACTACCAGATCGTCCGCTGCTTCCGCGACGAGGACTCCCGGGCGGACCGGATGACCGAGTTCACGCAGTTGGACATGGAGCTCGCCTTCGTCGACGAGGAGGACGTGTTCGAAGCCGTCGAGGCGGTGCTGGGCGCAGTGTTCGAGCGCTCCGGCTTCGAAGTCGGTGCCCCGCCGTGGCCGCGGATGACCCACGCCGAAGCGATGTCGCGGTTCGGCTCTGATCGGCCCGACACGCGCTTCGGCCTCGAGCTGACCGACCTCGGCGACGCGCTGACCGGCACCGGCTTCAAGGTCTTCGCCGAAGCGCTGACCGGTGGCGGTGTGGTGCGCGGGATCAACGCCGGGGCGCGCGGGCTGCCCCGCTCCGAGCTCGACGCCCTGACCGAGCTGGCCAAGCAGCACGGCGCCAAGGGCCTCGTGTGGGCCTTTGTCCAGGAGGAAGCGCCCGCGTGGCGCTCGCCGATCGCCAAGTTCCTCACGCCCGACGAGATCGCGGCGCTCAATGAGCGCCTCGACGCTTCCCCTGGCGACCTGCTGCTGATCGTCGCCGACCAGCCCCGCGTGGCCGCCACCGTGCTCGGCGTCCTGCGCCTTGAGCTCGCGCGGCGCTTCGCACTGGTGCCGGCCGGACGCCACGACCTGCGCTGGATCGTGCAGTTCCCGATGTTCGCTTGGAGCGCCGACGAGCAGCGCTGGGACCCCGAGCACCATCCCTTTACCGCCCCCGCCACGGCCGCGGGCGAGCCGGCCGGAGTCGGCGACCTCGACGACCCCGGGGCTCTGCTCTCGCGCTCCTACGACCTCGTCCTGGACGGCAGCGAGATCGGCGGCGGCTCGATCCGTAACCACCGCTCCGACGTCCAGCAGCGGATCTTCGCGCTGATCGGCATTGATTCCGAAGAGGCGCAGGCGCGGTTCGGCTTCCTGCTCGACGCCCTGCGCTACGGGGCGCCCCCCCACGGCGGGATCGCCTTTGGAATCGACCGGATCGTGGCGCTGCTCGCCGGCCGCGACAACATCCGTGAGACGATCGCGTTCCCCAAGGCGACCAGCGGCGCGGACCCGCTAACCGGCGCGCCGGCCCCGGTGGACGACGGCCAGCTGCGTGAGCTCGGGCTCCGGCTCCGGTGAGGCCATGGACCGGCTCGCCTTCGAACACCACCTGAACTCGCCCCAGGGCCTGGGGCACGTGCCCGCCGCCGCGGGCACCGCGACGGCGGGCGGGGCCGCCTGCTGCGACGAGATCTCGCTGGCGGTCAGCGTCGAGGGTGATCGGGTCACCGGGGCCGGCTTCACGGCCAGTGGCTGCGGTTCGGCTCATGCCGCCGGGAGCGCCGCCGTGACCCTGGCCCGGGGCGCCGGAGTGCTGGCGGCGGCGCGCATCGGCGTGGACGAGATCGCGCAGGAGCTCGGCGGTCTCAGCCCGGCCAAGTGGCACGCCGCCGAACTGGCTTCGGACGCCCTGGCCCGCGCTCTCGGGACGGCGGTCACCCGCGGGGCCCAGCTCCCGGCGACGCCGAGGCGAACATTGGTCGCGATGAGCGGCGGCGTCGACAGCGCCGTCGCTGCGCACCTGGTGGCGCGGGAGGGCGAGGCGGCGGCGGTCACGCTCGAGCTGTGGGCCGACCCCGAGAACGACGCCGAGCGCAGCTGCTGCTCGGCCTCGGCCGTGGCCCAGGCGCGCGCGCTGGCGCACTCGATGGACATCCCGCACTTCACGATCGACCTACGGGCCGAGTTTCGCGCCGGCGTCGTGGAGCCGTTCATCGCCGGCTATGCGGCCGGCGAGACCCCCAATCCCTGCGTCGGCTGCAACGGTCACGTCCGGTTGGATGCGATGCTCGCCGTGGCTGACCGACTCGGGGCGGGGCGGCTGGCCACCGGCCACTACGCCCGGATCGCCGAGCCCGAGAATGAACGCGGCCCGCTGCTGCGGGCCGCCGCTGACCCGGCCAAAGACCAGACCTACATGCTGGCCGCGCTGGCTCCGGCCTCGCTGGCCCGGATGCACTTCCCGCTCGGAGATCTGCGCAAGCCGGCGGTACGGGCGATCGCGGGGGAGGCCGGGCTGTCGGTGGCCAACAAGGCCGACTCGCAGGACCTGTGCTTTCTCGCCGGAACCGACCGCGCTCGTTTCCTGGCTCGGCACGGGGAGATCGGGGACCGGCCCGGGGTGCTGGTCGGCTCGGACGGCAGCGTGCTCGGCCAGCACGCCGGCCAGCATCGCTTCACGGTCGGGCAGCGACGCGGGCTCGGCCTCGCCCACGGCGAACCGCTGTACGTGCTCGACAAGGATGCCGCCAGTGGTCGGGTGACGGTCGGACGGCAATCCGAGCTGCGCTGTACCGAGGTCACGATTCGGGGCGCCCGGTTGCACCGGCCGGGAACACGGGTGGACCGCGTCAAGCTGCGCTATCGCCAGCGGCCCCTGCGGGCCCGGCTGGCCGGGGGCCCGGCGGCCGGAGCACATCGCCGCCTGGCGATCGAGCTCGCCGACGCCGAGGACGGTGCCGCACCCGGCCAGCTGGCCTGCCTGATGGACGGCGAACTGGTGGTCGGCTGGGGCACCATCACCCGCACCCTGGACTGACACCCGCCGGCGTCGTCCCCCGGTTGGCAGCGATAACCGGCAACTATTGCCGCTTTCCGCTGCCGACCACAACAGGCGGCGGCCCCGGCTCGAGCCGCGCCCGAATCTGAGGGCGCTAGCGGACCCGGAAGTTCGCGTGCCGGACCAGCTCCAGCGCCAGTGCCGGCCAGAAGTCGCCGGTCGGTGGCGCCCCGGGCCGGCAGAAGCCGCCCGACTTGCCTGGGTTGGCGATCCAGGCGAAGGCATCAACCTTGGGAAAGCCGGTGGCGAAGGTCGGCTTGGGACCCAGCCCGCGGTTTGGGGGGTTGCAGAGCAGCTCGTTGCCGTACTTGACCCGGTTGCGGGGGACCAGGGGGCCCTGGCCGTTCTCGGCCGTGTTGACCACGAAGTGCTTGCCGCCGGTCAGGCGCGAGATCTGCTCGCCGGACTTGATCTCCTTCAATGTCCAGTCGAAGTGGGTCGAGTTCAGGTAGAAGCCCTGGATCTTGCTCACTCCGGAGGCGAGCAGCAGCCGGGCCATCGGGCGGGCGTGGACGGCGTCGGCGGCGCCGGCGTCCTGGTAGACGACCAGGTGCGGGACCGACGAGAGGATCGCGTTGGCATCGGCGAGCTCGTGCTCGCGCACGGCCAAGCCCGTGCGGCTCAGGCAGCCGACCGTGATCAGCGAGTCCATCTCCTCGAACATGATCGCCCGGTAGTTACCCACTCCCCGGGCCAGGCTCTGCACCCAGTTGTGGTAGGCCCGTTGACGCCAGGGCGGGTCGGAGTAGGGGTGGCAGCGCTGATGAATCCGCTTGGAGTCCACGATCCAATAGGTCGCGAACTCGGGCACGGTCCCGGGCTCCTGCGCCTGGGTGCGGACCATGAACTGTGAAACCTGAACGCCGGGGTCGGGTCCCGACCAGTTGCCCCAGCGATGGACCTCGGGCTGGCCGGCGATGACGTTGAGCATCGCCGCGGCCCGCGGGCGGCTCTGACGCCAGCGCCGGGCCTGGGCGGCGGCCAGCCCGGCCTGCCGGTCGACAAACGGAGTCGCGCCCGTGAGCGGGTCGCGGGACGGCGGCGTGGCCGCCAAGCCGAGCGGGTTGAGCGGGTCGCGGGCGAGCACCGAGACCGCGCCGCTGACAATCGTCAGGACGGCGGTCGAGGGTGCGCCCATCCCGGTTGGGTGCGCACCGAAGAGGGCGATTCGGATCGTCTTGGGAAGCTCGACCATGCCGTGATTGACGATTGGGATCGAGAAGGTGGCGCTGGCCTGGCCGGGCATGAAAACGATCATCGACTTGACCGGCGTGTAGTCCTGGTAGCGGACGACGGTGCCGGGCAGCGTCGTGTAGCGGATCTGGGCCTCGCGCAGCGTGACGGTGCGCTCGATCGTGACCACCGCGTTGCCGACGTCCTCGGGCATAATGACCGCCGAGCTGAGATGAAACCCGAGGGGGTCGGGAAGATCGGCATTCGCCGCCGCGGGTGCGAGCGCGAAGACAGCCACGATCACAGCAGCGGGGATGAGCTTTCCTAGGCCGGCCATGCCTCCCATAGTCGGAGGGCCCCCGCGGCGGCTTTAGCGTCACGCCGCCGGCCTCGACCAACGGTCGTGCGCGCCGGCCTACGAGGGTCGCGCCCCCGGCCTCGCGCCTACACTGGCCTGCGGATGACCTCCGACGAGATCCGGCGCACCTTCATCGAGTTCTTTGAGCAGCGCGACCACCGTCGGCTGCCCTCGGCGTCGCTGATTCCGCGGGAACATGACCCCTCGGTGCTGTTCACGATCGCGGGCATGGTCCCCCTCAAGCCCTACTTCCAGGGCGTCGAGCGCCCGCCGCATCCGCGCCTGACCACCTGCCAGAAGACGTTTCGCACCTCCGACATCGAGATCATCGGGACGACCACCCGTCATCTGACCTTCTTCGAGATGTTGGGCAACTTCTCGCTCGGGGATTACTTCAAGGCTGGCGCGGCCGAGTTCGCCTGGGCGCTCTCCCGCGAGGGGTTCGGCTTTTCGGCCGAGGATCTCTGGGTGACCGTGTTCGGCGGGGACGAGGAGCTCGGGCTCGGCCCCGACCAGGAGGCGATCGACGTGTGGCTTTCGATTGGCGTTCCGCGCGAGCGGATCGTCGAGTGCCCGCGCTCGGAGAACTTCTGGCAGATGGGGCCGACCGGCCCGTGCGGCCCCTGCTCAGAACTCTACCTCGACCGTGGCCTGGAGTATGGCCAAACCGACGATCTGCCCGGCGGTGAGAACGAGCGCTTCCTGGAGTTCTGGAACCTCGTCTTCATGGAGATGGATCAGAACCCGGTCGGGGTTCTGACCCCCCTGCCGACCAAGAACATCGACACCGGGCTGGGCCTCAACCGCCTGGCCGCTGTGCTCCAGGGCAAGACCAGCGTGTTCGAGACCGATCAGTTCGCCCCCTTGATCGCACTGGGCGAGGAGCTCTCGGGACGAGCCTACGGCGCAGACTTCCCGACCGACAAGGCGTTGCGCGTGCTCTCAGACCACACGCGCGCGATGTCCTTCCTGATCGCTGATGGCGTCGTGCCCTCCAACGAGGACCGCGGCTACGTACTGCGGCGCATCATCCGCCGCGCGATCCAGCACGGCCGCACGCTGGGCCTCGAGCCGGGCTTCCTGGCTCGCTATGCCGACCGGGTGGCCGAGCTGATGGGCTCCGAGTACTGCGAGCTGCACAGCCAGGCGGACCTGATCCGGCGCTGGCTGGCCTCCGAGGAAACGACGTTTGGTCGCACGCTCGAGCTCGGACTCAAGCGCCTCGATGAGCTGATCGAGCGCGCCCGCGACGCCGGCACCGAGGGAATCGCCGGGGCCGACGCCTTCCTGCTGCATGACACCTACGGCTTTCCGATTGACATGACGCTCGAGATCGTCACCGAGCGCGGCCTCGGCGTCGACGAACAGGGCTTTGAAGTCCTGATGGAGGGCCAGCGCACCCGGGCCCGAGCCGGGTCCAGCCGCTCGGGCACCGGTGACGGCCTGCGCGAGCGTGCCCAGGAGCTGTCGGGTGAGGCGGGCTTTCAGTCCGAGTTCGTGGGTTATGAGACCACCGACGCCGAAACCACGATCGGCGCGGTGGCCAGTGACGGAGACCGGGTCCTGGTCAAGCTCGTGCAGTCGCCGTTCTACGCCACCGGCGGTGGCCAGATCGCCGACGCGGGGACGGTCGAGTGCGAGGGCGGAGGCTGCCGCGCCCGGGTCGCCGATGTTCTGCGCCTCGGTCAGGACCAGGTGCTCGCGCTCATGCCCGAACACGGCCGTTTTGAGCCCGGCGAGCGCGTCCACGCGCACGTGGATCGGGCCACGCGCCACGCCACCGCCTGCAACCACACCGCCACTCACCTGCTCCACGCTTCCCTGCGCCGGCGCTTGGGCAGCCACGTGCACCAGGCCGGTTCCTACGTCGGACCTGACAAGCTGCGCTTTGACTTCACCCACTCCGGGGGGTTGAGCGCCGGCGAGCTGCGAGCCATCGGAGAGGACGTCAACGAGTGGATCGTCGAGAGCCATCCGGTCCGGGCGATCTCCACCACGCTGGACGAGGCCAAACGGCTCGGGGCGATGGCGCTGTTCAGCGAGAAGTACGGCGACGTGGTGCGGATGGTCGAGGTCGGCGACGGCTCCTTCTCGCGTGAGCTGTGCGGCGGGACCCACGTGCGCAGCACGGCCGAGCTGGGACTGTTCCGGATTCTGGTCGAGACCTCCAGCGCGGCCAACGTGCGCCGCATCGAGGCGATCACGGGTCCTGAGGCGGTGGCCTTCTTCCGCGCCCAGGATCGCGAGTTGATCCGCGCCGCTGACGCCCTACGCGTGCCCGCCGACCGGGTGGCGGATTCGGTCACCGAGCTGCGCGGACAGGTGCGCGGGATGGAGCGGGCGGCTCGCCAAGCCGCGCCCAGCGCCCAGGCGGCGGTCGACTTTGACCAGCTCGTCGCGGGTGCCGGTCAAGCCGACGGGGTCAGAGTGCTCACCGCGACCGTACCGGCCGGGGACGGTGATGCGCTGGTGGCGCTGGTCGATCGCCTCAAGGGACACCTCGGCGACGCCGCGATCGTGCTCGGCGCGGCCGGGGAGAACCGGGTGGACCTGGTGGCCAGCGTGGCGCCGTCGGTGGTCTCGCGCGGCGTCCGCGCGGGCGAGATCATCAAGATCGCCGCCCGCGAAGTCGGCGGTGGGGGTGGCGGTCGCGATACATTCGCTCGCGCAGGTGGCCGTGACCCCGGACAGCTGCCGGCGGCGATCGAGGCCGCGCGGGCGGCAATCGAAGCGGCCGTCGGCCGAGGTGAGTGAGACTTCTTGATGCGAGTGCTCGCGCTCGATTACGGCAGTGCCCGGTGTGGATGCGCGGTCAGTGACCCGACCGGGGTCCTGGCCACGCCACTGGAGCCCGTTTTGGCGCCTGCCACCCGCCGCGGGATCGGGTGCCTTCGGGCCGTGGTGACCGAACTGGGTGTCGAACGCGTGCTCGTCGGCCTGCCGCTCTCGCTGTCGGGAGGCGACTCGGCCCAGACCGAGGAGACGCGGGTCTTCGCCGCCCGGCTGGAGCAGACGTTGTCGGTCCCGGTGGAGCTCTACGACGAGCGCTTCACCACCCGTCTGGCCGAGCGCGCGGGTGGGCGGGCCAGCGAGGACTCCCGCGCGGCGGCGCACCTGCTCGAGAGCTGGCTTCAGCGGCACAGCACGACCGAGGCCCATGTCTGAGCGACGCCACCGCAGCGCGCAGGACCGCGAGGCGGCTCGGATCGAGCGCGAGCGCCGGCGTGCGGAGCGCGAGGGGCGGGCTCCGAACCCACTGCCCCCCCCGGTCGTCCCGGCACCCGCGGCGGAACCACGCGCGGCGGAACCACGCGCGGCGGAACCACCCCCGGTCCCCAGCCCACCGCCGGCTGCGGCCCCCGAGCCGTCCTCTCTGGCGCCACCGCCGACCGATCCCGCTCGGCCCGAGCTCGATCCCGAGGCCTTGGGGGTGGGGCACGCGACCGGGGATCACGCGGTAGCGCCGGCGGAAACCGGTGGATACGACTTCGAGACTGGCGAGCACGAGTTCGAGTCGCCGGTGGGTACGCGCCGCGTCAGTCACCGCGAGACGCTGGCCGCGCGTCGCGACCGCGCCAAGCGCGAACGGCGCCCCCGCCGGCCGCGGGCCCGAGCCGAGGGCGGTCGCACCGGCCATTCGTGGCTGGGCCGGAGCTTCTCGCTAATCGCGCTCGCGGTGGCCGCGGGCCTGATCTGGTTCCTGGTCCAGCTCTTCCAACCCTTCCAGGGTTCTCCGCATGGTCGCGTGACGGTGATCGTCCCGGCCAAGTCCACCTCGAGTCAGATCGGTGACCTGCTCGCCCGCGACGGCGTCATATCGTCGAGCTTCTTCTTCGAGCTTCGGGCCACGCTGGCCGGTGAGCGCAGCGGCCTTCGCGCGGGCGTCTACCACCTTCAGCTCGGGATGAGCTATGGCGACGTCCTGACCGCTTTGACCAAGGCGCCGCCGGCCGCCAAGGTGACCGCACTGACCATCACCGAAGGCCGGACGCGGCAGTACATCAGCGCGCGTCTGAAGTCACAGCACCTCGGCAACGGGTACCTGGCCGCCACCCGCCGCTCGCCACTGATCAACCCCCGCCAGTACGGCCTGCGCCACGCGCCGCCCACGCTCGAGGGCTTCCTCTTCCCAGACACCTACCAGCTGGTCGATCCGGTCAAGGTCTCGGCTCTGGTCACCGATCAGCTCAAGGCGTTCAAGCAGAACTTCGCCAAGGTCAACCTCAGCTACGCCGAGCGCAAGCACCTGACGCCGTATGACGTGCTCACGGTCGCTTCGCTGACCGAGGCCGAGGCCGCCTCAGCCCGTGACCGTCCGCTGGTCGCCTCCGTGGTCTACAACCGGCTCGCCGCCGGGATGGAGCTCCAGTTCGACTCCACGACCCGATACGCGACCGGCAATTACACCCGTCCGATCACGGTCTCGGAGCTGCACTCGCGCTCGCCCTGGAACACCCACACCCATCTCGGTCTGCCCCCCACCCCGATCGACAGCCCCGGGCTGGCGGCGATCAACGCCGCGGCTCATCCCGCGCAGACCAACTACCTGTTCTTCTTTGCGCGCCGGTGCGGACGCGGAACCGCGTTTGCTGCTACCTACTCCCGGTTCCTGAACCTGGCCGCCCAGGACGCGCACCGCCGCTGCGGGCGCTGATGGCCTCCCGTCGCCCGAGCCCAGAGGGCGGGGGCCACCCGCCGGCGCGCACCCGGCTGGGCGTGCTGGGCTGGCCGGTCGCCCACAGTCTCTCGCCGCGCATCCACAACGCGGCCCTGGCCGCGGCCGGCCTCACGGACTGGCGCTATCAGCTCCTGCCGATCGCGCCCGAACTGCTGGGCGAGGTGCTGGCCGGACTCCCGGGGGCGGGGTTTCGCGGCGCCAACGTGACCATTCCCCACAAGGAGGCCGCGCTCGCCCTGGCCACCCAGCCCAGCCAGCGCGCTGCCGCGATTGGGGCCGCCAACACGCTGATCTTCGCCGGTGACGGTGAGGTGGTAGCCGACAACACCGACGCTCCGGCCCTGATCGCCGCCTTACCGCAGCCGGTGGATGGGGCCTCGGCGCTGGTCCTGGGCGCGGGGGGGAGCGCGCGAGCCGCCGTGTGGGCGCTGCTCGATGCCGGGGCGGCCACGGTGGCGGTCTGGAATCGCCATCCCGAGCGCGCCCAGCGGCTGTGTTCCGAGCTCGGCGGCGCCGCGACCGAGACGGCCGTCGCGGCGGACCTGCTCGTCAACTGCACCCCGGTCGGCCTGGACGGATCGGAGTCGCTGGAGGGACTGC
Organism: Solirubrobacteraceae bacterium; assembly: GCA_051005855.1. Lineage (GTDB taxonomy): Bacteria > Actinomycetota > Thermoleophilia > Solirubrobacterales > Solirubrobacteraceae > Palsa-465. The sequence goes on along the minus strand of JBPCIY010000015.1, from coordinate 290 downwards.
CGCTCGCTCCCGAGGGTCTGGCTGGCTACGGCTGCATCGTGGACTTCGTCTACCGCCCGGGCGGCACCCAGCTGACCCGCGCCGCTCAGGCCGCGGGCCGTCCGATCGTAGGCGGACTCGACCTCCTGGTCGGCCAGGGCGCCCTGAGTTTCGAGCGCTTCACCGGCCGCGAGGCGCCCGTGGCGGTGATGCGGGCAGCCGCCCGCGAGCCCGCGGCGCGCCCAGAAGGCAGCTAAGGTGGCCATCCGAGGAATGCCGACGACGCTGCCAGCGGGGACGGAATCTGCATG
>JBPCIY010000014.1:0-5450 GCA_051005855.1 Solirubrobacteraceae bacterium | reverse complement strand
CAAATGTGCAGAAAAGACAGGGCAATTCTCGACTGCGCTGCAGGATCTCGGCCAGGACGGCGGCCTCGATGATCTCCGTGGACGGCCGGCCGGGCACGCCCGGCGGGATCCCGATGTCGATCACGGTCACCTCACCGGCGTGGTCCTTGCCCGGCGCTATCCACAGGCCCGGCTTGCCGGCGTGAAAGGTGGCCGTGGCGCACGCGCGAACGGCCACGCCGGCGACCTCGCCGGTCGAGGCGTCGACGCCACTGGGGACGTCGCAGGCGATGACCACCGGGGCGCCGGGGGCGCCGTTGATGGCTTCGATCGCGCTCCGGGCGGGTTCGCGGGGCTCGCCCGAGAACCCGGTGCCGAGGATCGCGTCAACGATCACGGCTGCCCCGGCGAGGGCATCGGGGACGAACGATCGCGCCGCCGGACCGGGCAGGCGGGCGAAATTGGCTTGGGCGTCCCCCTGCAGCTCGTCCCCGGGCGCGAGCAGGAGGACATCGACGTCACGACCCTGCTCGCGCAGCAGGCGCGCGACCACCAGCCCGTCGCCGCCGTTGTTGCCCTTGCCGCAGACCACCACGACCCGGCCCGCGGGGGCGCGGACGATGATCAACTCGGCCAGTCCGGCGCCGGCGCACTCCATGAGCGTGGCCCCCGCGATCCCGCGGGCCGAGATCGCCCACTCGTCGGTGGCACGCTGCTGCCCGGCGTCGGGCAGCGGCTCGAGCCAGTCCGGCCGGGATGTCAAGAGGCCGGTCGGGGGGATTCGGTCAGCGCCACGGCGCCGGCCTCGTGCCGGGTGTGGGTGAGCGAGACATGGACCACGACGCCCAGCTCGGCGGCCCGGCGGGCGGCGGCGCCGCTCAGCGCGACCGTGGGGGCGCCGCCGTCGGACACGACCTCGACGTCGCGCCAGCTCCACGCGGTCAGGCCGAGGGCTTTGGCCACGGCCTCCTTGGCGCAGAAGCGCGCCGCCAGGTGCTGACCGGGTCGGGCGCGCGTGGCAGCATACTCGCGCTCGGCATCGGTGAAGAGCCGTTGCGCGAGCCGCGGACGCCGGGCCAGCGCGCGCTCGAGGCGCTCGATCTCGAGCAGGTCGATGCCCACCGAGGGGGAGCCGGCGTCACTCAACGGTGACCGTCTTGGCCAGGTTGCGGGGCTGGTCGACGTTCAGACCGCGCAGGCGAGCGATCTTGTAAGCCAGCAGCTGGAGCGGGATCACCGCGAGCAGCGGGGCCAGCAGCCAGTCGGTCTCGGGTACCCAGATGATTTCGTCGGCGTGCTGGCCGATCTCCTGATCGCCCTCGGTGGCGATCGCGATCACTCGGGCTCCGCGGGCCCGGACCTCCTGGATGTTGGAGATCACCTTGTCGAGCACCGGTGAGCGGGTCGCCACCACGACCACGGGCGTGTCCTCGTCGAGCAGCGCGATCGGCCCGTGCTTCATCTCCCCGGCCGCATAGGCATCGGTGGCGATGTAGGAGATCTCCTTGAGCTTCAGCGCACCCTCCAGGGCCACGGGGAGGCCGATGTGCCGGCCGAGGTAGAGGAAGAACGGCGCCTTGTAGACCGAGCGGGCGATCGCATCGATCCCCGAGACGTCGCGTTGCAGCAGCTCGGCGATCATGTGCGGCAGGCGTTTGAGGTCAGAGATCGGGGGCTTGAGCTCGGCCCGGCCCATCGTCCCGCGCACCTCGGCCAGCCGCAGCGCGATCAGATACATGGCCGTGATCTGGCTGACGAACGTCTTGGTCGCGGCCACGCCGATCTCCAGCCCGGCCCGGGTGTAGAGGACGCCGTCGGCCTCCCGCGTCGCCTGGGCGCCCATCACGTTGGTCAGCGCCAGCACGGTGGCCCCGCGTGAGCGGGCGGTGCGCATCGCCGCCAGCGTGTCGGCGGTCTCGCCCGACTGGGAGATCCCGATCACAAGATCGTCGGGGCCGACGACAGGGTTGCGGTAGCGGTATTCCGACGCGACGTCGACCTCGACTCCCAGCCGCGCCCACTGCTCGATCGCATAGCGACCGATCAGCCCGGCGTGGTAGGCGGTGCCACAGGCCACGATCACGACCCGCTGGATCCGCTTGAGCAGCGCATCGTCGATCGCCCCGAGGTCACCGAGGTCGACCCCCCAGCCGCGGGCGGCACGCTCGCCGATCGTCTCGGCGACGGCGTCGGCCTGCTCGTAGATCTCCTTGAGCATGAAGGTCTCAAAGCCCTGCTTCTCGGCCGTGTCGGCGTCCCAGTCGATCTCCACGACTTCGCGCCCCAGCGGCTCGCCGGCCGGGGTGAAGAACTGAGCTCCGTCGGGTGAAAGCACGACGAGCTCGTCGTCGCCCATGTACTGGACGTGGCGGGTCTGCGCGAGGAAGGCGGGAATCGCCGAGGCGATGAACTGCTCGCCGTCGCCGCGGCCAACGATCAGTGGGCACTCGCGCCGCGCTCCCACCAGCACGCCCGGCTCCTCGGCGCTCATGGCGACAAAGGCATAGTGGCCGCGCAGCTCAGCGTAGGCGGCGGCAACGGCATCGAACAGGTCACCGGCGTAGTGATGGGCGACCAGATGCGCGATCACCTCGGCGTCGGTCTCGGAGGTGAAAACCGCCCCCTCCTGCATCAGCCGCGCCTTGAGCGCGATGTAGTTCTCGACGATCCCGTTGACCACGATGTGCACCGAATCGGTGGTGTCGAAGTGCGGGTGGGCGTTCTCCTCGGTGACCCGACCGTGGGTCGCCCAACGCGTGTGCCCGATCCCGGTCCCGGGCCGGCGCTCGGGTTCCGGCCGATCGGCGACCGCCACGGTGGTGGCCGGCGCCTGGGCCTCATGGCTCTCGCGGCCCGCTATCGCGCTCCGCAGCGCGCTCAGATTGCCGACCGCTCGGACAGCATCGATCCGGTCCCCGGTCAGGACCGAGATGCCAGCGCTGTCATAGCCGCGGTACTCGAGCTTCTCCAGCCCAGCCAGCAGCAGCGGACGAACCTTTCGCGGACCTACGTAGCCGACGATCCCACACATACGTGAACGCTCCTAGGTCTTGCCGCTGTCGGATGATCCCGTCCGTGGGGTCCGCCCAGCTGATCGGCTCTGAGATTTTACGCCAGCCCCGGGCGAGCCGGGGATCGGGGCCTCAGGTGGCCAGGCTCTCGCCCAGCAGGCCCCGGACCACGGCGATCAGCCGCTCACACACGGCGTCGGTCTCGTGCTCGCTGGGCGCCTCGACCATGACGCGGATCAGCGGCTCGGTTCCCGACACCCGAACGAGCACGCGGCCGCGGCCACTCAGCGTTTCCTGCTCGTGATCGATCGCGTCCCTGAGGTCGGGCGCATCCATGGTTCGCGTCAGCGCCGGCCGATCGGCCGCACGAACGTTGACCAGGCGCTGGGGCAGCTTGGCCATCGCGTCGCGCTCGCGCAGATCGCCGCCGTCGAGCGCCTCGAGGGTGAGCAAGGCGCTGGCGATCCCGTCCCCGCACGGGCCAAAGCCGAGTTCGATGATGTGACCGGACTGTTCGCCGCCCAGCGTCCAGCCCCGCCGGCGCAGCTCGTCTAAGACGTAACGATCGCCCACCGCGGTGCTCGCCACCTCCACCCCGGCCGCCGCCATCGCGGTGTGAAAGCCGAAGTTGGTCATCACGGTCACGGCCACACCGCCGCCCACGAGCCGGTCGGCCTCGTGCAGATGGACGGCGGCCAGCGCGATCAGCTCGTCTCCGTCCACCACCTCACCATCTCCGTCGATGGCCAGGACGCGATCGCCGTCACCGTCGAAGGCAAAGGCGGTGTCGTGACCGCCGGCGAGCGCGCGCTGCCTCACCGCCTCGAGGTGGGTGGAGCCACAGTCAGCGTTGATGTTGCGCCCGTCGGGCTGGTCGGCCACCGTCTCCACCTCGGCACCGAGGCGGCGGAAGATCTCCGGAGCGGCGCGGAAGGTGGCGCCGTTGGCGCAGTCCAGGAGGATCCGCCGACCGCTCAGGTCCAGAGCGGCAAAGCGGGCGTGGAGCTCGCGCAGGTAGTCCTCCAGGGCGCCGTGCAGCCGGCTCACGCGGCCGATCCGCGCCGGCGTCACGACTGGCGCGCTCAGCGCGGCCTCGATTTCGTGCTCGGCGTCGTCGTCGAGCTTGAAGCCGTCGGCGGCGAAAAGCTTGATCCCGTTGTCCTGGAAGGGATTGTGGGAGGCCGAGATGACGGCGGCCATATGCAGGCCGTGGCGACGCACGAGCAGCGGGGCCGCCGGGGTCGGCAGCACCCCGGCCAGCAGGGCATCGCCCCCGGCCGCGGTCACCCCGGCGGCGATCGCCGACTCGAGCATCTCCCCCGACTCACGGGTATCACGGACGATCAGAACTTGCGGCCGGGGATCCGACGCGTGGGCCACGGCGGCGCGGGCCAGCGCGAGCGCGAGCTCGGCGGTCAGAAATTCCCCGGCCCGGCCACGGACCCCATCCGTGCCAAAAAGTTGGCGCGCCACGGAGCGGTGCGCGGCGCTAGCGCTTGGAGAACTGCGGGCGCTTACGGGCCTTCTTGAGGCCGGCCTTCTTGCGCTCCTTGACGCGCGGGTCGCGCGTGAGGAAGCCGCGGCGCTTGAGCTCGCCACGGAGGTTGGGGTCGGCGACGATCAGCGCCCGCGAGATGCCGTGGCGCAAGGCGCCGGCCTGGGCCGAGACGCCGCCGCCGTGCATGCGGGCGACGACATCCATGCGCGAGTCATAGCCGACGGCCTCGAGCGGCTGCCGGATATTGCGGCGCAGCGTGTCGCGCGGAAAGAACTCGTCGAGCACCCTGCCGTTGATCGAGTAGGTCCCCGTGCCGGGGCGCAGGATCACGCGCGCGACGGCCGTCTTGCGCTTGCCGGTGGCGGTGTAACGGGCACCGGCGGCCAGGTCAATGGCGGCATCGGCGATCGGCTTTGACTCCACGTCGGAGTCGTCGTCGCCGCGGCCGGCGCGCTCCTCGGCCTCGGCTTCGGCCGCGGCGCGGGCCTCGGCGTCCATGAACTCGTCGCCGTCGGAGACGATGTCCGGAATCAGGTCGGCGCCGGGGATCTCGGGGCGTTGGCGCGGCGCGACTTCCACGTCGCCCTCATCCTCGTCCGCGGACGGGGCGGCGGCTTCGGCGGCGGGCTGCTCCTCGGCGGCCGGGGTCTCCTCGGCCACCGGCTCAGCTGCGGGCGTCTCTTCGGCCTGGGGCTCAGCTGCGGGCGTCTCTTCGGCCTGGGGCTCAGCTGCGGGGGTCTCTTCGGCCTTGGGCTCAGCCGCGGGGGTCTCTTCGGCCTCGGCGTCGGGAGTCGGCACCGGCGCGGCGGCCTCCTCGGGGACCTCGGTCGGGGTATCGTCGGCGGGGGCCTCGGGCTCCTCGTTGCGCGGCTCGTCGGTCACTTCGAAATCTCCATCGGTTGTGGCTGCTGAGCGGCGTGCGGATGATCGGGCCCGGCGTAAACCTTGAGCTTGGTGATCTG
>JBPCIY010000013.1:0-16115 GCA_051005855.1 Solirubrobacteraceae bacterium | reverse complement strand
GTGTGGTCGCTGATGTTTTTTCCTTTTTGACCAAGAAGGTTGTGTTGGCCTTGGAGCGGGGGGTCGAGCGCCAGCAGCGGATGCTCGACCCCGGGCCCGACTTCGCCAAGACACCGGCTCAGACGATCGACGTGCTCGGCTCACTGGACGCGTTGGCCGAGTTCGGCCGCCCGGTGCTGCTGGCCGTGTCCCGTAAGGACTTCATCGGCGCGCTGACCGGCCGCGAGCCGCGCGAGCGCCTGGCCGGGACGTTGGCGGCGATAGGCCACTGCGTCGACGCCGGCGCCCACGTGCTCCGGGTCCACGATGTGGCTGCGGTGCGCGATTTCCTGACCGTCCGCGGGGCGTTGCGCGGAGACACGGAGGTCGATCCGGCGCTAGCTCTGTCTGACGCGGTGCGCTGGCAACAGGGCGACAAATGCGGGGCGATCTAAGCACTCGCTAGGCTCCGAAGAGCAAATCGCCGGTCGCTGGCTCAACGCGACCGGAGCCCACCGATGCATCTACCAAGGAGCACCCCATGTCCGTACTTGATCGCAGCGCGCTCGAAGCCAGCCCGCTCGCCGACCTCCACGCCATCGCCTCAGAGCTGTCCATCGACGGCTACCGGCGACTGCGCCGCCCGGGACTGATCACCGCGATCCTCGCCCAGCAGTCCGGCGAACCCGTCCCGGCCGCCGAGCCCGAGGACGAGCCGCCGGCCAAGCCCCGCCGGGCTCCGCGCGCGCGACGCACCACCAAAGCCGCCGAGGAAGCCGCCGAGGAAAAGGACGCCGATGAGGCAGGTCCGAAAGCCGCGGTGCCGGACGGCGGCGATACCGCCGAAGCCGAGACCGACGCAGACGGCGACGACACGCCCGCTCGTCGACGCCGCGGTCGGCGCGGCGGTCGCGGACGCAGCAGTGCTCGTGACGAGGACTCGGGCTCGGAGGCCGCCTCGACCGAGCGCGGGTCTCGAAGTCAGCCGGAGTCCCGCGGCGACGACGAGGACGACGAAAGCGCTAACGGTCAGCTCGTCGAGGGCGTGGTCGAGCTGCTGGCCGGCGGGTCGGGTTTTGTCCGCGTCGATCCCCCCGAGCCGTCCGATGAGGACGTCTACATCTCGTCGGCCCAGGTCAAGCGCTGCGAGCTCGTATCCGGCGACCGGGTCGCGGGCCCCAAGCGAGCCCCGCGTCGCTCTGAGCGCTTCGCGTCGCTGATCCGGATCGAGACCATCAACGGCCGGCCGGCCTCCGAGCTGGCCGACAGCGTTCGCTTTGACGATCTCCCGGCCGCGTTCCCGGCGGACCGGCTGAAGCTGGGCTCTGACGATCCCACACTCCAGGCGATCGAGTTCCTGACCCCGTTCGGTAAGGGGTCGCGGGTCACGATCGTCGGGGCAGCGCGCTCGGGCAAGTCCGAAGCCCTCAAGCGGATCGCCACGGCTCTGTCGGGCGACCAGGACAACGCGGTCCAGGTCGTGCTCACGGGCGCTCGGCCCGAGGAGATCTCCGAGTGGTCGCAGGGTCCCATGACCCCGGCCGCCGCGGCCAGCCTGGCCGCCTCCGAGGAGACCCAGAACGGCGCCGTGGAACCGGTCATCGACCAGGCCCGCCGCCTCGCCGCCCGCGGATCGCACGCGGTTGTCCTGATCGATTCACTGGACGGTTGCAGCCCCGCGATCGCGCGCAAGGCGCTTGGTGCGGCGCGCAACATCGTCGACGGAGGCTCGCTGACCGTGATCGCGACCTCGTCCGCCCCGCTGGGCGGCGAGACGACGGTGATCGCGCTCGACGTCGCTCTGGCCAGCGTCGGTCGCTTTCCGGCCCTCGACCTCATCGCCAGCGGCACCCTGCGTCCAGAGCTGCTCGTCGGCCAGGCGGGAGCGGACGCGATCGCCCGGGCCCGGGCCGACGCGGCCGACCCCGACGACGACTGAACCCACCGGGGCGTGGTCTGGCTGGCGACCCGGGCGAGCGTCATCTCGCGCGTCCACGCGAGGTCGACCTTGGTGACCCGTCAGCGAGCGGTCCGCGGTTGCCCCCGGGTGGCGGGCGAGCCCGCTGGCTCAGCGGCTTGGGGGACCTTGGACACCCGGGGTCCGGGATCGCCCAAGTCAGGTCGGCGCCCGCCCCTCGGGGTCTGTTCGCTCCACATGCGGTGAAAAACCCAAGCCCGCGCCCGCCAGGGGGCCAATCTCGACCCCATGTGCTGGTCCTGCGTACGGTCCGAGCCCGCCGCCCTGGTCGCTAACGTCAATCGCCGCCATGTCTGAGCTCACCGCCGACCTGAAAGCGCTCCTCTCCGGGCTCAACCACCCGCAGCGCGAGGCGGTCACCTACGGCGACGGGCCGCAGCTGATCCTGGCCGGGGCCGGCTCGGGCAAGACCCGGGTCCTCACCCACCGGATCGCCTACCTGGTCGCCACCGACGCCGCCAAGCCCAACGAGATCCTCGCCATCACGTTCACGAACAAGGCGGCGGCCGAGATGCGGGACCGCGCCGAGCTGCTGGTGGGGGGCCGGGTGCGGGCGATGTGGGTGATGACCTTCCACGCCGCGTGTGCACGGATGCTGCGGGCCGAGGCGAAGCGACTCGGCTACACGCGCCAGTTCACGATCTATGACACCGCCGACTCACGCCGGCTCATCAAGCGGTGCCTGGACGAGCTCGGCGTCGACCCCAAGCGGTTCACCCCCGCCTCGATCGGGAGCCAGATCTCAGACGCCAAGAACAAGCTGCGCGATGCCGACGCCTACGCGCAGATGGTCGGCTCATTCTTCGAGCAGACAGTGGCCGACGTCTACCGCTCCTACGAGCGCGGGCTGCACCGGATGAACGCGATGGACTTCGACGATCTCCTCGTCCGCTCGGTCAACGTGCTCGAGCTCTTCCCCGAGGTGCGCGAGCGCTACGCCGACGGCTTTCGCAACGTGCTCGTGGACGAGTACCAGGACACCAACCATGCCCAGTACCGCTGGCTCCAGCTCCTCGCCGGGGGCACCGACGGCGAAGCCGTTGGCCATCGCAACCTGATGGTGGTCGGGGACGACGCCCAATGCCTGATCGAGGGGACGGAGGTGACCATGGCCGATCGGACCCGCAGGCCGATCGAGCAGGTCACAACAGGCGATCTCGTGCTCTCGGCCGACGGCAGCGGTGACTTTCGTCCCGCCCAAGTCCTGGACACCCACCGGTCTTCTCGCGCGGATGGGATCGCCATAACGCTCCGGTCCGGTCGCCGTCTCGTGAGCACACCCGAGCACGTCCACTTCGCCGGCTTTCAGCTTGGCCGCACGCCCCAGCTGCACATGGCCTACCTCCTGTGGCGCCGCGATCGCGGCTTTCGCGTGGGGACCTCCCGGACGTACACGAACGGGCAGGTAAAGCCGACGGTCGGCGTGGCGAGCCGGCTGCGCGGCGAGCGAGCCGACGCGTGGGTGGTTTCCACGCACACCTCGGAAGCCGAAGCCCGCTACGCGGAAGTGTCGCTGTCGCTGGCCTACGGGCTGCCCACCGTGCCGTTTTCCGCCCGGTTGGTGCCCGGCTCAGAGGGGCGTTCGCGGGTCGGCGATCAGGGCCTGCTCGATCGCCTGTTTGCCGAGCACGACACGATGACCGCGGGACGGCGCCTGCTGGATGACGGCGGCCTGTACTTCGAGCGACCCCACTTCCAGGCTGGTACGTACACCAAAACTGAGGTGCGCCGGCGTCGGCTGGCGATTTCACTGTGCGGGGACCGCCGGGGCCGGACGCCGATGCATAGGCTGGCCCTGTTCGGCCATGACGACGGAGGACGGCGACAGCTCGAGGAGCTGGGGCTGAGCGTCCGCCCGGCCCGGCGAGGTTCGGAGGGGTGGCGGTTTGAGACGTCATGCCAGGACATGGCGACGATCGAGCACACGGCCAACCAGATCGCGACCGCTCTCGGCGACGTCTCAATTCGCCCCACGGCTCGCCTGGGCCATAACCGCGACGGTCTCGCGGCCGATTCGCTGCCCTTCACAGCCGCATCGTCCGTGCGCCCCGGGATGGTCATGTTCGACCAGCAGGGTGGCTATGACGTGGTCGAAGCCGTCGATCCGGTAATCCTCGACCGGCCCGTCTACGACCTTGACATCGAGGGGACCCACAACTTCGTCGCGGACGGGATCGTCACCCACAATTCGATCTACGGCTTCCGTGGAGCGGATATCTCGAACATCTTGAATTTCGAGGACTCGTTTCCCGATGCCCAGGTGGTCAAGCTCGAGCAGAACTATCGCTCGACCCAGACGATCCTCGACGCCGCCAACGCGGTAATCCGCAACAACCGCGGCCAGAAGATCAAGTCCCTGTGGACCGAGCTCGGTCAAGGAGACCCGATCAAGGTCCGCGAGCTCGACGACGAGCACGCCGAGGCGCGCTTCGTGACCGGCGAGATTCAGCTGCTCGTCGACGAGGGCTCGTCGCGGGCTGAGATCGCGGTCTTCTATCGGACCAACTCCCAGTCGCGGGTGCTCGAGGACACACTGGTCAGAGCCGAGATCGCATATCAGGTGATCGGCGGTACCAAGTTCTATGACCGGGCTGAGATCAAGGACGCGATTGCCTATCTGACCGTGCTCGTCAACCCCCAGGACGTGGGCGCCTTCACCCGGATCGTCAACTCCCCCCGCCGAGGGATCGGCGCGACCTCCATCTCGCGCCTGCTCGCTTACGCCAACACCAGCGGTGAGACGGTGTGGGAGCTGGCCGTGGCTCCGGAGCTCGTGCCCGCCCTCGGTGCGGCGGCGATCAAGGCGCTGCGACGGTTCATGGGCACGATGGAGATCCTGCGTGAGCGGCTCGAGGCCGGGGCTACGATCTCGGCGCTGCTCCAGGACACCCTGCGCGAGACGGGCTATCTGGACGCGCTCGAGGCCGAGCGCACGATCGAGGCTCAGGGGCGGATCGAGAACCTCGAGGAGCTGGTCAACGTGGCCGTCGAATACGACGCGGGAGCGGGCGAGCAGGGGACCCTGGGAGAGTTCCTGCAGCAGATCGCGCTCGTCGCCGATGCCGACGCGCGCAGCGATGACGAGGGCCTGGTCACGCTGATGACACTGCACAACGCCAAGGGGCTCGAGTATCCGATCGTGTTCATGATCGGCTGTGAGGAAGGCGTGTTCCCGCACTCGCGCGCGCTCGACGAGGGCGGGTTGGAGGAGGAGCGCCGGCTCTGCTACGTGGGCATCACCCGCGCCGAGCGCGACCTGTACCTGACCTCGGCCCGGACGCGAACTGTCTTCGGTGCCCGCAGCTTCGGTGCCCCGAGCCGCTTTGTTAATGAGATTCCTGAGGAGCTGACCGACCACGAGAGCCAGTCGCCCCGCTCGTTTGGCTCCTTCCGGGCCCGGGCCACGTCCTGGTCCGCTCCGGGGACCGGCCCGATCGCGCCGCCGCGGTCAGAGCCGCCGCCCGCTGCCTACCGGCTCGGGGACGACGTCGTCCACGCCGCCTTCGGCGAGGGGGTGGTCACGGGCGTGGAACCAGGCGGGATCGTGGTCATCCGCTTTCGCACCGACCGCTCAGAGCGCAAGCTGGTCGCTGACCTCGCGCCGATCTCCAAGCGCTGAGGATGCTGATGGCCGATCCTCTACCGTCCGCGCCGGAGTCCTCGGCCTCGTCGACACTGCCGCGGGTCTACCGCGGTGAGCTGACCAGCGCGGTCGGAGCGCTGCTGCTGCTGGGCCTGATGTTCCTGACCAAGTGGTACGGCGTCGCCGGGGTCCCGGACCCGTCCGCGGCGCGGCCGGCGGTGTCCACGGCCGAGAATGCCTGGGGCGGGCTGACGATCGTGCGCTGGGTGATGCTGCTGACGATCCTGGTTGCGCTCGGCTCGGTGGTCCTGCACGCCTCGCAGCGTTCGCACGGCACCCGGACCGACACGAGCCTGCTCGTACTCACGCTCGGTGGGCTGACCTCGGGCCTGCTCGTCTACCGCGTCCTGCTCAACCTGCCGCAGGGCAGCAGAGTGATCGATCAGAAGCTGGGCGCGATCCTGGGCGTCGCCTGCGCCCTGGGTATCGCGCTGGGCGCGGTGGAATCGGTGTCTGAACAGCGCCGCTTCCAGCGGGCCGTGCAAGCGCGGCCCCGGCACCGGCGGCGACTGGCTTCGGCTCGCCGTGCGCGGTAGGGTTGCACGTCTCGCAAGCTGGTACCTACCGGGGAGGGCATGTGAATACGCAGAACATCACTCGTGACGACTGGATCATCGGTGTGGTCGCGCTGTTGGTGGTCATCGACCTGCTCTTCCTACCGTGGTTCAGCATCTCGGCCGGGCCGTTCTCGTTTGACCTGACCGCCACCGACGCGCCGGATGGCGTGTTCGGCATCCTCGCCGTCCTGACGGCGATCGCGCTGATCGCCGACCTGGCCGTGGAGCGCATGTCACCTCAGACGACGGTGCCGTCGGTGGGAGGGAGCCGCACGCAGACCCGCTTCGTCCTCGCTGCCCTGGTCGCTCTGTTCGTCGTGCTGAAGTTCATCTTCAACGTTCATTTCAGCGACTTCGGCCTCGGCTTCTGGTTGGGCGTGATCCTGACCGCCGGCCTGGTCTACGTGTCTATGCAGGCCCGCCGGGGTACCGCCGTGGGAGTCGCCGGCGGCGTCTGACCGCCCGGGTTCGCTGCGCGCACGAGGATGGACGCTTCGCGCCTGCGCCGCGGCGAAGTGATCGCGGCGGCGGCCGCGATCGTCCTGCTGGTCGCGCTGTTCCTAGTCTCGTGGTACGGGCTCTCGGGTGCCGTGCAGCGCAGCGCTGCCGCGCTCGGCATCAGCACCACGATCAGCGGCTGGGACGCGCTCACCACTCTGCGCTGGCTGATCCTGGTCACTGCCGTCGTCGGGCTGGCTCTGGGCTTTGCTCAGGCCACCTCTCGCGCCCCCGCCTTTCCGGCCAGCCTGAGCGTGATCGCCACCGTGCTCGGCGCCCTGACCTCGCTCACGCTGATCTACCGCGTGCTGATCAACGTGCCGGGGCCGTCGGACCTGGTCGGCGCGCGCCCCGGAGCGTATCTGGGCCTGGCCAGCGCCGTCGCCCTGACGGCGGGAGCGTTTCTCTCCCTGCGCGAGGAGGATCCGGCCGATCCGATTCGCAACGCCGCGATTGAGACCGTCCACGTGCCTTAGCGACCGCGATCCTAGAATGCGGACGATGCTCGATCGTGCCCAGGTTCTCCACGTGGCTCGGCTCGCCCGGTTGGAGCTCGACGACGCCGAGGTGCAGCGGATGGCCGGTGAGCTGTCAGCCGTGCTCGAGCACGTGGAGCGAATCGGGGAGCTTGATCTCGAAGGCGTCGCCCCGACCACGCACGCCGTCGACCTCCACACGGTGCTACGCCCCGACGAGCCGGTGCCCTGCCTGCCCCGGGACGCGGTCCTGGCGGCCGCGCCGGAGCCGGTCGACGGTGGCTTCGGGGTCCCCAGCCCCGGGCCGGCGAGCGAATGAGCGAGCTCACCGACCTGACCGCGGCCGAGGCGGCCGCGGCCGTACGCGCGCGGCAAATCGATTCCGCAGAGCTGTTCGAGATGTACCGGTCGCTGGCCGCAGCTGACACCGACGAGCTCAACGCGTTCACCTGGGTCGCCGAGACCGCTCCCGCGGGAGCCGACTACGCTGATGCCCCCCTGGGTGGTGTCCCGGTCGCGGTCAAGGACCTCTTCTGCACCGCCGGCGTGCCCAGCCAGGCCGGGTCGCGGATCCTCGAGGGCTACCGACCGCCGTATACGGCGACCGTGGTGGCAAAGCTGGCGGAGGCCGGAGCGCCACTGCTCGGTAAGACCAACCAGGACGAGTTTGCCATGGGCTCTTCGAACGAGAACTCGGCCTACGGGCCGGTGCTGAACCCGTGGGATCGCAGCCGTGTCCCCGGGGGCTCCTCCGGGGGGAGCGCCGCCGCCGTGGCAGCCGGCCTGGCCCCCTGGGCGATTGGCACCGACACGGGCGGCTCGATCCGCCAGCCCGCCGCGCTGTGCGGCATCGTGGGGCTGAAGCCCACCTACGGGGCCTGTTCGCGCTACGGGATGATCGCCTTCGCCTCCTCGCTGGACCAGGCCGGCCCGCTGGCTCGGAATGTCACCGATGCTGCTCTGCTCTTCTCGCGCATGGTGGGGCATGATCCCCGGGACTCGACCTCGGTCTCGTTCCCGGGCTCGGTGGAGCGGCCGACGGCCGAGGACCTTCGCGGGCTGCGCCTTGGCGTGCCCGAGGAGCTGATCGGCGACGGCGAGGACGGGGGCGCCGGGATCGAGCCGGGAGTCCGGGCGAGCTTTGAGGCCACCCTGGCCAAGGCCGAGGCGCTCGGGGCCAGCATTGAGTCCTGTCGGCTTCCCCATGCGCCGCACGCCCTCTCGGCTTATTACTTGATCGCGCCGGCCGAGGCGTCGTCCAACCTGGCCCGCTTTGACGGTGTCCGCTACGGCCTGCGGGTCGGGGGCGACCAGCCGTTGGAAGCGATGTACAGCCGGACCCGGGCAGCCGGCTTCGGGCCCGAGGTCAAACGACGGATCATGCTCGGGACCTACGCGCTGTCCAGCGGCTACTACGACGCCTACTACGGGACCGCGCAGAAGGTCCGGACCAAGATCGCCGAGGACTTCCGAGCGGCGTTCGCGCGGTTTGACTTCGTGGTTACGCCGACCAGCCCCTGGGTCGCCTTCGAGCAGGGCGCCAAGACCGCCGATCCGCTGGCCATGTATATGAATGACTTCTGCACCGTGCCGATGCCGTTGGCCGGGATCCCGGCGATCTCGATCCCTTCGGGGCTCAGTGCGGGCCTACCGGTCGGCTTCCAGCTCGCCGGACCGGCCTTCAGTGAGAACCGCCTACTTGACGCGGCCCACGCCCTGGAGCTGGCGATCGGCTTTGACGGAAGCCAGGTGCGGCGATGAGTGACGGCTGGGAGCCCGTGATCGGTCTCGAGATCCACGTCCAGCTCAAGACGCGCACGAAGATGTTCTGTGGCTGCGAGCTTTCCTTCGGTGATCCCCCCAACGTGCACACCTGTCCAGTGTGCCTGGGGCTGCCCGGAGCCCTGCCCGTGCTCAACGCGCGCGCGGTGCAGTTCGGGATCATGATCGGCCTGGCCCTGGAAGCCGAGATCGCGCCCCGCTCGCTCTTTCACCGCAAGAACTACTTTTATCCCGATTCGCCCAAGGGCTACCAGATCTCCCAGTACGACGTGCCCTTGTGCCTCGGTGGGGAGCTCGGAGAGGTGCGGATCCATCGTGTTCACCTCGAGGAGGACGCCGCCAAGCTCGTGCACGTGGGGGAGAGCGGGCGGATCCACGGCTCGGACCGCAGCGTCGTGGACTACAACCGCTGTGGCACGCCGCTGGTGGAGATTGTCACCGAGCCCGATCTGACCTCGCCCGAGCAGGCCCATGCCTGGCTGACGCTGCTGCGCACGACCCTGCGTCAGCTCGGCGTCTCAGACGTGAACATGGAGGAGGGCTCGCTGCGGGCTGACGCCAACGTCTCGGTCCGCCGGGCCGGCTCATCAGAGCTCGGCACCAAGACCGAGCTGAAGAATATGAACTCCTTTCGCTACCTGGAGCGCGGCGTGCGGAAGGAGATCGAGCGACAGGTCATGCTGCTCGAGCGTGGGGAACCGGTCGTCCAGGAGACGCTGCACTTCGATCCGGCCTCCGGGCGCCTGACGTCGCTGCGCTCCAAGGAGGAAGCCCACGACTACCGCTACTTCCCCGAGCCCGACCTGGTGCCCTTGGTCGTCAGCGACGAGACCCTGGCGGCGGCCGGAGCCGCTCTGCCTGAGCTTCCGGCCGCGCGGGCCCAGCGCTTTGAGCACGAGCTCGGCCTGGGTGCTGACCGGGCCCGTGAGCTCGCCTTCCGCCGCGAGCTGGCCAACTACTTCGAGCAGGCGCTGGCCGCCACCGGCGATTCGCGCGGCGCTGCCACGGCGGTCGCGAACTGGATCCCGCAGCTGGTGGAGCGGATCGGCTCTGACACCGATCCCGCCAGCAGTCGCGTCACCCCGGCAGCCTTGGCCGACCTGGCCATCATGGTCAGCACCAAGACGGTCAGCCGTGATGCCGCCCGTGGCGTGCTCTCCCGGCTCGTACAGAGCGGGGGAGACCCGCGGGAGATCGTCGATCGCGAAGGACTGGGTGCGCTGAGCACCAGCGACGATGGCGATCGGCTGGTCGAGCTCGTGGACCAGGCCCTCGCGGCCGACCCCGGGGCCGCGGCCAAGGTCGCCGGTGGCGACGCCAAGGCGATCGGGCCGCTGGTTGGCTACGTGATGCGCGAGACGCGGGGGCGAGCCGACGGAGGCGAGGTCAGGCGTCTGATCCTGGAGCGGATAGCTTCCGAAGGCTAGGCCACGGGCGGGCGATCGGCCTTCAGCCCGGGCGACGCCGGGGCTCGACGCGGGCCGGGGGCTCGACGCGGGCCGGGGGCACGCGGGGGCGACGGACGGTCATGGCGCCGGTTGTGCGGCTGACGGCGACGGGCCGCCGCAGAAGCAGGGCCACAATCGCCCATTTCACAATCGAGACATCTAGGTGAAGGCTTGTGCTGGTGACGTAGAGGCGGTCGAGGATCAGCTTCTGGGGCATGATCCTCGCCACGTAGTCCTCGATCGGGCTCTGGTCTGAGACGATGCTCGTCTCGGCCTCGTAGGCCAGCTGGGACAGTCCGATGATCCCGGGACGGACGGTGAGGATGTGCTGGTAGTCAACGAGATGCATGGCCACGAACCGGGGGTCCTCGGGCCGCGGCCCGACGATGCTCATGCGTCCGTGAAGCACGTCCCAGAACTGGGGCAGCTCGTCCAGCCTGAAGCGAGTGAGCCAGGCGCCCACCCGGGTCAGGCGAGGATCCTGCTTGGCGGTCAAGGGCGCTCCGGCGGCGCCGTGGTACATCTTGCGAAACTTGAGCATCGTCAACGGCCGACCGCGATAGCCGACGCGGCCCACGCGATAGAACACCGGCCCGCGAGAGTCCAGCTTGATCGAGGCGACGATCAGGATCATCAGAGGCAGGACGGCGATCAGCGCCATCAGGGAGAGCACGATGTCCAGTCCCCGCTTGGCGGCCCGCCAGGCGCTGGTGCTCCGGCGAAGGGTGAGCGTGCCGGACTCTTCCCCGGCGTTCAGCCCGAGTGAACTCATCAGTTCCTATCGACGCCTGGCGAGACGACGTTCGGTCGAAGCTCTAGCCTAGACGCATGTACTACGGCCCGCCCGAATCGGGCTGGGCGCTAGGCGGCCTCGGGCAGGACCGAGACGGCCTCGCCGCTCATCCGGGCCCGCAGAGGGCGCCGGCGGAGGTTCATCTCGCCCGTCGCGCGGTGCACAGCGACCTGCTTACCGAGGATCACCGTGACCATCGTCCAGAAGATCACCGAGAGATCCCACCGCAGTCCGTAGGACTCCGCGTACAAGGCGTCCAGGACGACCTTCTGGGGCAGGATCCGCCCGACGTACTTCCCGACCGGGTCCTGGTCTCCGAGGATCTGGCGCTCGGCGGCAAAAGCCAGTTGCGAAAGCCCCGTGATTCCGGGCCGGACCGAGAGGATCGCCGTATACGCTTCGGGATGCAGTAGGGCGAAGGCAGGATCCTCGGGACGCGGCCCGACAATGCTCATACGGCCGGAAACCACGTGCCACAGCTGAGGCAGCTCGTCGAGTCGGGTGCGGGTCAGGAGCTTGCCGACTCGGGTCAACCTGGGGTCGGCGCTGGCGGTGAGCGGGGCGCCGATGGCGTGGAGGTGCATCTTGCGGAACTTGAGCATCGAGAGCGGCTCCCCGCGGAAGCCGACTCGCCGCACGCGGTAGAGGATGGGGCCACGTGAGTCGAGCTTGATCGTCAACGCGATCACCAGCAAGAGAGGCAACATCAACAACAGTGCCGTGACGGCGATGATCACGTCGAGGGATCGCTTCACGCCGGGCCGCAGGCGTGAGCCTTCCGCGGACACGGCAGCCCGAGTCCATTCGTTACGAAGCGCAGCGCGTTTGCCAAGCACATCGGCGTGGGCGGGTCCGGCGTCAGCCTGTGTGCCCCCGGTGAGTCCAATCAGCCCCACTTCCCTGCTCCTTTCGATAACCAGACCCACTGTCCACCGATCCGTTCGATGGCCGTTGCTACTCCTATGGGCCTGTTAACGCTAAAGCCTACCGAAAGTTGCGCCGACTCGTGCGCCTACGTGGCTGGTAAACCCCTGCCCAGCCTACCTGATCCGCGGTTGACGGAAGATGTCGGACTGGGCGCCCGAGACGAATCCCTGGTTGAACTTGATGGGATCGATCCTCTGGCGGTGCTGGATCATGCCCCACGCTTGGAGCACGAGCGGATCGTCATGGTCCAGTGACCCCGCCGCCCGCACCTGTCCCAGGGCAGCGGCGAACTGACCCGCCTGGGCATCGAGCAACGCGAGCTCCAGGCGCGGATACCAAGTGTCTGTGCGGCCGATGGCTCGTGTGAACGCGAGCCGCGCGCGGGTCGGATCGTTCAGATCAACCGCGATCGTCCCTTCGCTGATAAGGGCGTCAGCACTGAGCGGATTGATGCTCGTGGCGCGTGAGAAGTCGGTGAAGGCCTGGGACGGGTTGCTGGCCGCGGTCGAGACGGCGGCCTGGATGTAGCGTGCCTCCAGGTACGGGGCTCCCAGAGCGGCTGCCACGGCGCAGGACAGGGCGACACCGAGAGCGGCGGCGAGGACAGGGGATGGCCGGTGAGCGGCGATCCTCGCTGGCCGCTGACTGACCGCAGATGGTATTGGCGGCAGCGCTCGGGGTCTGCGCATCCCGATCGCCGCCAGGGCGAGCGCCAGCGGTGGCACGGCGAGGACGGGAAACTCATCGACCCAATCAAAGGAGGAGTGGATCAGGAAATAGGCGGCCATCCCGACTGCCGCCACCCCACACGCCCGTCCCGTTCCGGACAGATCTCGGATCGACCTGACCAGTCCAATGCCCAAGGCCCCGATGATCAGGACGAGTAGCGCCACGCCCACGCTCCCGGTCTCGCTCAGGACCCGAAGGACGAGATTGTGCGCATACCGCGAGTGCTTCTGGAGGCGACGCACCGCGTCGTAGCGGCGGCCGAAGTTGCCGGCCCCGATCCCCACCGCGGGGGAGCCGGCGAACAGCCGGACGGCCGCCCGGGCGTAGTCAAAGCGCTCCTCAGGGGTGGCCGAGAGCAGTCGTACAGAGCCCGTCGAGGCGTCGGTGTTACCGCTGTGCCAGACCGAGTTGGTCAACCGGCTGACGGCCGGCGCCGCGGCCACCGCTCCGCCTGCCAAGGCCAGAACAGCCACCAGGGTCGCCGCCGCGACCGTGCGGCGGCCGGGTCGGCGAGGTCGCCAGTCGGCGATCCGCGTCGGGACGAGCCACTTCTCCACCGCCACGAGCAACGCTGACAGCGCGAGCGCGGCCAGGGTCGTCAGCAGCATGGCCGTCGCGGTGTGCTGGAGGACCGGGCGCACGAGCCGTCCGGTGGTGAGCGCCTGATAGACCGTGACGGTTCGCGGAATCGTGACCGCCAGGGCCCCACCGACAATCGCCATGCGCAGCAAGAGCGCGACTCTGCGCCCTGAGACCAGGACCACGACCGCGGCGGTAAGCACGATCCCCACAAGCGCGCCCCGGCTCTGAGGCAGGAACGCGAAGTCGGCTAGGAAGGCGGCTACTCCGAGCATGGGAATCCGGGCCCAGACCGGAGCCTCGCGCCGGGCCGACAGCAGCAGCGCCGGCCAGATCGCCATGGCGGACAAGGCAGCGGTCGCGTTTGGATACTGAAGCGGTGTCGCATACCGCGTGCTGTAGAAGAAGGGGGTGAGGTTGTGGGCCGCGACGGCGCGGGCGAGATCGACGCCGCAGAATGCGGCCACGCCCACGGACCAGAGACCCAAAATCGCCGCCAGCGTCGAGGGCGTCCAGGGGACCAGGGCGATCGTCCATGCGACAGCCAGGTAGAGAAGCAACTGGTTGGCCGCTTGCAGAGCGTCGCCGGGCGACCCCGCCCACAGGATCGAGAGGTAATTCAGGCCCACCAGGGCGGCAAAGGCCAGCAGCGCCACCCGTGCGGCGGGCGTGGTGGGGAGCAGGCGGCCATGACCCACGCAGCTGATGATCGCCAGCGAGGCCGCGGCGGCAGCACTCGGATACCAGGTGGCTGGGAAGTAGGCTCCGCTGGCTGGTATCCACGCCAGCCAGAGGATCAACACCAGTCCAGCCGGAATAAACGGGGCAGCTCGACGAACACGCACCCCGATCACTCCTGGGTTGGATGCGCCGGCATCGGGCGCACCAGGCGTGATCGGTCGCTGCGCGAGGCTTGACAGTCCGGCGATTACTGCGTGCGCACGGTGCGCCGGATGACCAGCCCGCCACCCAGGAGCGCGAAGCCCACAGCGGTCAGAAGTCCAGCGTTGAGCCCAGTGAACGGCAGCTGAGCACTCTGCCCCTTCTGGATGGTCCGCGCATTCTGCTCAGCTCCCTGACCCCCGTAGGCGTTCTGAGCCGGAGAGGCCGCGAAGGCGGGCGCGGCGAACGCAAGTATCGCCGTGCACATGCCCGCGAGCACAACCATTTTTACCCTCAAACGCATTCCATGCCCTCCGTGAGAAGTTCGTCTTCAACGCCGATTTTACTGTAACGCATCGCACAATAGTAGTTGAGCCGGCGGACGTCAGGCGTCAAGCGCGGCGTTAAGGGCATCGATGACCTGGTCTTGCTGGCGGTCAGTCATGTGGGGAAACAGCGGAATCGTCAACTCGGATCTCGCGGCGGCCTCGGTGCGAGGCAACGCTACGCCCGGAAATCGCTCCCGGTAGGCGGTGAACTCGTGGACCGAGGGATAGAGGACGCTCGTCTGGATTCCGTGGCGCTCACGCAGGATTTTCCGAACGTCTGCGCGACGCTGGGGGTGGCGCAGCATCACCGGCATGACGTAGCACGAGGAACGCTCCACATCTTCGTCCCGATACGGCAGGATGATCTCCGCGTTGCTCTCCAGCCGCTCGCGGTAGCGAAAAGTCAGGCTTCGCCGCCGGACGATCTCAGACTCCATTCGGGGCAGGCGCGAGAGCGCCAGCGCGGCGCGCGGCTCGTCCATCCGGTAGTTGAAACCGATATCGACCACGTCGTAGCTGTCGGCATGACCGCGGTGACGGTCCCAGGTCATGCTGGTCAGCGCGTGGGACCGTAACCGACGGGCCCGCTCGGCCAGCTGATCGTCGTCGGTGGCCAGCAGACCCCCCTCGCCGACCGAGAGGACCTTGTTGGAGA
Organism: Solirubrobacteraceae bacterium; assembly: GCA_051005855.1. Classification (GTDB taxonomy): domain Bacteria; phylum Actinomycetota; class Thermoleophilia; order Solirubrobacterales; family Solirubrobacteraceae; genus Palsa-465. Next base: position 860 of record JBPCIY010000013.1, on the reverse strand, counting down.
AGAACGAGAAGGCGCCTGCCTGACCGAAGGTGCCGAGCTTGCGTCCCGCCAGCGTCGCGCTCGGCGCGTGAGCGGCATCCTCGATCAAGGACAGCCCGCGTTCGCGGCACAGCCGCGCGAGCGCCCCCACCGGGGCCGGATAGCCCGCGAAGTGCACGGCGACCACTGCCTTAGTGCGCGGTGTGATCCGGCGCTGCACCTCGAGCGGGTCGATGGACGGGTTCTCGAGTCCCACGATGTCTGCGAACACCGGCTCGGCGCCGCAGTAGAGGGCAGCGTTAGCCGTGGCTACGAACGTGAAGGAGGGAACGATCACCTCGTCCCCCGGTCCGACGCCGGCCGACCGATAAGCGAGATGCAGGGCAGCCGTGCCGCTCGACACGGCTACGGCGTGACGCACGTCGAGGTGCTCGCGAAAAACCTCCTCGAACTCGGCTATCCGAGGTCCCATGGTCAGCCAGCCCGAACGCAACGTCTGGACGACGGCTTCGATGTCCTGTGGCGCTAGCTCGAGGTCGAAAAGCGGAATGTCTGGTTCGGCACCTGACACGGGTGCACGGCAATCTACGGGATCAGGGAGCGGCTTCTCGCTGGACATCTGCCCGATGCGCAGGGTCCATTGTGCGAGGGCGCCCGTGGCGGACCGATACCGGGACCCATGTGCGATTCCGTTCGCGCGTGGGTATTCAGGGCCTTCAGGGCAGCGACTCTCGCGAAGATCGTGGTGGCCTCCCTGGGCGGGTTGGGCGGCGTAACCGCGGCGTCAGCGTCGACTTCGGTGTCGTGTTCTTTGTTTGCGTCGCCGGGGGGGTCGGATGGGGGGGATGGCTCGGTTTTGCGGCCGTTTCGGTCGGCGCAGA
>JBPCIY010000012.1:0-3809 GCA_051005855.1 Solirubrobacteraceae bacterium | reverse complement strand
TGGAGTGGGATGGGTCTTGCCGCTGATCCCGGAGGGTGGGCGCCACCGCCGAGGTGGTGGAGCTGTTGGCCCGGTTCCGGGCCGCCACCCCCCGGGGCCGTTCGGCGCGCAGCGCCGCCGCCTGACTGAGCCGCCGGACCTCAGGAGGACGCGACCGAGCCCTCGCGCCCGCACACGGGGCAGGACTCGTGGGCGGCCAGTGGCCGGCCGCCACAGGCTGGGCAGTCGGTGGCCTGCTCGAGCACCCCGAGCAGCTCGCCGACCCGGCAGACGAGCAGGCGCTCCTCCTCGACTTCCACCCAGGCGCCGGCCGCCGCCGGGAAGACCACGTGGTCGCCGGGCTTGACCGGCATCCGGACCCCGACGTGGTCCCACCAGTCCAGGCCGGGGCCGACGGCGAGCACGATCCCCTGCTGGGGCGGCGGCTCGTCGGAGCCGGGCGGGACGACCAGGCCAGAACGGCGCACGCGATCGGGATCGAGCTCCTTGATCACGACGCGGTCGAACAGGGGGCGGAGCAGGCTGCGCATGACCTGATTGATGATAGGTGGCAAAGCTTCCGGGGCGGCCACTAGGCTCCCGTCCCCATGCGTCTCGTGGTTGCCCGTTGCTCGATCGCCTACTCCGGCCGGCTCAGCACCCATCTGGCCGAGGCCACCCGGCTGCTGATGCTCAAGGCCGACGGCACCTTCATGGTCTTCTCCGACCACGGCAGCCAGAGCGTCAAGCCGCTGAACTGGATGACGCCGCCAACGGTGATCGAGGAGCAGCCCGACCGGATCGTGGTCCGCAAGCACGCCGGCCCAAACGAGGAGCGGCTCGAGATCGAGCTCGCCGAGGTCGTCTCGGACATCACCCACGAGATGGGCTCGCCCGACGCCGACATCGCGCTGGCCAAGGACGGCGTCGAGGCGCACCTTCAGGAGCTGCTGGCCGCGGCCCCCGAATGGTGCGGGGAGGGGCTGCGCCTGGTGCGCCGGGAATGGCCCACCGACATCGGGCCAGTCGACCTCATGTGCCGCGACGAGGGGGACGCCTGGGTGGCGGTGGAGATCAAGCGGACGGCCGGAATCGAGGCCGTCGAGCAGCTCACGCGCTACCTGGAGCGGATCCGCCTGGACTCGGCCTTCGCCGGCTGCCGGGGCGTGCTGGCCGCGCAGCTGATCAAACCCCAGGCTCGCGTCCTCGCCGGAGCCCGCGGGATCGCCTGCGTCGAAGTCGACCTGGCCGTGCTCCGCGGTGAGCGCGAGCCCGAGCTCAAGCTGTTCGCGGCATGAGCGAGGCCGCCGTCCTGACCGAGCGTCGCGAGCGCGTGCTCGTGATCACGCTCAACCGTCCCGAGCAACGCAACGCCGTCAACGCCGCTCTGGCCCAGGGCGTCGCGGCGGCGCTGGACGAGCTCGACGGCGATCCCGAGCTGTCGGTGGGTGTGATCACCGGCGCGGGCCAGGGCTTCTGTGCCGGCATGGACCTCAAAGCATTCGTGGCCGGCGAGACCTCCCACGTCGAGGACCGGGGCTTTGCCGGGATCACCCGGCGAGCAGCGGTCAAGCCGCTGATCGCCGCGGTCGAGGGCTTCGCGGTCGCCGGGGGGCTCGAGGTGGCCCTGGCCTGCGACCTGATCGTCGCCGCCCGGGGCGCCAAGCTCGGCCTCCCCGAGGTCAAGCGCTCGCTGGTCGCCGCCGGCGGCGGACTGCTGCGGCTGCCGCGGGTTCTCCCGCGGGGCATCGCCATGGAGCTGGCCCTGACCGGTGATCCGCTGCTCGCCGAACGGGGCTTTGAGCTCGGGCTCGTCAACCGCCTGGCGCAACCCGGCGCAGCGCTCGACACGGCGCTCGAGCTCGCTGGTCAGATCGCGGCCAACGGTCCCCTCGCGCTGGCCGCGAGCAAGCGGATCCTGACCGAATCGGTGGACTGGCCCGAGGCCGAGTTCTTCGAGCGCCAGAGCGAGATGGCCGGCCCGGTGATGGGGTCGCAGGACGCCCGCGAGGGCGCGACCGCGTTTGCCGAGAAGCGACCGCCGGTCTGGCGCGGGCGCTAGCCGGACTCGCCCCACGCCGTCGCGACCACCGAACGCGGGCTGCCGTGATCGCGGTGCTCGCCCAGGTAGATGCCCTGCCAGGTCCCGAGCGCCGGACGGCCCTGGGCGATCGGCAGAGTCAGTGCGGACCCGAGCAGGGCGGCCTTGATGTGCGCGGGCATGTCGTCATCGCCCTCGAGCGTGTGGGTCCAGTAGGGCGCCCGCTCGGGCACGGCTTCGTGAAACCAGCTCTCGAAGTCGCGGCGGACCTCGGGAGAGGCGTTCTCGTTCAGGGTCAGGGAGGCCGACGTGTGCTGGATCAGGAGATGGAGCATTCCCACCGCCATCTCGCGCAACTCGGGCACGCCCTCGAGCACCTCGCCAGTGACGAGGTGAAAGCCCCGCGGTCGGGCGGCGAAACGCAGCTCGCGCTGGATCCAGATCATGTCCTCGCTCCCATCAGCCCCTCGGGCAGCCGGGCGACCGAGAGCTGCACGCGCTCGCCGTGGAAGGGGACACCCTCGTGCTCGGGCAGCCGGCGCTGGCGCCGCCCCTTGGCCAGCGTGCCATCGGCGCGCACAATCCGGTGCCAGGGGACGCTGGCGTCCTCGCAGGCGCTGAGCACGGCGCCGGCGAGTCGCGGAGCGCCGGGCGAGACGTCGCCGTAGGTGCGCACGAAACCGGCCGGGGTGGCGCGGATCGAGGCCAGGATCCGCTGGGCTCGATCAGACGCGGGCGAGTTCACCCCGGCAGCATAGGCTGGCCCCCGCGGGCCGCCGGAGCATCGGTTCCTGATAACGTCTCGCGACCGCCGAATTGCCCGCTATTTGCGGGTAAGCGGGGGACCCGAGAGTCCCTCCGGGGCGAATGGCGATCTGCTGGTCGCCTAGCGCAGACGAGATCCGCGCGAGCCCGACAGCTAACCCCGTAGGCGGATCGCCGCCGCCGCATCGCCACGAGAACTCAGATGAGCTTCAGCCACCGCGCCCCCGCCGTTCGGGCCGCCGCCACCGCCGCGGTGCTGGTCGCCTTGGCGCTGGTCAGCTTGGCGACCCTCCCCCACGCCAACGCTCGCGCCGCGAGCTCGAACCTCAACCACCTCAGCAACCAGCTCAGCCAGCAGCAGGGCCGACAGCAGCAGCTCAGCTCGAGCGTGGGCTCGCTGTCGGGCCTGATCTCCTCGCTCGACGGCCAGATCCAGCTCGTGCAGAACCGCGAGGTTGCCGTCCGGGCGCAGCTGGTCTCAGACCGGGCTCGCCTCGCCCGCGTCCACGTCTCGCTGCTACGCGAACAGGCGCGCGTGGCGCGGCTGCGCCGGCGCCTGGCCCGAGCGCGGCTGATCCTCTCCCATCAACTGATCTCCAGCTACGAAGGCGACCATCCCGATCTGGTCTCGGTGGTGCTCAACGCCCGCGGCTTCCCAGACCTGCTCGAGCAGATCAACTTCCTCGGCCGGGCCGAGAGCCAGCAGCAGACGATCATCTCCTTCACGCGCCAGGCCAAGGCCCAGGCCGACCGGGCGGCGAGGCAGCTGGCCAAGCTCCAGGTCAGCGTTCACCAGCTCACCGCCGGAGCCGCGCTCCGCGCCCGCGCGCTGGCGGGCATGAACTCACTGCTCTCCGCCAAGCAGGCGGCGCTCCAGCGGGCGCGGGCCGCCCAGCAGCTCGCCCTTCAGGCCACCCAGGCGCGGTCCAACTCGCTGCGGTCGCAGATCTCCCGGATCCAGGCCCAGCGGCGGGCGGCCGCCGCTGCGGCGGCCCGGGCGTCCGCGCTGGCCGCCGCCCAGGCC
>JBPCIY010000011.1:0-38640 GCA_051005855.1 Solirubrobacteraceae bacterium | reverse complement strand
AAACGCCAGCCGAGCGCGGTCTCGTTGGCATCCGCCGGGCGCACCAGGTTCAAGCGGGGGATCGCCCGCAGCGCGGCCAGGTGCTCGATCGGCTGGTGGGTGGGGCCATCCTCCCCGAGCCCGATCGAGTCGTGGGTGTAGACCCAGATCGCCGGCAGCTTCATCAGTGCGGACAGGCGAACGGAACCCCGCATGTAGTCAGAGAAGGTCAGAAACGTCCCCCCGTAGGCGCGGAATCCGTGCAGGCACAGGCCGTTGGTGATCGCCCCCATGGCGTGCTCGCGGACCCCGAAACGTAGGTTGCGCCCCCGGTAGGAACCCTTTTCGACATCACCTCCATCCTCGATGTCGGTGTTGTTGGAGGTGGCCAGGTCGGCCGAACCGCCGATCAGCTGGGGCACGGCCGCGGCCGCCCACTGAATCACCTCACCCGAGGCCTTGCGGGTCGCGATCGGGTCCCCGTCGGATCCGAAACGAGGCAGATCGGCGTCCCAGCCGTCGGGCATCTGGCCAGCGGCGATCGTCTCCAAGAGCTGGGCCTGCTCGGGCACTGTCTCGCGGTAGGCGTCAAAGCGCTTTTCCCACTCGACTTCGAATTCGCGGCCGCGTTCACAGCACTTGCGGAAGTGCTCAAGCGCCTCCTCCGGGACGTAGAACTGCTTGTCGGGATCCCAGCCGTAGGCCTCCTTGGTCAGCCGGACCTCGTCCTCGCCCAGCGGCGAGCCGTGCGCGCCGGAGGTGTCCTGCTTGTTGGGGCTCCCGTAGCCGATGTGGGAGCGGACGATGACCAGCGACGGGCGGTCCTCGACCGCCATCGCGTCGCGCGTGGCTCGCTCGAGGCGATCCAGCGACATGTCGTCCCCGACGTCCTCGACGTGCCACCCGTAGGCCTCATAGCGCTTCGCCACGTCCTCGGAGAAGGATTGGGAGGTGGGGCCGGCCAGCTGGATCTTGTTGTCGTCATAGAAGGCGATCAGGCGGCCGAGGCCGAGGTGGCCGGCCAGCGACGAGGCTTCGGAGGCCACTCCCTCCTGCATGTCGCCGTCGGAGGCGATCGTGAACGTATGGTGGTCAACGACCTCGTGACCATCACGGTTGAAGCGCGCGGCCAGCATCCGCTCCCCGAGGGCGATCCCGACCGACATAGAGATCCCCTGGCCGAGCGGTCCCGTGGTGGCTTCGATCCCGGGGCTGTACTTACGCTCCGGGTGGCCCGCGGTGGGCGAGCCGACCTGACGGAAGTTCTCGAGGTCGTGCAGCGTGAGCGGATACCCGGTCAGGTAGAGCATCGAGTAGAGCAGCATCGACGCGTGCCCGGCGGAGAGGATGAAGCGATCGCGGTCGATCCAGTCGGCGTTGCCCGGGTTGTGCTTCATGACCCGCGTGTAGAGCACGTAGGCGAGGGGCGCGAGCGCCATCGGGGTGCCCGGATGGCCCGAGTTGGCCTTCTGGACCGCGTCCATCGACAGCGTACGGATCGTGTCCACGCACAACCGGTCGAGGTCAGTGGCGGCGCCGGTCGCGGTCATCGGTTGCGGGCGAAGCGATCAAGGGCGGCCACGATTCTCAGCATAGTCGGAACCTCTTAGTCAGATTGGGTTTGTGGATTGTGCTGACCCCGGCGCCGGTCAGCCGAACAGAACTCCGTAGCGGTCGTATTCCCCGGTCGGGACGCGCCGAACCTCGGCCACCGCGTCGGCCAGAGCCACGAGCTCGATCTCGGTGCAGTGCAGGGCGGTCATCGAGCCCCAGCGTCCCTCGTGCGCGGCATCGATCGCGGCCAGACCGAGGCGGGTGGCGAGCACGCGATCAAAAGCGGTCGGCGTGCCTCCCCGCTGGATGTGGCCGAGCACGGTCGCGCGGGTCTCAAAGCCCGTCCGCGACTCGATCTCCTTTTCGAGTATGCGTCCGATCCCGCCTAGCCGGGGATGGCCGAATTCGTCGGTCTCACTGGCGGCGACGCTCAGCGTCCCTTCCCTGGGCAGCGCTCCCTCGGCCACGACCACGATCGCAAAATAGCGCCCGCGAGCGTGGCGGCGGCCGATCAGCCCGCAGACCTCGTCGATGTCGAAGGGTTGCTCGGGGATCAGGATCACGTCGGCACCCCCGGCGATCCCGGCGTGTAGGGCGATCCAGCCGGCGCTCCGGCCCATGACCTCCACGACCAGGTTGCGATGATGGCTCTCCGCCGTGGTGTGGAGGCGATCGATGGCGTCGGTGGCGACCTGGAGCGCGGTGTCAAAGCCGAAGGTCTGGTCGGTGGCGCCGAGGTCGTTGTCGATCGTCTTGGGCACGCCGATCACGTTCACGCCCGCCTCAAACAGCCGATGGGCCGCCCCCAGGGTGTCCTCGCCGCCGATGGCGATCAGTCCGTCGAGACGATGATGCCGCAGCGTCGCGCGGACGACCTCGGTCGCGCCCTCGCGCTTGGTCGGGTTGGTGCGTGAGCTGCCGAGGATCGTCCCGCCGCGGGGCAGGATCCCGCGGGTGGACTCGATCGTGAGCTCCTCGGCGACATCGTCCAGGACCCCGCGCCAGCCGTCGCGGAACCCGATCAGCTCATCGCCGTAGGCGTCCACGCCCTTGCGGACCACCGCGCGGATGACCGCGTTGAGCCCCGGGCAGTCGCCGCCTCCGGTGAGCAAACCGAATCGCACGGCGCAATCCTACGCACCGCCATGCCCGGCGATTGCTACGGGCCGGTTACCGGGAGGCCTCGGTAGGGTGGCGGCCCTATGGCTCTCCCCCGCCCGCCCCGCGCGCTGACGGTCTCGGTCGCCGCCGCGGGCACCGCCGCCGGAATCGCCCTCCAGCTTCGCCACCTGCGCCAGGTCGCCCGGGATCCCGACTACGCAGCGCTGACCGCTCCGCTCGGCGGTAGTCCGCTGGCGGTCACCTCGGCCGACGGGACGCGACTGCACGCCGAGATCTTCGGTCCGCCGGACGGCGCCACCGTGGTCCTGGCCCACGGCTGGACCGAGGAGCTGGCCTTCTGGGGACCCGTGATCCGGCGGCTGCGCGCTGCCGGTCTGCGCACGGTCGCCTATGACCTGCGCGGCCACGGCGCCAGCGATGCCGCCACCGACCGCGACTATTCGCTGGAGCGCTTCGGGGAGGATCTCGAGGCGGTGCTGGTCGCCGCCACGCCCGAGCAGCAGCTGGCCACCGTGGCCGGCCACTCGCTGGGCGCGATGTCGATCGCCGCCTGGGCCGAGCACCACGACGTCGGCGCCCGCGCCCGGGCGGCTGCGCTGATCAACGTCGGCCTCGGGGACCTGATCGCCGGCCACCTGCTCTTCGGCGAGCTCGCCAAACGCCTGGAGAGCCCGCTGCTGAGCCGTTTCGTGCTCGGGTCCCGCGCCTCGCTTCTCCCGTTCTCCACCCCACTCCAGCAGGCCATGATCCGCCATGCCGCCTTCGGCCCCACGGCGACCGCCGGGCAGGTGGCGTTCTTTGAGCAGATGCTGGTCGGAACTGCGCCCGACGTCCGCGCCGCCGCCGGAGTGGCGCTCACCGACATGGACCTCTGGCACGCGGTCGCGCGCCTGACCGTCCCCACCCTGGTCGTGGCCGGAGAACGCGACCGGCTTACCCCCCCAGCCCACGCTCGGCGCATCGCGCAGGCGCTGCCCGATTCGGCCGGACTGATCGTGCTTCCCGAAACCGGCCACATGAGCCCCCTGGAGCGTCCGCAGGAGATCGCCACCGCCCTGATCGAGCTCTCAGCGCACCCGTGACCAGCGTCGCCCCCCCACGTTCACCGCGCCAGGCAGAGTGCCCGCCGGCGCGTGTTCGGGGCGCTGGCGCCCGTCGCTCAGGCCGCGATCGTGCGCGCGGTGGCGCCTGACCTGATCGCCGTGCTCGGCTCGGAGTGGTCAGCCGAGCGCCTTGCGTTTTGAGCCGCCTGAGGCTCTGACAGAGTGCAGAGTGTGGCCAGCTCTCCTGTCCCTTCCGCGACCTTCTGCCATCTCTTGGCCGAGGATCCGGATCTGGCCGAGGCGATCGCCCCCGGACTCCGTGACGCGGCGGTCGAGGCGATGGTCGTCCAGGAGATCGGATTTGGCCCCGGTCCCCTGCGCATAGCGCATCTCGACGGCGTCCGGGACGGCCTCGGGCTGCTCGTCCTCAGCGGTGTGATGCTCCACCGGGTCGGTGTCCGACGCCGCTTCGGGGCGGAGCTGATCGGGGAGGGCGACGTGTTGCGCCCCCCGTATCACCAGGGTGAGTCAGCGCTCACCTTGACCAACAACTGGCTCGTGCTGCAGCCCTGCCGTCTGGCCGTCTTGGATGAGGGTTTCGTGCGCCAGCTGGCCGAGTTCCCGCCGATCGCCGGCCGCCTGTTCCGGCGCGCGGTGGAGCGCTCGCGACAGCTTGCGGTCAACATGGCGATCGTGCATCAGGCCCGCGTGGACGTGCGTTTGCACATGCTCTTCTGGCATCTCGCGGGTCGCTGGGGGCGCGTGCGCAGCGACGGCGTCATGCTCCCGCTGCGACTGACCCATGCGGTGCTCTCGGATCTCGTCGCGGCGCGCCGGCCGACCGTGACCAGCGCGCTCTCGAAGCTCAGCCGCCAGGGCGTGGTCAACTCCGTGCCCGGAGGCTGGCTACTCTCCGGCGACCCTCCCGCAACCGCGAGTCCGCGGATCGCCGCGGATCACTAGCCGCGACCGGCCGGCCAAGCCCCGAAGTGCACATCGATCCCTACATAGTCCTGGGCAGCGCGATCATCGGCCTACTGGTCGGCATGACCGGGGCCGGCGGGGGTGCCCTGATGACACCGATGCTGATCCTGCTCTTCGGGATCAAGCCCTCGACGGCGATCTCGAGCGATCTTGTGGCCGCCGTGCTCATGCGTCCGTTCGGCGCCGCCGTCCACATTCGGGCCGGCACGGTCAACTTCAAGCTCGTTCGCCTGATGATGCTGGGCTCGATCCCGGCTGCCTTCCTGGGCAGCTATCTCCTGCACCTGATGGGCAACGCGAAGTCCGCCGAGAATCAGATCCAGGTCTTCCTGGGCGCGGCGCTGCTGTTCGGCGCCGCCGCGATGGTCCTGCGCTTCGTCCTGGACCGACGGGCCGGCCAGGCGCGGACGGTGTTCGTCACCGACGTGGCACCGCGGCCGCTGCTCACGCTGGCGGTCGGAGTCGTGGGCGGGGTCGTGGTGGGGCTGACCTCGGTCGGGTCGGGTTCGCTGATGATCGTCGGGCTGCTCTTCATCTACCCCGCGCTGGGCGCCAACCAGCTGGTCGGCACCGACCTGACCCAGGCGGTGCCGTTGACCCTCGCCGCCGCGCTCGGCGCCGTGGCCTTCGGTCATGTCGAGGTTTCGGTGACCGGCTCGCTCGTCCTGGGCAGCGTGCCGGCGGTGCTGATCGGCTCGATGCTCTCCTCCAGCGTCCCCGACCGCTACGTTCGGCCCGCCATCGCCTTTGTGATCTTCGCCTCGGGCCTGAAGTACATCGGGATCAGCACCAGGCCCGTGGGCTGGATCCTGTGCGCGACCCTGCTCGGCGCCGGGATCGCCTGGCTGGTCATCGCCCGCCCGTGGAACGTGTGGTCAGCGCCGCCCCCGCGCACGAGCGAGGCGGACACCGACCCGCGCGCTCCGCCGGCTGAGTCTGACTCACGTCAGGACCGCCCGCTCGTCCGCGACTGAGCGCTGGCGCGCGCTCACAGCGTGCGCAAGGCCGGCAACAGCTCCTCCTCGGCCCAGGGCATGACGGCTCCTGGACGTCAGCGCCGATTTGCATGAGGGCGACCTCGGCGAAGCCTGCCTCGAGAAACGGTGGATGGCCTCGACGTGCTCTTCGAGATCGGGTCCGCAGCTGAGTTGCTCGGAGCTCTGATGTCGACCGCTTCGCTGAGCATCTCGTGGCGCTTGCCCACGGCGGGCCAGCCGCGGCCGACCACGTGCTCGTTGAGGTTCTCACCGGCGCCGAGCCGAGAGGAAAGCGGTTACCGGACAGGATCTGAATCGTGGCCGCCTTCTGGGCGACGATTGCCGGGTGGTAGCGCAACGTCGAGCAGGTCACGTACGTCATCAGGCCGATCCGCTGGTCAAAGCCACGCGCTCGCGGCTGACGCACGGGCTGGTCACGCTCCTGGGGAAAACGACGGGAGCCGACGTCCGCCCCGAAGCGGCATTGCAGTCGGCGAAAACCTTGGCGGCCGGCGGCAAGGTTTGCGCAAAGTTGGGGCTGAGCCTGCGCGAGAGGAAACGTCTCGCCCGAAGGACGCAGGTTTTGCGCGGTTTGCAGGTCGGTTGAGCTCGGGCCCGCGGGCGGTTGCCCGCCCGGTGCAGCGGGTAGCTCGCTCGTGTCCCCCTCCCGACAGGAGCGCCCGTGTCTGAATCGAGTACCTACAAGATCGTCGAGATTGCCGGCACCTCGCCCGACAGCATCGCCGAGGCGATGCGCTCCGGAGTCCGGCGGGCCAGCCAGACCCTCCGCGAGGTCGACTGGGTCGAGGTGGTGAGCATCCGCGGGCACGTGGACGGTGGCGAGCTGGCTCATTTTCAGGTCGAGATGAAGATCGGCTTCCGCCTCGAGGACACATAGGCTGGCGATCATGAGCGATCAGCCGTCGTCCGACCCGTGCCCGGCGTCTGACCAGTCCGAGCGCACCTTCGTGTGCGTGGTCGAGATCCCCAAGGGCAACCGCAACAAGTACGAGTACGACCCTGAGCTGGGCGGAATCAAGTTCGACCGCCTCCTGATGAGCGCGGCCACCTATCCCACCGACTACGGCTACCTCCGCAACACGCTGGCCGAGGATGGCGACCCGCTCGACGCGCTGGTCTGTCTGACCGAGCCGACCTTCCCGGGTTGCCTGATCCCGGTCAAGCCGTTGGGCATGTTCGTGATGGCCGACGAAAAGGGACCCGACGACAAAATCATCTGCGTTCCCCTACACGACCCTTACTGGAACGGGCTCGAGGCCCTCGATGACCTGCCCAAGCTGTTGCGCCAGGAGATCGAGCAGTTCTTCTCGATCTACAAGGAGCTCGAGCACAAGGTCGTCGAGGTCGGCGGCTGGTGTCCCCGCAGCGCCGCGCTGGCCGAGATTGAAGCCTCAGAACAGCGCTGGCGCGAGCGGGGGGAGTCCGGCTAGGAGGCGGCAGTGGCGCCGGACCGGGCGACGGGGTGCTCGCCCTCGGCGAACTCCTCGACGATCTTGGCGCAGAAGGCCGGCAGGTCATCGGGGTTGCGCGACGAGACCAGACCCTGGTCGACCACGACCTCCTCGTCCACCCACTCCCCGCCGGCGTTGCGGATGTCGGTATGGAGGCTGGGGAACGAGGTCAGCGTGCGACCGCGCACGAGATCGCCCTCGACCAGCGTCCACGGCCCGTGGCAGATGACCCCGACCGGCTTGCCGGTCTTGAAGAACGCCTGTACGAACGACACCACGTCGCCCTCGGCTCGGAGCTTGTCGGCGTTTACGGTTCCGCCGGGCAGGATCAGGCCGTCGTAGTCGACGGGCGAAGCGTCGCCGATCCCCTTGTCGACCGGGAACTTGTCGGCCGGCTCGAGGTCGTGGTTCATGGCCTGGATCTCCCCCGTCTGCGGCGACAGCAGCTCGGTCGTCGCACCGGCCCGCTCGACCGCGGCGCGGGGCTTGGTCAACTCCGCCTGCTCGACGCCGTCCGTGGCGATGATGGCGATCTTCTTTCCGTTCAGGGACGCGGGCATGAAGCTCCTTTGGCTCGGGACAGAAGGAATCCGGGCTCAAAGACGGGCTACCCGGGTTCGTTGTCCTTACACGGGCGCCCGGGCCCGCTTGCGTCGGCCCCGGAACGGGCAAATACCGGAGCAACCCATCAGGAGGGACAGGGATGACACTTGGAGTGACCATCGCGATCGTGCTGACCGTGGCCCTACTTGGGTTTGTGGTGACCAAGTTCGGCTGGGCGATCAAGACCCAGCCGCAGGGGACCAGGTGGCGCGGCCGGGTGCGCGGGCGCCGGCCGTCCCGGTGACCGCGCCGGGATCCCGGGACGAAGGCTGGCGCCCCCCCGGTGAGGATCACTCCGGGCGGGTACTGCAAGGCTGTGCCCGTGCTTGCGCTCACCTTCGACGACGGACCAGACGCGCGCTTCACGCCCGGGCTGCTCGACCTGCTCGGGGAGGCGGGTGCTCGCGCCACCTTCTTTCCGATCGCGCCGCGGGCCGAGCACCATCCCGACCTGATCGCGCGCATGGTCTCCGAGGGCCACGGCGTGGGCATCCATTGCCAGGAGCACGTTCGGCACTCAACCCGAGATGAGGCCTGGGGTCGCCGCGACGCCGATCGGTCGCTGCAATGCCTGGGCGAGCTCGGGGCGAACCCGCAGTTGTGGCGGACGCCCTACGGCGACCTTGCGCCGTGGACCGAGCCCGTGGCGGCGGAGCGCAACCTGCGGATCGTGGGCTGGGACGTGGACACCCATGACTGGCGGGGTGACGCCGCGGCGGACATGTTCGAGGTCACTCGGTCGAAACTGGTCCCAGGCGCGGTCGTGCTGGCCCACGATGGAATCGGGCCCGGCGGCCGCCGGGCCGGCTGCGGGGAGACCCTCGCCTACGCCGGACTGGTCATCGAGCACGCGCGCACGACCGGACTTACCCTGGAAGCGCTGACGTGACCGACCTGCTCCAGCCTCAGCTCGAGGACACTGACCGGACCGCCGCGGCCCTGCGCGAGATCGCCGCCGGGGCGGTTCGGCGCGACGAGGACCCCGTGCCGACGTTTCCGCACGACGCGATCGCGGCTCTGCACGCCGCCGGCCTGATGGCGTGGGGGGCAACGCCTGGTCCGGCGCGGCCGCCCGCCGCCCAGGAGCTCGCCCTGGTCCGCAGCGTGGCTCGGGCCGACGGCTCGGTCGGCCGGATCTACGACGGACATCTGAACGCGATCGAGCGTCTGGCCGTCCAGGGATCGGGCGAGCGGTGTGCCCGCGACTTGGATGCCTTCGCGACCGGCGAGCTGCGCGGGGGCGTCTGGGGCGGTGATCCCGCCCCAGACGAGGGCGAGCCCGCGCGCGTGCAGTCGTCTCGCGACGGCCTCGTGCTCCGGGGTGTCAAGACCTTCTGCTCGGGTGCCGGCGGGCTGCACCGGGCCCTGGTGCTGGCCCGGGCGCCGGACGGCGGGGCGCCGCTGTCGGTTTGGATCGACCTCACGGCGGCCGACCGCGTGGCGATCGATCCGAGCTGGTATCGGTCTCACGGTCTGCGCGCTTCGGTCTCGCACCGGGTCGTCTTTGACGCCGCGCCCGTGCTCGCGGTGTTGGGACCGCCCGGAGCGATCGCCACCCAGCCCTGGTTCGCACGAGACGCGCTGCGCACCGCGGCGTCATGGGCGGGCATGGCCGACGCGGCCGTGGAGGCCGCCCTGCACGAGCTGGCCTCGCGACCGGCCTCCGGTCCGCTCGAAGCGTTGGCCACCGGACGCATCGTCACCGCCCAGCGGACGATCTCGGTGTGGCTGCAGGCCGCTGCCCAGGCCATGGACGAGCGGTCCGACGAGCTCGCGGCGATAGCGCTGCACGGCCGCGCGGCGATCGCCGACGCCTGCCGGACCCTGCTCGACGAGGCGGCCCGCGCCTGCGGCTCGAGACCGTTTGCCCGCGGCGGCCAGCTGGACCGCGCCCGGCGTGATCTCGAGGTCTTTCTCCTTCAACATCGCCTCGATCCGCTGCTCGCCCGCGCTGGCCAGGCCCGGCTCGATGCGGGGGCGCAGCGATGAGCTCGATGTCCAGCGCTGACTTCGAGGCTCGATACCGGGCCGACCCAGATCCCTGGCGCTACCGCAGCTCGGAGTACGAGCGGCGCAAGTACGAAGCCACGCTGGCCGCCTGCGGCCGGGGGCAGTTTGACTCCGCTCTGGAGCTGGGCGGCTCGATCGGTGTGTTCAGCGCCATGCTCGCGCCACGCTGCCGCTCCCTGGTCACCGTCGACGCCGCTCCGACCGCCGTGCGCGAAGCCCGCGCTCGCCTGCGCGATGAGCCCGCGGCCGAGGTCGTGCTGGGCGAGCTTCCGGCCGTGATCCCCGTTCGGGCCTATGACCTCGTGGTCGCGTCGGAGATCCTCTACTACCTCCCCCTCGCGGTGCTCGAGGCCACCTTGGCCGCCCTGGCCATGCGGATGGCGCCCGGCGCCCGGATGGTCGCGGTCCACTGGCGGCCCGGCGGCCCCGAGCGGCCGTTCACCGCCGCCGAAGTCCACGATCGGCTGCGCTCGCAACCGTGGCTGACGGCGTTGACGTCAAGTCCCACCGACGAGTACCTGCTCGACGTGTTGGAGCGGACGTGAGTGACGCCGGCCCACACGAGCTGCTGATCGTCGGCGGGGGGCCGGCCGCGTTCTCAGCCGCTCGGGCCTATCGTGAGGCCGGCGGCCCGGGCTCGGTGGGCCTGGTCACCGACGAGCGGCGCATGCCCTACACGCGCCCCGCGCTCTCGAAGGAGTTGCTGCGGGGCGAGCTCACCGACGAGGAGATCCCGCTGGAGTCCGAGCGGTGGCCGGCCGAGCACGGGGTCGCGCTAATCGGAGGCCGCGCCGTCAGCCTCGATTGCACCGAGCGCCGGGTGAGCCTGTCCGGCGGCCGCGAGATCGCATACCGGACCTGCCTCCTGGCCACCGGCGCGGAGCCGACCCGCTTGCCGATCCCGGGCGCCGATGATCCTGGTGTGCGCACCCTGCGCTCGCTCGAGGACGCCCACGAGCTGCGGGCGCGACTGGGCGTTCGCGCCGCCGTCGTAGTCATCGGATCGGGCTTCATCGGGTGCGAAATCGCAGCCTCGCTGAGCATGGTCGGGCATCGGGTTACCCTCGTCTCAGATGAACCCGCGCCCAACGTCGGCCGGCTCGGCGAGCAGGCGGCCGCGGAGATCCAGCGCTGGCTCGAGGCGCTCGGGGTCTCCCTGACCGTCGGGTCTGGCGTTGACGCGATCGAGCGGACGGGCGACCGCCTCACGGTGGTCGCGGGCCACGAGCGGGCGACCGGCGACCTCGTGGTCATGGCGGTCGGCGTCCGCCCCCGGTCAGAGCTCGCCGCCCAGGCCGGCCTCGCTCTCCAGCACGGAGCGATTCCGACCGACGCGCACATGCGCACGGAGGTCTCGAGCCTGCTCGCCGCCGGGGACGTCTGTCGGGCGCAGAACACCGCGGCTGGGCGCGCGGTCGCCGTCGAGCACTGGGGCGATGCCCTCGGCCAGGGCGAGCTGGCCGGACAGACCGCCGCCGGGCGCGACGTCAGCTGGGCGCAGGCACCGGGCTTCTGGTCCATGATCGGCGAGCACACCCTCAAGTACGCAGGCTGGGGTGACGGGTTCGAGACCGTGCGCTGGGAGCCAGGACGCGACGGGGCCTTTGTGGCCTGGTACGGGCGCGAGGGACGGCGGGTCGGCGTGCTCGCGCACCAGTCCGACGACGCCTACGAGCGCGGGCGCGACCTGATCACCCAGGGAGCGGCATGGGACTGAGCAGCGTGGTGGTGATCCCCGCCCACGACGAGGAGGCGACGATCAAGGCCTGCTTGCGGGCGCTGGCCGAGCAGACCGTCGGCCGCCATGCGTTCGAGACGATCCTGGTGCTCGACGCCTGCCAGGACGCGACCCGGGCGCGGGCCGGGAAGGCCGCCGCCGAGCTCGGCCTGGCCGTGCGGATGGTCACCGGACCGGGGCACGGGCCGGGTGCGGCGCGCCGGCTGGGGATGGATCTGGCCGCCGAGCGGCTGCTCGCCGCGGGCCGCCCCGACGGGCTGATCGCCTCCACCGACGCGGACTCACAGCCCGCGCCGGAATGGCTGGCACGCCAGCTGCAGCACGTGCACGCCGGCGCGCGAGCCGTAGCCGGGCTGGTCGAGCTGGATCCCGATGAGGGCACCGAGCTACCCGTGGGTGTCCGCCGTCGGCGCGAGCGCGACGCCGTCGATCGGCTCGACCGCGTCCGGGAACTCGACCCGGCCGCCGAGCATCATCATTTCGCGGGTGCCTCGATCGGGATAACCGCCGCCGCTTATCGTCACGTCGGTGGCCTGGAGCCGCTCCACGCGCTCGAGGACGCCGCCTTCGCCACCCGCCTGCACGAGCGCGGGGTGCCGATCCTGCGCACCCGGGACGTCCGGGTGCGGACCTCAGCGCGGTCTCGAGGCCGGGCTTCGCGTGGACTCGCGGTCGATCTCGAGGTTTCCCGGTGGTTGGAGCACCGTCGCTTCCGGGCCGACGAGTTCGATCCCGCGGCGCTGCTGGCCAACAAAGCCGGTCGGACCGTCACCGTGGTGATCCCGACCAAGGAATGTGCGCAAACGATCGGCGCCGTCGTCGGCGAGGCGGTCGGGCCGCTGCGCGAGACCGGCGTGATCGACGAGCTCGTGGTCATCGACGCCGGCTCGCGGGACGACACCGCGGGGGCCGCCGCCCGGGCCGGGGCCCGGGTGATCCAGCAGGACGAGGTCGCGGCCGAGCTCGGACCGGCGCAGGGCAAGGGCGATGCCATGTGGCGCGCGCTGCGCGCGACCGGTGGAGAAATCGTCTGCTTCCTCGATGGCGACACTCGCGATCCCTCCCCCGGGCACCTGGTCGGACTGCTCGGACCGATCCTCGCCGACCGGGAGATCAAGCTCATCAAGGGCGCCTTCGAGCGTCCCCTGGCGGCCGGCGGCCAGGTTCTCGCCAATGAGGGTGGGCGCGTGACCGAATTGATGGCCCGCCCCCTGATCAACCTCCACGAGCCCCGGTTGGCCGGCTTCTCTCAGCCCCTGGCCGGAGAGCTCGCTGCCCACCGTTCGCTGCTGGAGGCAATCCCCTTCCCGGTCGGTTACGGGGTGGAGATCGCGATGTTGATCGACGCCCTGCGGCGTGACGGGCTGGCGGCGCTGGCCGAGTGCGACCTGGGGATGCGTCAGAACCGCCACCAGTCGCTCCGGTCCCTCGGCGAGATGGCCTACGCAGTGTTGGCCGCCGTGCAGCGGCGCTGTGGCCGCCCCGACGCCGTCATCGCCGGGGCCTATCTGCGGCCCTGGGATGACGGTTCCGTGGCCGCCGTCCCGGTCGCGGAGCGACCGCCGATCGCTACCCTGAGCGACCGTCGGCCCAGTCGGTTGCCCGTGGCCAGTGGCGACGCGAGCAGCTAACTCTGGGCCGGATCGGGCTCCGGATCCGGGTCGGGGCCCGGATCGGGGTCGATCGGCGTGGCCGGCTCCACGGGGGCCGGGACGCTCGGCGGCTGGCCAGGGTCAGCGGGCGTGCCCGGATCGGGATCGATCGGCGCGACCGGGGCATCGGGAACGACCGGCGTCGGTGCTTCGACCGGCTGGGGAACCTCGAGCGCTGAAGCCCAGCGCGGGGCGATGGTCATGGTTGGCATGTGTGGGGGCTACCCGGGCAGCGCCACTCCTACTCCGCGGTTGCGTAGCCTCCACGCCCTGACCGCGACCACGACACCGACCATCCCCCCCTCTCCGGGCTCCCGCTGGGCCGACGGGGCGGTTCGCCTGGCCATCGCGCTCGCGTTCGCGGACGCTTCGGTGGCCGTCCTCGCCCTGCCCCAGATCGTGGTCCGCCTGCACACCTCGATCTCGCATGTGACCTGGGTGATCACGGCCTACAACCTGGCTCTGATCGCGAGCACCCTGGCCGTGCTTCCCGTCGCCTCGCGGCTGTCCTCGCGGCGGGCGCTGGTGGCCGGACTCAGCGTGTTCGGGCTCGCCTCGCTGGGCTCGGGCGCAGCCGGCAGCCTGACGCTGCTGATCGTCTGGCGCTGCCTACAGGGGGTGGGTGGCGCGGTCTTGCTGTGCGCTTCGCTCCCCCTCCTCCGGCGCCGAGCCGGCGACAGCGCGGGCGCGCGCGGTCACGCCCAGCTGCGTTCCTGGGCCGTGGCCGCCGCCTTCGGAGCCGGCGTCGGCCCGACGGCCGGCGGGGTGCTCACGCAGGTCTTCGACTGGCGCGCGATCTTCTTCGCCCAAGCTCCTGTGGCGGCGGCGGCTGCGGTGGCCGCGGTGGCCGGGCACCTGGGTTCTGACCCGGCCAACCGGCAGCCTCACGTGGGCGCCCCAGCACCCGGCGCGGCGCCGTCTGAGCCGGCCGGGAGGGTCGGAACCGCGCCGGCCCTCGCCAACCTGGCTCTGAGCCTGATCTCGGCCGGACTGATCGGGGCCCTGTTTTTGGCCACCATCCTGCTCATCAACGTCTGGCAGCTCAGTCCGCTCGGGGCGGCGGCGGTCCTGGCTGTTATCCCGCTCACCACAGTGATCATCGAGCGGGCGGTGACCGAGCGCCCCGCCCGGGTGGCCGGCGGCGCCGGCGCGGTAGTGCTCGCGCTCGGCCTCGTGATCTTGGCGCTCGTCTCCCACCGCACGGTCGGACTGGCGCTGACCGCGCTGGGCCTGTGCGGCGTCGGACTCGGACTCGCTTTCCCCGCGCTGACCCGCGTTGCCCTGAGCACCTCTGGCCTGCCGGCGGCGCGGGCGGCCCGCACCGTCGCAGCCCGCGAAGGTGGGCTCGTGCTCGGCCTCGTCCTGCTCACCCCGATCCTGGTCAACCAGCTCGATGCCGCCCCAGCCCGGGCGACGCCGCCCATCTTCCGCGCCATCATCAGCGCTCCCCTCTCGCTGGCCACCAAGTTTCAGCTCGGGGCCGGGCTTCAAGCGGCCAGCGCCAAGGCGCCGGCCAGCGAACTGCCGGACCTCGGGCCGCCCTTCGCCCGGGCGGCAGCCGGAGCCGACCCGACGACCCGGGCTCATCTGGCCGCGCTCGAGGTGCAGGTCCGGACGCTCGTCCAGAGCGCCGTGACGCGGAGCTTTCGCACCCCGCTGCTGCTCTGCGCCGTGCTCAGCCTGCTGGCCATCCCCGCGCTCGGCCTGCGTCGGCGTCGTCCGCCAGGCTAGGCCGCACCGGGCGCGACGAACGCCGCGAGCAGCCCGCTGCCGGTTGGCACCGGTTAGATCCCTAGCGCCGCATTTCGCTGCCAAGCGGGCGGACACGCAGGCCATCGGTCACGCTACGGTGCGCGGATGGACACCAGCGAGAAGCCCGCCGTCGAGATCCCCGCTGACCAGGCACCGTCCTACCAGCTCGAGCTCGAGGACATCGTCACCGGTGAGGGCGAGGAAGCGGTAGCGGGCCAGGTGGTGGAAGTCCACTACGTCGGGGTCTCGTGGTCCACGGGCCAACAGTTCGACGCGTCCTGGGATCGCGGTGACACGTTCAAGTTCGGGCTGGGCCGCGGCCAGGTGATCTCGGGCTGGGATCAGGGCGTGGCGGGCATGAAGGTCGGCGGCCGGCGCCGGATCACGATCCCGCCGATGCTCGGCTACGGCAAGCGCGGCGCCGGCGGCGTGATCGGTCCCGACGAGACGCTGGTCTTCGTCGTGGATCTCATCGGCGTGCGCTGAGCCTCTCGCCGACCTGCACGTCCAGGCGCACCCGCGTCCAGCGGTACCCGTGCCTCCGCCAGCAGCCGGTAGCTGTGGGCCCGAGAGACGTTCTCCAACGGCTCGCCGCGATCCGCTCAAGCCACTTGACCGAGCGGGCACCGCTGTACCCGTTGGGCCCCTGGCCGGCCGGGCCGTAAAGCGACCCGGGCCCATCAGTCCAGCTTGCGCGAGCGCTTGACCCGAGCGGCGGCGGCACCCAAGCGCCGCGCCTCGTCACGCTCGTCCAGCGCATCGGCCCGCTGCTCGGCGGCCTGCGCTTGCTCCTGGACCGCCGGGAGGCGGGCGCGGGCCTCCTCGGCCTCGATCTTCTCGGCCGAGCGCTGCTCGCGAACCTGACCAGCCTGCCGCTGATTGGCTTCGGTGCTGCGCGCCTGCTTGACCTTGGCCTGACGCCGCTGGCTCGCCTGACTTTTGCGCGAACGGGCCTTGGCCGTGGCCCGCCGGCGCTGAGCGACGGCTGCATCATCGGTCTCCTCGAGCTGCTCCTGAGCCGCGGCCAGATCGTCCTGGGCCTGACGCCGGAGGCGCAGGGCTCGGTCGCGATGCTCGGCCGCCTCGGCCCGCCGGCGCGATGAGTGACGCAGGGCGTCGTTGCCAAGACCTCGGCCGACCAGCCCGCGGATCGTGGCGTCGAGGCGGTCGATGCCCAGCCGAGCCGCCGCCCGGGGCCCCACCCGCTCCCCGGGAAGCAACCGGGCCGCCGAATCGAGCGGCCACCGCACCAGCTTGAGGTAATGGTCCAGCGCCGCAGCGGTACGTCCACGCCTACTCACGCTCGCTCCGTTCCGTCGAGCTGATCGGCCTTGCGAGCTTCCTCACGGGCGCGCTGCTCGAGCCGGTTGGCCCGCTGGGCGGCGTCGGTCCGCGCCCGCTCGGCGGCGTCGACCTGAGCGTCGGCCCGCTGGCGCTGGTGGTCGGCATCGGTGTCGGCGGCGGCATGTTCACGGGTCGCCTGGGCGTCGGCCCGGGACTCGGCAGGGGCGCGAGTACACCGAGCCTGTCCGTCGTGCAGCTGCGCGGCGACCTGGTTCTCGAGCCGCCCGCGATCGGCCTGGAGCTCGGCCTCGTGTTCGCGGGCGGCCCCTCGCTGCTCCTGGTCGCCGGCCCGGGCCGCCGACCGCTCGGCCTCGAGCTCAGTTTCAGACTGGGCCTCCTGGAGGCGCCCCTCGCGCTGAAGCGTGTCGCGACCGATGGCCGCACCGATCGCCTCCTTCACTTTGCCGACCGCCTTGCCGGGCAGCCCGCCCATGGTGCGTTCATCGTCGGTCATTGGTTCTCCATTCATTGGTCGGACAATCCGCGTCCCTACGCGGCGGCGAACTGATCGCGCTTGCTCGAGACGCCGGCCAGCAACTCCCGGAACGAGGCGGCGAACTTCTCCACGCCCTCGCGCTCGAGAACCTCGACTACGTCGTCGTAGTCGACGCCGGCCTCAGCGAGCTGGTCCAGCGTCCCGTGGGCCTGGTCGAGGTCTGACTCGAGCCTGCTCTCGATCCGACCATGGTCGAGCAGGGCCTCGATCGTCTCGCGCGGCATCGTGTTGACCGTCTCGGGCCCGACCAGGGCCTCGACGTACATGAGATCGGGATAGTCGGGGTTCTTGGTCGAGGTCGACGCCCACAAGCACCGCTGGGGCGAGCCCCCCGCCGCCTCGAGCTCGGTCCATTCCTCGCCGGAGAAGATCTCCTGATAGCTCTGATAGGCGAGCTTGGCGTTGGCGATCGCGAGTTTGCCGCGCAGCTCGTCATGGCCACCGATCGCCTCCAGCCGACGGTCGCATTCGGTGTCCACCCGGGAGACGAAGAAGGACGCCACCGAGGCGACCGTGGCCAGGTCACCGCCGCCCTCGCGCAGGCGCCGCAGCCCCTTCAGATAGGCGTGCGCGGCGGCGCGGTGCCGCTCGAGCGAGAACAGCAGTGTCACGTTGACCGGGATCCCGGCGGCGATCGTCTCTTCGATCGCGGTCAGGCCGGCCTCAGTTCCGGGGATCTTCACGAACAGGTTGGCGCGATCGATCATGTCCCGTAGCCGCCGGGCCTCGTCCGCCGTACCCTCTGCGTCCTGCGCCAGGTTGGGATCCACCTCGAGGGAGACCCAGCCGTCGCGCGTACGCTCGCCCCGGTCAAACACCGGTCGCAGCAGATCGCAGGCCCCGCGGACGTCCTCGCGGGCCAGCTGCAGGAAGACCTCCTTGGGGTCCTCCTCGGAAGCGAGGAGCTCGCGCAGCTGCTCGTCGTAGGCGTCACCGTCGGCGATCGCGCCCTGGAAGATGGTCGGGTTGGAGGTGATACCGGCCACGCCCTGGGCGACCAGGCCTTCGAGGTCACCATCCTGGACGAACGGGCGCGAGAGGTAATCGATCCATGGGCTCTGGCCGTGATCGGCGAGGGCATCGAGCGGGGTTGACATATCGGCTCCTGAAATTGACTTGTTCTGACGTTACCCAGTTCTGCGCCGCATATCGCGAACGGCCGCGAGCGGGAGGTCACCGATCCCTCGGTCGGCGCCCTCCCGGAGGTCTCGCGCTCGCCCCGGGGCAACGGCAGCCCGAACAGAGGACGGTGATCGTGACCACTGCGGCCGCGCCGACCACGACCGGGGCCACGCCGCCCAGGACCACATCGGAGACCAGCAGCAGGATCCCGGTGAAGCGAGGGCGAGGAAGATCATGGCGGCGATCGCCAGCCGGTTGGCGACCCGGACCAGGTGGCCACGACCCGGAGCTCATTGAGCAGCTCGATTGTGTGGCGGTCGAGTTTTGCGCCTCGGTCTCGCCGCGCTGGCCCGTGTTCGCCGCCGGCCCGATGTCGGGCCTCACCGTGACCCCGGTGGCCTTGCTCGAGACGCCGAGCTACGGGCCGAGCGCGCCGTCCAGACCAAGCTCGATGCCACCGCCAGCTCCCTGCTCGAAGAGCGGCGTCGCCATCGCGGCGATGCGGAGCCTCAGCTCGAGGAGTCGACCGGGGCTCACGAGGAGATCTGACCCTTGTCGCCCCGGGCCAGCTGCTCAATCGTCGCCCCCGACTTGACCGATTCCGGCTGCGTGCTCTCCGGGCGTCGACGGGCGTCGGCCCCCTGGTCGCGACGCTTGATCATCAGCCACTGAGGCTTGTCACCGCCCCTCGTGCGTTGCAGCGTCCAACCCCCGGTCAGCTTCTCCCCCTCCAGCCAGATCTTCACGTGGCCCGCGGCGATCATCTCGGCGGGCGATCGCTCAGGATCGAGGCTGCGGTACCGCCCCCAGTCCCACACGATCACCGCGCCGGCTCCGTAGCCCTCCTCGTGTACCCCCTCGAAGTCGAAGTAGTCCAGGCCGTGGTCCTCGACCTGCACGGCCAGCCGTTTCTGGCGTGGATCCGGCGACGGGCCCTTGGGTACCGCCCACGACTTCAGAACCCCGTCGACCTCGAGGCGGAAGTCATAGTGCAGGGTTGAGGCCGCGTGCTTCTGGATGACGAACCGGGGCGGTCGAAGCCCGGACACGCTGATTAAGCCCCGCTCGGAGCGGACTCGTCCTCGCCGGGCGCAGGCGGCAGCTCGGGTGCGGTGCGCGTGGCGAAGGTGGCGATCGCCACCACCAGCACGTCCTCGGCCAGGCCAAGCAGCGGATCGGGGATGCCGGCGGCCTGGCCGGCGCAGGCCCGGGCGCGTCGGCTGACCAACGCGGCGCCCACGGCACCTCCGGAGCCCAGCCCGGCCCCGACCGGACCCGCGTGGGTCCGGCCGAGCACGGCCGCTCGGACCAGCGGGACGAGATCGGAGCGGCCGGTCATGGGCGGGGGGTGCCCTCATTTGGCCGCCCCCATCTTCTGGCCGCACCACTCTCGTCTGCCCCCCTCTCGCCGCTGCCCCGATCTCCGGTCACAGCCGGTCGGCGGCCAGCAGACGGGCCAGAAACCGCTGGGTGTCGGCCTCGGTGGGAGCCGAGAAGATCCGCTCCGGGGGCCCTCGCTCAATGATCCGGCCGTCCTGCAGGTAGCACACCTCGTTGGCGACCTCCCGCGCGAATCCCATCTCGTGGGTGGCGATCAGCATCGTCATCCCGTCTCCCTTGAGCTCGCGAATGACCTCGAGCACGTCTCCGACCAGCTCGGGGTCGAGGGCGCTGGTCACCTCATCCAGGAGCAGCGCGCGGGGCCGGGTCAGGAGCGCCCGGGCGATCGCCACCCGCTGCTGCTGGCCACCCGACAGGCGGTCGGGATAGTCACCCCCGCGGTCGCCGAGGCCGAAGCGCTCGAGCATCGCCTGGCCGGCCGCCCGGGCTTCACCGTCGCCCATCGCCTGGGCGCGAACCGCACCCAGGATCACGTTCTCGATCACGCTGCGATGAGGAAACAGGTTGTAGGCCTGAAAGACGAGGCCGAGCCGGCGGCGGATCGGGACCGGGTTGGCACCGGGAACCGTGATCGGCTCGCCGTCGAGCAGGATGTCGCCGTCGTCGATCTCCTCGAGCAGATCCACGCAGCGCAGCAGAGTCGACTTGCCCGAGCCCGACGCCCCGATCAGGGCCACCGCCTCGTGCTCGCCAACCTCGAGGTCGATCCCGCGCAGGACCGCATGGTCGCCGTAGGCCTTGGTCACCCCGCGCAGCTCGAGGACCGCGCTCATCGGGGCCCGAGCGCCAGGGCCGCGCCCCGCTCGCGCAGGCTGCGGGCCTGGAGGCGATCGACGATCCGGGTCAGCGGGATCGTCACACAGAGATAGAGTGCCGCCGCGGCCAGCAGCGGCGTGAAGTTGAAGGTCGAGGCCTGGAAGATCTGCGCCGCCCGAAAGGCTTCCTGGGGCCCGAGGATCGAGACGAGCGCGACGTCCTTCTGCAACGAGATGAAGTCGTTGAGCAGCGGCGGCAGCACACGCCGGATGGCCTGGGGCAGGATCACGTGGCGCAGGGCCTGGGTCTGGGTCAGGCCGAGGGCCAACGCGGCGCTGCCCTGGCTCGGATGCACGGACTCGATCCCCGCCCGGTACACCTCGGCTACATAGGCGGAATAGCACATGGCCAGGGCGACGCCGCCCAACACCACCCCCCCAGTGGGCAGCCCGCTGAGCATCAGGGCCGGCACCCCGAAACCGATCAGGTAGACGACCAGGATCGTCGGCACGCCGCGCAGCACGTCGACATAGACGACGGCGAGCAGCCGCAGCGGGAACAGCGCGGCGGCGTTGACGGTCCGGCCCAGGGCGATCAGCAGCCCGACCACCAGGACCACCACTTCGACGATCAGGAACATGCGCACGTCGAGCCAGAAGCCGCTCAGCACGTCACCAAAGGATTGGCGAAAGAAAGTCCAGGAGAAGAACGTCGCGCGCACGTTGGGCCAGCCGGGGCTGGTCAGCAGCAGCGTGAGCAGTCCGCCGATCACGACCACCGTCGAGAGGCCCGAGATGGTCACCGAACGCCGAAACCGCCGGCGCCGTTCACGCTCGCGATCCTGGCGAGAGGTCAGTGGGGACGGCGAGCTCACGCGGGGGGCCGAACGGCGCGGCGAGGTCGCTCAGCGCAGAACGGGCGCGCTGGCCGCCGAGGCGATCCAGCGGTGGCTGAGCGCGGACAGGGTGCCGTCGGCGCTCAACGCTGAGATCGCGCGGTCAACGCACGGGGTCAGACCCGAGCCCTTGCTGAGCAGGACGCCCCAGTGGTCGCCCCCCGGAGCGCTGAACTGACCCGCGATCGTGGTGTGCGGCAGGGAGGTTGCCGTGAGCTGGAAGGCGGTGGCGAGGTCGGTCACGATCGCGTTGACCCGGTGGATCTTGAAGGCGCTGACGACGTCGTTGGAGGTATTGAAGACCTGCGGCTGGCTGCTGGGCCGGATCAGCGAAGTGACCGCCGACAGCGAGGTCGTCCCGATCTGGACGCCGACGTTGGCGCTCTTCAGTGCGGCCAGGCTTGAAGCATGAGCCAGGCGCGAGGAGGCGGCCACGATCACGCCCTGCGGGTTGGTGTAGTACGGAGTCGAGAAGTCGACCACCTTGGATCGTGCGGGGGTGATCGAGACTTCGTTGATGTCGAAATCGAACGACTTGGGGCCGGGCGCGTAGGACGAGTCAAAGGGCTCAACGGTCCACTTGACCTGGCTGCGCGAGAATCCGAGCTTGGCCGCAATCGCGTAGGCGACCGCGCTCTCGAAGCCCTTGCCGTTGGGCGGCTTGTTGCTCTCGAAGTACGGCGGATAGGCAGGTGAGTCGGTGGCGACTGTGAGCACACCCTTGCTGTGCACAGGCAGCGAGGCCGGGGCACAAGAGGTGGCGGCATTGGTGCGCGCTGTCCTCGTCTTGACCGCGGTGCCGCAACCAGCCGCGAGCAGCGCCGCGATCACCGCAAGCAGGCCCAGCGCGATCGGTCGGCAGCGCAGCAAGCCGCAAAATGTACACGCCGTGTCGCGCCCGGTCCGCTGACCGAAGGCCGATCGCCAGATCGGCGTACTAGAACCGCGAGAGCGCCGCCCGGGGCAGGGCTCCTTCGCCGCCCACGAAGGCGACGACGCCCGTCGGCACGCCCGACACCAGTTCGACCGGCACGCCGAGGGCCCGGATCTTGCGCGGCAGGTCCAGTCGTAGCCACCGCGACACGCGCCAGGGCAGCGTCGACAGGATGACCTCGTCAAAGCCCCGAAGGTGAAGCGCATCGGTGACCGCGGCCAGGGGATTGGCATCCCCGACGTGACCCAACACGGTCATGCCCGCCGCCTCCGAGAGGCGGGGCAGGGCCAGAGCGAGGCGCTCGGCGGCCGCTTCGCGCCCGGCGTCCTCGGGATCGACCACCCGATGCAGGCCTTGGGGGGTGGCCGGTACGACGAGGTGGAAGGTGGCCGCCCCGTGCTGCGTACGACGACGGACAGCCTCGATCAGGGGCCATTCGGTCGCGGTCCGGTTGGCGACGAGCAGAACACGGGTGACGGACTCCATCAGCGATTGCTCCTTGTGTTGATTGCCACTAGCATCGTGACAACCATCCCAGCAATCGCCGCGGGGTTCCATCGCAATCGCCCGCGGTCCGATAAGGAAAAGGCAATACCCGCCCCCGCTGGCTCAGATCCGGGCTGCGCGGCCCAGCAGATGCGGAATCGCCGGCTTCTCCCAGGTTGGCTTGATGCGCTCCTCGCTGTGGACGGCAAAACCGCAGTCCCGGATCAGCGCGCCGGTGTCGCGAGCGAGATGACAACCGCCGGCCACGCGTGGCCAGACCGTGGCGTCGAGGGCGCGCTGGACCCAGGCGGCCGACCGCTCGTGCGCGATCACGTGCTCCAGGTACCGCAGCCCCCCGTCGGGGCGCAGAACCCGGTGGGCTTCGGTCAGCGCGGCTCGGGGGTCGGAGACCGAGCACAGCGCGAGCGAAAAGACCACGTAGTCAAAGGTCGCCGCCGCGAACGGCAGTTGATCGGCGACACCGTCGATCACGCAAACCGAGACCGCCGCTTTCGCGCTCGCGCGGAGGGCGAGCTTGCGCAGATGGGACTCGGGCTCCACCGCGGTCACCTGATCCACGGTCGCGGGGTAGTGGGCGAAGTTCAGCCCGTTACCGGCGCCGATCTCGATCACGCGACCCGCAAGCCCGGCCAGGAGCTCGTCGCGGCGTTCGCCCAGCCCCCTTGACTCCGCCCCCGGGCTCATGCGAGCGTAGGCCCGCGCGAACAGCGGGTGGCGGACCTGATCACCGGCGGGCGCCACGGGCTCTGCTCTAGCGCGGCCTGATCGGGCGGGCGAACACGAGCCGAGAATAGACCGGGTCCGGTCGCCACGCACCCGATCGGCCTCAAGACCGACCGGCGCCAGGCCGATGAATCTCTGTGGTGACTCGCATGATGAGCGGGCCCGGGAGCGGCCCGCCCCCGGCGGTTAGCGACCGCGACCGCCGAGGAGGGGTCGCACGGCGACGGCCGCGACACCGGACTCGCGACCCGCGCACTTGGTTGTCTGTTTCTGTCCGGGGCCACGATCGGCCTCGTCTCCCTGCTGCTTCCCTGTCCCGCGCGCGCCGACCTGGCCGGGCTCTATTCCAACGTCGCCCTGGCCTATCTCGGCGCCGCGACCTTGCTCCTGGGCGTGCGCTGGGTCCACGCCTGGATGCTGCATGTGGCGCTCATGCTCGGGCGGTGCTGATCACGCGCCGTCTCGATCAGCGGCGAGCGGATCGCCCGGACCGATGAGCTGACCGGCCTCCCCAACCGTCGCGCCTGGCAGGAGCAGCTGGCGCGCGAGCTCGCGCGCGCCCAGCGGACCGGCGCGAGCCTGGCTGTCGCGATGCTCGACCTCGACCACTTCAAGCGCTACAACGACACCCACGGTCACCAGACCGGGGACCGGCTCCTCAAGCAGAGCTGCTCGAGCGGTATCGCGGTCTGGGATGGCAGCGAGTCGGCCTCCGAGCTGCTGGACCGAGCCGATCACGCGCTCTACCGCGCCAAGCGGACGGGGCGCGATCGCAGTGCGCTGGCCGCTAAGACCCTCGCCGCACCGGCGGGCTGAGCCGCCCAGCGGCCCGGAGTCTTCGGCGGCGGCGCATCTGGCAGACTCGCGGCCATGGCCTCGGAGGTGTTCCGCCCTGGGCTCCTCGAGGGGCAGGTGGCAGTCGTGACCGGCGGCGGCTCGGGCCTCGGCCGCGCCGTCGCTCTGGAACTGGCCGGCCTGGGGGCCCGGGTCCAGATCTGCGGCCGCCGCCTGGAACCGCTGCTCCAGACTGCCGAGGCGTCGCCTGAAGATCGCATCGAGGCGGCGGCGTGCGATATCCGGGAGGAGGACCAGGTCAACGCGCTGATCGATGACGTGATCGCGCGCCACGGTCGGATCGACCTGCTGGTCAATAATGCCGGTGGCCAGTTCCTGTCCGCCGCCGAGGACATCACCCCCAAGGGCTTTCGGACCGTGCAACGGCTCAACGTGGAGGGGACCTGGTTGATGACCCATGCCGTGGCCACCAAGGCGATGATCCCCGCCGGCTCGGGCAAGGTCCTCAGCATCACGATCTCGCCCCACCACGGGCTGCCCGGAATGGCGCACTCCTCGGCGGCGCGGGCCGCGGTGGAGAACCTGATGCGCGTGCTTTCGATCGAATGGTCACGCTACGGGATCAGGCTCAACGCGATCGCCGCCGGCCAGTTCGGGACCGACACGTTGTACAGCAAGTACCCCCAGCCGATTGTCGACTCGCTGGCGGGCACGATCCCGCTGGGACGATTGGGCAAGCCTGAGGAGATCGCCTGGCTGGTGGCCTGGCTCGCCTCGCCGGCCGGCGACTTCGTGTCCGGAGCGGTCCTGACCATGGACGGCGCCCGTGACAACTGGCACGGTCCATGGCCGCCGGCGTTCGCGACCGAAGCGGACGGCCGGCCACTCGCGGAGGCGCGCCGTGAGGCGCCCGCGCCCGAGACGCCGGGGTCGTGAACGGCGGCGTCGGGCGCTGGGCCGCGGTCACGCTTGTGCTCGGCCTCGCGGGCTGTGATGGCGGCTCGGCCGCTCTGCGTGGGGCCCGAGAACCGGGTTCGCGGGCATCCGTGGTCAGACCCCGTCGACATCCCGGTTATCGGTGGCTGCTCGGCCCGGGCGGACCGCCCGCGTCGATCGCCGCCGAGAACCGGCAGCCGGGAACCCGGGCCTGGCGGCTGGCGGGCCCAGGGGCCGATATCGGGGGCCGCGCCCACGGGAGGGTGAGCGGCTACGTGGCCCGACCTTCGGTGCTCCCCGGGCAGACCGAGCGGATCTACGTCAGCGCCCCGGGCGCGCGGCGGGTGAGGATCACCGTGTTCCGGATCGGCTGGTATCACGGTCGGGGTGGGCGCGCGGTGCTCCAGACCGGCTGGTTGCCCGTTACGCCACAGCCCGGCTGCCGGCACAGCTTCAGCTCGGGTCTGACCCGGTGTAACTGGCGCCCGACCCTGAGCTTCGTGGTCCCCTCGGCGCTGGCCAGCGGGGTCTACATCGCCAAGCTGACCACGTTACGCGCGGCCCGCGACTGCCTGTTCGTAGTCCAAGCGAGCACGAGCACCACCACCGCGCTCCTGGTCCAGGTTCCCACCGCCACCTACCAGGCATACAACGCGTGGGGCGGAGACAGCCTGTACCCGGGAGGCGCCTTCCCTGTGGGGGTCACCGGCACCAGCCAAGGCCGGGCGGTCTCGTATGACCGTCCCTACGACAGTCAGAACGGCGCCGGGCAGTTCTTCGCCCGCGACGTCGCCATGGTGCACTTCCTCGAGCGCTATGGCTATCCGGTCTCCTACACGACCAGCGAGTCAGTGGACGCCGAACCGGCCCAGGTTCTCCACCGTCGCGCCCTGATCGATATCGGCCACTCCGAGTACTGGTCGCTGCGCCAGGAGCGCGCCTTCGCTCTAGCGCTGCACTCGGGCACCAGCCTGCTTTTCTTCAGCTCCGATCTGCTCGCCGAGCCGATCCGCTACGTCCGCGCCGGCGCGCGTGGAATGGGCGCCAGCAGACCGACGATCGTCGCTGAGGGCGGCCCGGCGGCGAGCCCGGGCGGGGTCGCCCGAGGCGATCGCTTCCGCCGGCGCAGCGCCGGCCTGACCGGCTCGGCTTATCTGGGATGCATAACCCCGCGGCTACCGGGCTCCGGGCCGCCCATCTACCGCTTCTACAGCTGGTCGCCGGCCCCGACTCTGACACCGGCCTGGCTGTTTCGCGGGACGGGAGTCAGGCGCGATACGACGATCCGCGGGATCGTAGGCTACGAGCTCGATGCCCGGACTTCCGCCAGCCCGCGCGGAACCCGCGTGATCGGGAGCGGCAGCGCCCCCTGCATGAGCGCTGACCCCGGGCGGGGGCGCGACACGGTGCTGGCGAGCGCAGGCCACACCGCCCAGACCACCCTCTACACGGCGCGTTCGCGCGCGATCGTCTTCAACGCCGGCACCCTGGGCTGGGAGCTCGGCCTTGATCCGGCGCCCAGCGCCTCCCCCGACGCCCCGCGGGCCCCCGACCGCCGGCTGGTGGCGATCACTCGCAACTTGCTGCGCCACGTCCTCATGGCCCGCTGAGCGGGCAGCGCCATCCTCAAACCGAAAGTCGCCGCTAACCAGCCGCTAATCGGTCCCATGACCTCCCGAAAGCCGGTGCTGGCAAACCCTGTCGAGGCTGCGCACGGGCTCGGCTCGATCAAACCGACGGGAGTCACGATGCGCGAGAAATTGCTCGTCGGGACGCGCCGCCTCGGGTCAGGCGGCGTGAAGGCTGAAGCGCACCCGGGTGCCGCGGCCCGACTCAGCCAGCCAGATCCGTCCTCCGTGCGCCTCCACGATGGCGCGGGAGATGGCCAGGCCGAGCCCAGCGCCCTCCCCGGTGCGGGCCGCGTTGGGGCCGGCCCGATAGAAAGCGCTGAACACGCGCTCACGATCGGCGTCGGCGATCCCATCTCCGGTGTCGGCGATCTCGATCTCGATTCCCGACGCGACCGGCTCGGCCCGCACGACCACGCTGCCGTCCGCGGGGGTGTGGCGGATCGCGTTCTGGATCAGGTTGAAGAGCACGCGCTGGAGCTTTTCCGGATTGGCCCGGGCGGGACCCAGCTCGGGCGGGATCTGCGCGAGCACTGCCACTCCCTTGCTCTCGGCCTCGAGCCGCATCGCTTCGACGGTCTCGCCCACCAGGTCGCCCAGGGGTACCTGCTCCAGCGACCAGCTGATGTCTCCCGCCTCGAGCCGGGAGAGCTCGAAGAGATCGTCGATCAGGGCGCTGACGGCATCGATGTGCGTCCGCATCCGGCCCAGGTAGCTGCGGCGCAGCTCCCCATCGACGATGTCGTCGCCGACCGCGTCGGCCAGCAGCCGCAGCGACGTGATCGGGGTGCGCAGGTCGTGGGAGACGGCGGCGACCAGGGCGCGCCGAGCCGAGTCAGACTGATCCCGAGCCGCCTCCTCGTCGCGCAGGGCGGCGATCATCGCGTTGGCGGCCACGGCCAGCTCGGCCAGCTCATCGCGCGCGGCGGTCTCGATCCTCACCTCGCGCGAGCCCCGGCCGACCGCGCCCAGCCCGTCCCGGATCGCCTCGACGTCGCGCAGGACTCCGCCCGCGATCAACCGGGCGCCCAGCACCGCCAACACCCCGGCCAAGACCACGATCGCGGCGACCAGAATCGCCTCGTGATCGGACAGGACCATCAGCAACGCGATCACGACCAGCGCGATCAGCACCGGCGCGACCCCGATCGCCACCACCACCGCGAACTGTCGCGAGAGCCGACCGGCGCCGGTGCGGACGCGACCAGACAGAGTGCGTCCGAGCTTGCTCATGGCGTGAACCGGTAACCGACACCCCACACCGTCTGGATATGGCGGGGTTGAGCCGGATCGGCTTCGACCTTGGCGCGCAGCCGACGGATGTGGACGGTCACGGTCGAGGTGTCGGTGTAAAACGAGTACTGCCAGATCGCGTCCATCAGCTGGTTGCGCGAGAACACCTGGCCCGGATGCCGGGCGAGAAAGAGCAGGAGATCGAACTCGCGCTGGGTGAGCTGGGCTTCGACACCCCGGACGATCACCCGCCGCGAGGCCGGCTCGATGGTCAGCTCGGTGAGCTCGATCGGCGCGTCGTGACCGGAGGAAGTGTCGATCCGGCGCAGCACCGCGTCCACGCGGGCCACCAGCTCGACGGGCGAGAACGGCTTGACCACGTAGTCATCAGCGCCCATACGCAACCCGATCACGCGATCTGACTCCTCGCCTTTGGCGGTCAGCAGGATGGTGGCGATCCGCTCGGGATCGTGCTCACGCAGCCGCCGCATCACCTCGAGCCCGTCGATCCCGGGCAGCATCAGATCCAGCACCACCAGGTCGGGCCGGTCGCTGGCCACCAGCTCGAGCGCCTGCGCTCCGTCCGCCGCGATCCGGGTCCGGTATCCGGCCCGCTCGAGATACCGGGAGACTACCTCGGCGATCGTCGGCTCGTCGTCGACCACCAACACCGATCCGCGGCTGGGTTCGTCCATACCGCCATTCTCACACCGCGCGCTTGAGACGGGACGATCCCGCGCTGCCGTTCATCGCCGGTTAAGAACCGCGGTGGTCGCTGGCGCGAACGGACCGCCGGGACAGGACCCCCGGGACAGGGCGGTCGGGGATTTCTCCACAAGCGGGCCGCGCAGTGAGAGAGTGGGAGCTCAGACTGCATCCAACTTCTCTGGAGGTAGCAATGGCAGACAGTGTCTATCGGGTCACCGAAGTGGTCGGGGTCAGCAGCGAGTCGTGGGAGGCGGCAGCGCGCCTCGCCGTCGAGACCGCCGCCAAGAGCGTGCGTGAGCTGCGGGTCGCCGAGGTCGTGCGCCAGGATCTGACCATCCAGGACGGCGGGGTCCTCAACTACCGCGTGCGGCTCGGGATCTCGTTCAAGTACGAGCCCAGCGGGGGCTAGGCGTCGTCTCGGCTCGCCGCTCTGGTTCCCGCGTCCACGAAGCTCGTGGGGTCCAGAGCGGCCACCGCCTGGGTGAGCCGTCCGCTGACGCGTCCGTGGTCGGCCTCTGACTCCTTGCGGCCGACCGCGGCCCGCACCACGGCTGCACCGGTAAAGCGGAACGGCTCGGGCGGCATCGCGCCACCCGGGATCCGGCACAGTCCCTCGGGTCCGGGGTGGTCGTCCTGGTCGAGGGCCATGGCGCCCAGGATCTGGCCGGCCACAAACGCAGGGCCGACGCCGCTGCCCGAGAAGCCAGCGCCGACCAGGATCGCCGGCTCGCCGCTCAACGCCGTGAAGAAGGGCAAGCCGCTAAGCGAGTAGTCCACCGGACCGCGCCACGAGCGGGGGGCCGGGACATCGGCGAGCATCGGGTACACGTAGTGAAGCTGCCCGGTCACCTCCTGCGCGCGTGGTGACTCGTGCAGAAACGAGGCGCCGATGTGACCTTGATAGGCGACGCCACCCCCGCCCTTGCCGAACACCACCCGCCCATCCTCGGACTGCCGGTAGTAGTTGACCAGCCGCCGGGAGTCCGAGATGGCCAGGCCAGGGCGCCAGCCAATCGCGGCCAGCCGGTCGGGAATCGGCTCCGTGGCTACGACGTCTGAGGCGATCACCACCAAGGCTCGCCGAACCTCAGCGATCGCCGCCGCCCACGCCCCCAGAGCCACCACCACCCGCTCGGCGCGCAGCACGCCGCGCGAAGTGGCCAGGACGGGACGACTACCACCGTCGAGCTGGTGCACCGTAGCGTGCTCGCAGACGGTCACGCCCGCGGCGAGCGCCGCAGCCCGCAAGCCGCGGGCCAGGATCGCCGGCTGCACGATGGCCGCGGCGGGGTCGAGCACGCCGCCGCGGTGTACTTCCGAGCCGGTCATGGCCTGTACCGCTTCCGGGCTCAAGGACTGAAACGGGCTCGCGCCGGCCGCGTCGAGCAGTTCCAGCGCCTCCTGCCACGAGTTCATCTGGGCGTCGTTGGTCGCCGCCCACAGCCAGCCCGCGTTGCGAAACTGGGCCTCGATTCCGCGCGCAGAGCAGAACTCGCCGATCGCCGCGACGCCGGCCTGGACCGCGCGGCCGTACCCCACCGCATCGGGCTCGCCGCAGGCTTTGCGCAGGCTCGTGAACTTCGACCACGAGGTGAGCACGAAACCACCGTTGCGACCGCTCGCGCCGCTGCCACAGAGGTCGGCTTCGAGCACCACGACCTCCGCGCTGGGGCGCCGCCGCTTGATCTCCAGCGCTGTCCACAGGCCAGTGAACCCGCCGCCGACGATGCACACATCGGCACGGGCCGGGATCGGCTCCAGGCCGGGGCCGGGTTCGCGGTGCGCTTCGGGCTCGCGGGCCAGCGCCTGCTCAAACCACAGCGACGTGTGCGCACTGGAGGGGGGGGGCCGCCGCGGCGGGATCCGCAATATGGGCTGATCCGGGCGTCGGCGGGGCCACAAGCGGGTCATCGGTCACCTCAGAGTGGCGCACGCGGCGGTTCTGAAGCGATGATCCTGACCCCTGGCGCTGTCCGGTATGTACTAACGCCGCTCGTGCTGAGACCCGGTACACGGCGCCGTTGAGTGTCGGCTCGAACAATCGGGGGTACCTGCGCTACGCGCCGACAACCCGACCTGCGAGGAGTGGTTATGGCCAAGGATCACGGGCCGAGCATCAAGGACGACAAGCAATACGAGGGACTTCGAAAGAAGGGAATGAGCAAGGGCAGAGCTGCTGCGATTGCGAATACGCCGGACGCCTCGAGCAAGGGCGGCAAGCGGTCGGGAAACGGGCAGGGAAGCAGCCAGAGCCGCAAGAGCACCGGACCCGGGAGCGGCGGCAACCGCGCTCAGAAAGCGGCGGCCGGCCGGAACGGCGGCAAGAAGTCCAGCTGACATATCGATTGCGGGTCTGCCCGAGAAGGGCGAGTTGGCTGCCTCCGGCTAGGCTGCCCCTCCGCCGCGGGGTCAGTGCACTGAGTCGGAGTGCCCCTCACCGGCCGGCAACAGAGAGTTCCCGAGTCGACGACTGGTGACCTAGAGAAAAGCAGCGGCGCGTTCGCGCTCACCCTGCGGTGAGCGCAGCGCTCGCCGCTGGGGCGCCCGTAGCGGCCGCGGTCCGCGCGCGTTGGGGTCCGACCGTGGCCCGCGGATCGCGAGCCGATTGAATGCCGGCGTGGTAGACGGCGAAGCGCTCGCACAGCGATCCGCCCAGCAGGAGCGACCCACCGGCCGCGGCGGCCGCTCGCCGGCGTCCGAAGCGGGCGATCGTCGCCGCCCCGCTGACGGTCAGCGTCTTGGCGGCGAGCGAGAACCGACCCGACGCGCCCTCGTGATACGGCCGCCCCAGCGGCCCCAGGTGACGCTCCATGACCTGTGAGGCCACGCCCTCGAGTACCGCTCCGGCGACCGCCAACCGCCGCGCGGGAGCGGCGTGGGCGACCGGGGTGAGGATGCAGGCCGCGGCACCGGCGGCCCCCATCGAGCTGCCCGCGAACACGAACGGCAGCTGGCGGCGGGCCTCGTGCCAGGCCGGGATCGCCGTGTCGGCCACCAGCACGGCGGTGTACGTGCTCAGCGCGGGCCCGAGGACAGCTCCGCCGAGGGCCCCGCCGGCCGCCCCGATCCGGGTCAGCCGCTGCCAACGCACGCGCGCGAGTGAAGCGGTGAACGCCCCACCCGCCGCGGTGAGGATCCAGGTGCCGACGCTCATCGGCGAGGTGATCTTGAACACGCGCAGCATGTTCAGAAAACGTTCGGGCCGGCCCAGGTCGGAGATCAAAAAGGCGGGGCTCGCGGCGACCCCGGCGAGAGCGGCGGTCCAGGCGCTGCGAGCCAGCGGCTGGTTACCGCTGACGTCGGCGACCAGTCCGAGCGTGGCCGAAGCGCCGGCGAGACCGCCGGTGAAGAAGTATGCCGGGATCTCCCAGGTCCACACCGGCTCCTTGAGGATCGGCCGTCCGTAGTAGGAGTGCGTCGGGCTCGTCTGGGTGGCGCTCATCGCCGGCTTCCCGCGAACGTGGCGAGCACCGTTCCGGCCACTACCACGGCCGCGGCGGCCGCGGCCGCCTGCCAAGTCTCGCCCAGGTCCCGTGTGCACACCTTCGGGTCTGGGGGTAGGCCATAGACCTCGGGTTCGTCGAGGAGGAGGAAGAACGCGCCGAACCCGCCGACGCCGTCGCGATCGTCGCGGCCGTAGAGGCGAGCTTCGGGGACCCCCCGGTCCTCGAGCACGCGCAGGCGCTCATCGGCCCGGTTGCGAAGCTCGTCCAGCTCGCCGAACTGGATCGAGTCGGTGGGACACGCCTTCGCACACGCCGGCTCCTGGTCGTCCTTGAGCCGGTCATAGCAGAGCGTGCACTTCCAGACCCGCCCGTCACGACCACCGGCTTCCCCGGCGGTGCCCCGCTGGTCGAGCACGCCGAACGGGCACGCCGGGATGCAGTAGCCACAGCCGTTGCAGATGTCCTCCTGCACGACCACCGTCCCGTACTCGGTCCGAAACAGGGATCCGGTCGGGCACACGTCGAGGCAAGCGGCCTCGGTGCAGTGCTTGCACACGTCCGCCGACATCAGCCAGCGCAGCCCGGCATTCTCGTGCACCGGGACCGTGTCGAGCTCGGCCCGGGCGACCTGCTTGACCAGCCGCGCTCCGTCGTCAAGCCCGAGCGGCAGTTGCTGCTCGATGAAGGCGACGTGGCGCCAGGTGTCGGCGCCCAGCCCGCCGGTGTTGTCATAGGAGTCACCGGTGAACTTCAGGCCATCTTCGGGGATCTGGTTCCACTCCTTGCACGCCACCTCGCACGCCTTGCAGCCGATGCACACTGAGGTATCGGTGAAGAAACCGACCCGGGGCTTGGCGGCGGCATCGTAGGACCCTGGCCAGGACTGCACCCGCAGCGATTCGATGCTCATGCGATCCCCGCTCTGGTCCGATAGGCCTGCACCAGCTTGCGCAGCCCGGGTCCGCGCGGACGCCGCCCGGGCCGGATGTCACAGGTGGAGACCTTGTATTCGCTGATGTGGACGTTTGAGTCCATCGCGATGCCGAGCAGCTCGTTGGCCGCGTCGCCCTGGCTGTAGCCGAGCCGGCCCCAGTGGTAGGGGAGACCGACCTGATGCACGGGGCGCCCGTGCACCTCCAGCGGCCG
Organism: Solirubrobacteraceae bacterium; assembly: GCA_051005855.1. Classification (GTDB taxonomy): domain Bacteria; phylum Actinomycetota; class Thermoleophilia; order Solirubrobacterales; family Solirubrobacteraceae; genus Palsa-465. Next base: position 5,684 of record JBPCIY010000011.1, on the reverse strand, counting down.
CAGACGAGAGGTCACCATGACCCGCGCCTCGACCGCCCCGCGCGCGGTGACGATCGTCGCCCAGCCCGCGTGCTCGAGGTCGCGCTCGGCCGCCAGCTCGGGCGAGACCTCGCAGAAGAACTCGGGCTGCAGCTCGGCCAGGTACGGCAGCGTGCGTGACATCCCCCCGGCCGTGTGGTGTTCGGTCAGGCGGTAGGTCATGGCCACGTACGGAAAGACATCAGCGCCCCGATGCCCGTGCGAGGGGTGGTACGGGTTTTCGCTGTTCCACAGCCGCTGGGCGGCGGGATTGGCGTGACGCTCGTAGAGCAGATTCGGAAACGGCGACTCAACCGGCTCGTAGTGGGTCGGCAGGGGCCCGTCGGTAAGTCCGCTGGGCGCGAACAGCCAGCCGCGCCCGTCGGCCTGCATGATGAACGGCGTATCACCCCGCAGCGCGTCCTCGGCGGTCGCGTCGTCGTCGGGCACGTACTCGGGGGGCATGTCGACCTTGAAGTCGGGGACGTCGTGACCGGTCCATTTCGACTTCTCGGCGTCCCACCAGACGTAGCGCTTGCGCTCTGACCACGGGTTGCCGTCGGGGTCGGCCGAAGCTCGGTTGTAGATGATCCGCCGATTCATCGGCCATGCCCACCCCCACTCGGGCGCGACCCAACTCTGCTCGGAGCCCGGCTTGCGCCGCGCGGTCTGGTTGATCCCCTTGGCGAAGCAGCCAGAGTAGATCCAGCATCCGCACGAGGTCGAGCCGTCGGCCTTCAGGTCGGTGTAGCCCGAGAGGGGCTGTCCGTCGGATCCGTGGCCGTTGATCTCGGCCAAGACCGCCTTGGCGCTGGGGTCGTCGTGCCGCCCCTCGGTCGGGTAGTCCCAAGTCAACTCGAGGATCGGACGGTCCTTGGGATCGGTCGAGGCCGCCAGCTTCTCGCGCACCCGGCGACCGAGGTGGTACATGAACCACAGCTCCGAGCGCGCATCGCCGGGGGGGTTGATCGCCTTGTGGTGCCATTGGAGGAGGCGCTGGGTGTTGGTGAAGGTCCCGTCCTTCTCGGTGTGGGCGGCCGCGGGCATCAGGAAGACCTCGGTGTCGATCTCCTCCGGCCGGATTTCGCCGGCCTCGATCTCAGCGGAGTCGCGCCAGAAGGCGGCCGTCTCGATCTCGACGAAGTCACGAACCACGAGCCATTTGAGCTTGGTCAGGCCCAGCCGCTGCATGCGCGCGTTGGCCGAGCCGACGACCGGGTTCTCGCCCATCACGAAGTAGCCCTCGAGCTTTCCCGCGACCATGTCAGCGACCGTGCGGTAGTGCGAGTGATCGCCGGTGATCCGCGGCAGGTGGTCAAAGCAGTAGTCGTTCGCTTCGGTCGCGTGCTCGCCCCACCATGCTTTGAGCAAGCTCGTCGCGTAGGCGTCGGCGTGGCCCCAGAAGCCGGTCTCGGGCGTCATCGCCGCTACGTAGTGCTCGAGCGTCGGGTGCTCGCGCGGGTGGGGCATCGGCAGGTAGCCGGGGAGGATGTCGTACAGCGTGGGGATGTCGGTTGAGCCTTGGATCGAGGCGTGACCGCGCAGGGCCATGATCCCGCCTCCGGGGCGGCCCATGTTGCCCAGCAGGAGCTGAATGATGGCGGCGGCGCGGATGTACTGAACCCCGACCGAATGCTGCGTCCAGCCGACCGAGTAGACAAATGCGCTGGTCCGCTCGCGCCCCGAGTTCTCACACAGAGCCTTGGCCACCTGCTCAAACACGTCCACCGGCACGCCGCAGACCTGCTCCACGAGCTCCGGCGTGTAGCGGCGGTAGTGCTTGCGCAGCAGTTGAAAGACACACCGCGGGTGCTCCAGGGTGGGGTCTTGCACGGGAGCCTCGCCCCCTTCGAGCTTGGCGCCGTGGGCCCCGTGCGCCTGCTGGCCCACCGGCGCGCCCTGCCCCGGCTGGCCCGCGGCGGCCGCCGTTTGTGTCCCCTCGTATTGCCAGCTCTCAGCGCTGTAGGAAGAGGTGTCGGCGTCCCAGCCCGAGAACAATCCGTCCAAGTCTTCGGTGTCGCGAAACTCATCGCTGATGATCGTGGCGGCGTTGGTATAGGCCTTGACGTACTCCTCGAACCACTCGTCCCGCTCGAGGATGTAGTTGATCACCCCGCCCAAAAAGGCGATGTCTGAGCCGGCGCGGATCGGGACGTGCAGATCAGACACCGCGCTGGTCCGGCTGAAGCGGGGATCGACGTGGATCAGCTTGGCGCCGCGACGCTTGGCCTCCATCGGCCATTGAAAGCCGACCGGATGGTTTTCGGCCATGTTCGAACCCATGATCACGATGCAGTCGGAGTTCTGCAGGTCCTGCTGGAAGGTGGTGGCCCCGCCACGGCCGAACGAGGTCCCCAAACTGGGGACCGTGGAGCTATGTCATATGCGGGCCTGGTTCTCGATCTGCACCGCGCCCATCGCCGAGAAGAACTTCTTGATCAGGTAGTTCTCCTCGTTGTCGAGCGTGGCGCCGCCGAGATGAGCGAAGCCGAGCGTCCGGTTCAGCCGGCCGCCGCTCTCGGGATCCTCGTCCTGCCAGCCCGCCGCGCGGGCGGCGATCACCCGGTCGGCAATCATGTCCATGGCCTGGTCGAGCTCGAGCTCGATCCACTCCGTTGCCTTGGGCGCGCGGTAGCGCACCTTCTGCAGCCGGGTCGGACTCGTGACCAGCTGCAGCGACGCCGAGCCCTTCGGGCACAGCCGCCCCCGGGAGATGGGGCTGTCGGGGTCGCCCTCGATCTGGATCACGCGCTCGTCCTTGACGTACACCCGCTGTCCGCAGCCGACCGCGCAGTACGGGCAGATGGAACGGACGGTGCGGTCGGCGTCGCGGGTGCGCGGCTCCAGCTCCGCCGAGCGCCGCGACTGCGCCGCGCGCCCCAAACCGAGCGGATCCTCACGAAGTTGACGCAGTAGAGGGAAGGGCGGCGACACGGCGATCCAGTCCGACCCTACCCGGGGCGCGAATGAAAAACACCGCGATTGTTATCCGAGCAACAGTCACCACTGGAGTTGATCCCGCTGCGCCCGGTGGCCTCGGTCCCGGAGGGCTCGACGGTCCGCCCCCGGGATCAAAGCTAGCTTCATCCTGACCGCGACCTGATCAGCTCGGTCGCGAGACTGTTTATCAGCGGCAACGCGGCGGCGCTCTCGTGCCGCTGGCGTTCCGGGTGCTGGCCATTCCCAGCGCCGTGCTGGCCTGGGCGATCGGACGGTACCTGGCCGAGCCGCCCGCGGTGGGGCCGGCCGCCTGACCGCGCCCGACTCGGGCCGCGGTGACTCGACCTCTGAGCTCACGCACTTCCTCGGTGGGCACGAAAACGCCGGTAAGCGCGCCCTGGAGCAGACCGACGTGCAGCCCCGGCCTGATCGCGGCTCCCGGCGCGAGGATGAGCGAATCGTCGACCCTCGTTCCGGGCCGCAGGTATCTCCCCCCGGGGGATGTGGGAGTCCTCGCCGCCGAACAGTTCCCCAACGGGAAGGTCGCCCTGACGGTTGGCGCGCAGAAGCCGCCTGCCCAGCTGCTTCTCAAACGTCCCGGCGACGAGCTTCCCGCCGGGCAGCAAACAGGGGTCGTGATCGCAGACCAGCCAGCCTTTCGCTCAAGATCTCGTGCCCAGCGTCCGATAGGCAAACGAAGAAGTTTTAGTTGGCGATAACGGCACCCCCGTCGCGAGGCGGGTCCGCAAAGCCACGGGACCCACGAGGTCAGCCGGGCCACCGAACCACGATCATGAGTGACAACGCGCCTACCGCGGGCACCGCGCTCGCCGGCACCAACACCCTTCGCGGCACCGACCCTACCGTCGTGCCGTCATCGGCGCCAGGCGCCCCCAACCCTCAGGCTGGGAACGGGCCGTCGGCTACTGAGCCGGCGCCGCAGCCGGCCGGCACTCGTGCGGCGGGGAGCTCGGACGACTATCGGGGTGGCTGGCTCTGTCCGGCCGAGGCTGATCGCACGCGTATGATCGACATGAGCCCGGCGATTCGTCGCGCGCGGCTGGCGTCTGGTCTGGTCGGCGGGCTGGGTCTCGCGGCGATGGCGCCCTGGACGGGCTGGATGGTGCTCGTCCTGTTCGCCCTGGTGCCGGGACCGTTGCTCCTGGTGGATCGCTATGTGGCTCGAATGGCACGACCCGAGCGGCTGATCGCAGCCTCGCTGGTGTACTACTGCGCGCTGATCCTGGTGGCAGTCGGGATCACCGGGGGTGAGCACAGCCCGCTGTTGGCGTGGATAGCGATCCCGGTCGTGACCGCCGCCGCGCGCTTTCGTCCGACCGTGTTCGTGACCGGGTCGCTGCTCAGCGCCGCCGCGCTACTGGTCTCGGTCCTCCTCGGCTCCCCGCACCCGGTTTTGGATGATCCCGCGCCGTTGATCGCAATCGTGGTTCTGCTCGCTGCCTTGATCGTTTCTCAGCAGCCGCTCCTTGACGCTGAGCTTCGCTGGCGCAAGGACGCGATCCTTGACCCGTTGACCGGACTGCTAAACCGCCAAGGCCTCAAACGCAGGTTTGCTGAGCTCGCCGAGCAGGCCCGGCTGACCGCCAGCCCCCTGTCCCTCGTCCTGTTCGACCTCGACCAATTCAAGGCGGTTAACGACGAGTACGGCCACGCCCGTGGCGATGCGGTACTGATCGACATCGCCTACGTGCTTCGCAAGGAGCTGCGGTCGTTCGAGCTCCTCTACCGGCTCGGTGGGGATGAGCTGCTCCTGATCCTCCCCGGGGCCCAGTCAGAAGACGCCGCCAAGATCGCCGATGACGCGAGACGCGCGATCGAGGACTGCGACCCCGCAGGCTTGACCATCACCGCCTCGGCCGGGGTGAGCACCGCCCAAGGCACGCAGATCGACCTCGAGCGGATGTACGAGGAAGCCGATCGTGCTCTCTACGAGGCCAAGCGCCGCGGCCGCGTCCCGGTCAGGATCCCGCTGCCCGCCGTCTGAGGGTCCGCCCGCTCGGGTCGGTGACCCGGGACGTGAGGGTAGCTTTAGCTACGCACATGCTCGCGCCCTATTGCCCACCGGTAATGGATCGGGCGCGGGCGAGTTCGGTCGGCGTCATTCCTCGGCGTCGGCCGAACTCCGCGTGCGTTCTTGATCGAAAACGCAATCCAAGCCCGGACCAGCCTAGGGTCCGATCGCCGTCTCGGTGGTACGGATGTTGTGGAGACGATCGTCGCGTAGTCTTTGCTGGGGGCCTTGGACGAGGACCCAGGCGTTGCTATGCGGTCAACGCCTTCGGTTGGGACTACCACCGAGCCACGATGCTGATCTTCCTGGCCGGCGTCAGACGTCGACGTCTCGGCGGGCTTGATCGCGCAGCACACGACGCGCTCGACGAAGCGGCGTGGATCTGTTCAGCCCACGACCTGTCCAGACTGCTCGATAGCGTGGCCGAGATCCGAGGGTGACGCGCGAGTGATGCGCCGCTGAGGCGCGCCTCAGGGCAGGATACATTGGGTTCGGTGCGCAGCGCTGTCCTGAGGGCTGACAGCAGCTTCCACGACCGCCGCACGTACTCTCGCTCGGACAGCGGCATGTGCAACGTCCTTGGGGACGGCCTGACTGCCCGAAGGCTGCCGTCCGTCAAACAACCCAGCCTGAGCGGGCCTTGGCTCTAGTCGGAGAGACAGGATTTGAACCTGCGACCGCCCGGCCCCCAGCC
>JBPCIY010000010.1:0-43967 GCA_051005855.1 Solirubrobacteraceae bacterium | reverse complement strand
CGACGACATCCATGTCCGTCCCCTCATTGACCCCGATGCGAGCCATCCCTACCCCGACTCGGGAGGCCGACGAGAGATCCGCCGGCTCGAAGTGCCCGAAATCAAAGATCTTCACATTGACCCCGAGTCTGGTGCTTGGCAGTCCTCTCGCTCGGGCCTGACCCAAGCCAGATCCGCATAGCGCGACCAGCACGCCCACGACCCAGAGCAGGCCGCGGATCGACCATCGGGTCAAGCGATCGGTTCGCCTGGCAAGAAATGACGGCATTGCTTCTCCTCGACCCGCCGGTGATGCGCCAGTTTCGAGCATACGGCAGAACGGACAACCTCGCAGCGGCAACTGCCTGGGCGCTGCCATCGCCGACCCCCATCCTCGCCGAACTTGTCAGTGACGACTTCCAGCCCGCAGGCAGCCCACCTGCCCCAGACGGCGGCCGGGGGGCAAACGGTGAGCTCGCCGCTCGCCGCACCGCTCGGCCGCCCCAAGCGCGGCTTCGAGCTCCCGGTCGCCGACAAGCGCTCGACCAAGGTGGCGCTTGACCAGCGTCGCACGCGTGCTACGCTCCACCGCATGACGAAAGAAGTGACCCAACGCCAGCTGCGAAATGACAGTGGCGAGATCATGCGGGCGCTCGACCGGGGAGAGAGCTTTGTGGTCACGCGCAACGGGGTTGCCGTCGGGGAACTCAGGCCGGTCCAGCGACACCGCTTCGTAGACCGAGAGGCCGTCCGCGAGGTATTCGCCCGCGCTGCTCGGTTGGATCCAGGCGAGCTACGGGCTGACCTGGACCGCTGGATCGACCAAGATCCCACGCCTCGTGGCTGACGCCACCGTCGACCGAGGTCTGATCGACACCTCGGTCGTGATCGCACTCGAGCTGATCGATCGCGAGGTGCTTCCCGCGGAGCTAGCGGTCTCAGCGATCACGCTGGCCGAGCTCGCCGCCGGTCCGCACGCGACCGAGGATGCGACCGAGCGAGCTCGTCGCCAGGAACGGCTGCAGCTGACCGAGGCGACCTTCGATCCGATCCCGTTCGATGCAGCCTGCGCTCGCGCCTACGCTCGGGTCTTTACAGAAACCCTCGCCGCCGGACGCAAGGCTCGGGGACGCCGAGCCGTAGATCTGCTGATCGCCGCGACCGCGGTGGCGTCCGGTCTCCCCCTCTACACGGCCAACCCAGATGATTTCGCCGGTCTGGACGGACTCCTCCAGCTAAACGCGGTCAATCCGATGCGAGCAAAGTCATGAAAAGTCTCGCTCCGCCCGAACGTCACGACTCCGTTATGCGACTCACGCCGCATCGGCACACCTCCGACCTGCAAAGCTCTGGCAGGCGTCGATCACCAGCGCGAGCTCGCGGTCATCTATGGATGGAAACATGGGAAGCGAACAGATCGTCTCGGCGAGCCGCTCGACGTTGGGCAGGCTGGGCCGCCTGCCGGCCGCGTAAAGGCCGGGCTGCGGTGGACCGGGACCGGGTAATGGATTCCGGTCGCGACGCGCTCGGCGTCCAGCGCGTCTCGGAACTCCTCGCGACCCTGGTAGCGGGCCCCGTGCGCCACAGGTCCCAGCCGCTAGTGCGGCGAGATCCCGAGGTAGGGGACCGCCCACCCGACGATCTTCTGGAACGCTGGCGCCGCCACGGAGCCGCCGTAGATCGAGCCCTGGGGCTGATCGACTGCCACCAGCCCAAGCAGGCTCGGGCGCTTGGCGGGAACCATGCCGACAAACGAGGCCACGAACTGGGTGTTTGAGTACTTGCCGCCGATGGCGATGTTGGCCGTCCCGGTCTTGCCGGCCATGTCGTAGCCAGGAATGGCCGCGCCAGAGGCCGTGCCGCCGTCGCCGAACACGCCCTTGAGCATGTCGCGCAACTCGAGCGCGGACAGCGGGGAGATGATCCGGTGGCCTATGGGCTGGGCCACCGGCTTTCCGCCGATCGCCTGCACGATGTGCGGCGCGCGGAGGATGCCGCCGTTGGCGATTGCGGCATAGGCGGCGGCAATCTGCATCGGTGTGACTGACTCACCCTGACCAAAGGGCAGGTTGCCCATCGAGGAGCCCGAGTACTTGTCCACGGGCAGGATCAGGCCGCCGTCCTCGCCGGGCAGGTTGACCCCGGTCGGCGCGCCGAAGCCGAAGCGGTGGACCCAATAGTTGAAGCGGTTGGGCCCGAGCCGCGCCCCAATCTCATCAGCGCCGATGTTGCTGGACTTCTTGAGGATGTCGGCCACCGACAGGGTCTCGTTGCCGTGGGCTTCGGCGTCGTGGATCTGGCGGTCGGCAACCTGGAGGACCGAGGGGATGTTGAACTGGGTGCTCGGAGTGACCAGGCCGTCCTGGAGCGCTCCGGCGACGGTGAACGCCTTGAAAGTCGAGCCGGGCTCGTAGTTGAAGTTGACGGCGCGGTCCTGGTTGGCGTAGTTCGGGGCCAGCGCCGGATTGTTGGCGTTGACCCGAGGCCAGTTGGCGAGGGCGAGGATGGCCCCGGTCTGCGGGTTCATGACGATCGCGGTCGCTCCCTTGGGCGAATACTGGGCTCCCACCCCGGCCAGCACCTGCTCGACCTCGCCCTGGAGAGCGGAATCGATCGTCAGGCTCAGCGTCTGGCCGGGTCGCGTCGCGCGGACGTCATCGATCGAGATCGGCTGTCCGATCACGTCGTTGACGATCCGCCGAACTCCGTCGGTCCCGGTGAGCAGGTTGTTGTAGTAGTACTCGAGCCCGCTGGCTCCCTGGCCGCTCTGGTGGACCGAGCCCAGCACCTGCGAGGCCGCCCAATCGCGCGGATAGGTGCGAGTCGTCTTGGGCACCAGCGAGATCCCGTTGATCTGCAACTTCATAATCCGGGTTGCGGTATCGGCGGGAATCAGGCGCGCGAGGTGCACGTAGCCGTTGCGCTTGCTCAGCAGGCCGAGCACGGTGAGGACCGGCTTGCCGAGCAGTGGCGCCAGCTTCTGCGCCGCGACGAGCGGGCTCTTCTTCATGACCAGGAAGTCGTCGGCGATGACGTCGTCGGCGGACTCCGAGATCGCCAGCTCGACGCCCTTGCGGTCGGTGATCAGGCCGCGGGGGGCGGGAATCATGTCCTGGGTGATCTGCTGACTGACGGCGGCCTGCTGAAGCGAGCCCGCGCGCAGCACCCCGAGGTCGACTGCTCTCACGACGGCGATCGTGAGGAGGGCCAGGAAGCCCAGGAAGATCCAGCCGATCCGACGGTCGAGGACGGCCATCGCGAAGCGTTTACCCGCCGGCGGTAACGGCCGTGGCGCCGGTCGGCGTCGGGGTGGGTGGGGAGGCGCCGGTTGGCGTGGTGGCCGGGGCCGCGGTCGCGCCCGGTGGGGCCCCGCCGGTGGCGCCCGTTGCTGGCGCGGGCGTGGCCGAGGTGGTTGGGCCGGCGGCGGGGATGGTGGTCCCGGTCGCGGCCGGGGCAACGGGGGTGGCCTGGGTGGGCGTAGGTGCCGTGCTTGTCGTCGGCGCCGTGGACGTGGGAGGCGCTCCCGTGGCCGCGGTGCCCGTGGCCGGCGCCCCCGTCGTGGCCATCGGGAGCGAGGCAACGAAGGTCGACGCGTTGGGCTGATGGATGCCGTTCAGCGCCCGCGAGAGGCCACCGCTCTGATGCCCGGAGAGGAACTTGACCGTGGTCGGCCCCGGCATCCCCATGCCCATGCCGGCGGCCAGCCGCTCGATCCGCTGATCGTCACCGAGCACGGCCACGTTGGCGCGCAGCTGCTCGTTGCGGCTCGCCAGGGCGGTCCCCCGCTCGAGCGCGCGGCCCGTGCTCGCGCTCAGCTTCAGTGTCTCCACCTGCATGGCCACGATCCCGGCCAGCAGAACACCGAGGATCGGGATCCAGGCCCGTCCCCGGACGATCCGGTCCAGCAGTGAGTGGTCGGGGAGGGCACGGACGAAGGCAGCCGCCCGGGCCCGCAGGACCCCGCGAGGGGCGGTCCGAATGGAGTGCCCGCGCCGCGCGGAACGGGGGGCGGTACGCGCGGGGCCCGGCGCGCGCCGCGGGCGCGGTACGCCGCCGCCAGCCGGACCCGAGACCCGCCGGGGCGTCGTGGTTGCGCGGGCGGCCGGACGATGCCCGGCGCTGCGGGCGCTCGAGGTCTTGCTCGCCGCCTGGCTCGGGCGTCTATTGGCGTCCGAGGCCGTGCGGGACTTGGGCTTGGGCTTGGTCTTCGCGCCCCGAGCGGCCGGGGTGAGCGCGGTAGGCGTCATGACGGCGGTACCTCCAGCTTGCGGGCGGCGCGCAGGTGCGCTGATCGGGATCGGGGGTTGGCAGCCACCTCGCCCGGGGTCGGAGCCACCGCCCGGCGGGTCAAGAGCTCGGCCTCCGGCTCGTGTCCACAGACGCAGATCGGAAGCTCGGGTGGGCAGATGCATCCTCGAGCGCGCGCGGCGAGGAAGCGCTTGACCATCCGGTCCTCGAGCGAGTGAAAGGAGATGGCGGCCAGGCGGCCGTCGCGAACGAGCAGGTCCCAGGCGGCGGGGAGCGCCTCCTCGAGCTGCCCAAGCTCGTCGTTGACGGCGATACGCAAGGCCTGGAAGGTCCGCCGAGCAGGATGACCGCCGGCGAACTGAGCCGGCACCGGGACGGCGCTCTTGATCGTGTCGACCAGCTGTTGGGTGGAGACGAGCGTCCGGTTCCGGCGCTCGCGCCCGATCGCGCGCCCGATCTGGGGCGCGTAGCGCTCCTCCCCATACTCGCGCAACAGACGCGCGAGGCGACGCTCGTCCCAGGTGTTCACGATCTCCTCGGCGGTCAGCTCCTGGTCGGGATCCATCCGCATGTCGAGCGGCGCGTCGTAGGCGTAGGAGAACCCGCGCTCCCAGGTGTCGACCTGCATCGAGGACATGCCCAGGTCGAGGTAGACGATGTCGGCCCGCAGCCGCTCGGCTCCGAGCTCGGTCAACCCGGTCGCGAAATCAGCGCGGATGAAGCGGGTGTGGCAGGGAACCTCCGCGGCCAGGGCGACGAAACGCTCCTCGGCGGCCGGGTCGCGGTCGACCCCGATCAGCGTCCCGGACGGGCCGAGACGCTCGGCGATCAGGCGGGCGTGACCGCCGCCGCCGATGGTGCAGTCCACAGCGGTCTCCCCCGGGCGCGGATCGACCAGGTCGATCAGCTCACCGGCGAGAACCGGAATGTGGGTGGTGGTCATGTCAAGTAGTGTGGCCAAGGCTCGCTGCCAGGTCGGGGATGCGGGTCAGGACGTTCTCGAAGTTCTGCGCGTACCGCTGGCGGTCCCAGACCTCGAGGCACTCGCCCGAGCCGGTGACCGTCACCTCCTTGCCCAGTCCGGCGTAGCTCATCAGCTGGTGCGGAATCATCACGCGGTTGGCGGCGTCAAGCTCGACGTCGAAGGACGCGTTGAAGAAGAAGCGCTTGAGCTCGCGGGCCGTCGGCGAGGCTGGATTCAGGTCGGCGAGCGTCGAGTGCGTGAACTCGTCGTAGGCCGCCGGTGTCCACAGCGAGACCGTGCGCGGCGAGCCCGCCTCGATCTCGTGCGAGGCAGCGAGCACGACTCCATCGGCGAGTGCCCCGCGGAACTTGGCCGGGATCGTCAGCCGATGCTTGGCATCGAGCGCGTGTTCGAAGGTTCCGCGGAAGGTCAAGAGGGTTCATCACTGCGACAAACTGAAGAACCCGGGTGGCTGAGTGGGAGGAGCCCTGCCACCCGGGTTCCACAAGCGGCGCCCACAGTAACCCACTATCTCCCACAATGCAACTCGACACCCAACTTTCGCCCCACTACCTAGTCGATCACGGCCCCGGAGGCGGGAAACTGCCCGCCACGATGGGGATTACGGGGTGGGAGAGCGTTCGCTACGACATTTGTCCACCCTGCACGCGCGGGTGCATCGACACCCACTGCAAGGGCGATTGCAGAACCCCGCTAGTTCCGTCCGGGCGGTGTGCGTCGGCGTTGGTCGGCGCCCAGATGTCATGGCTAGCCACGGTTAAGGACGGCGGTCCGAGCGGCCCCCGGAGGTGTGGTCAGCCGAGCGATGCGGTCAGACTTGGGCGGGGCGGTCGGGGAGCTCGAGGACGAGGCACGCTCCAGTATCGCTGCCGCGGTCGCCGTCGCGGTCCCGGTCGCCGTCGCGGGCATCGGGCGATACCTCGGCCAACCGGCCACCGTGGGCCTTGGCCACGCCGGCCACGATCGCCAGCCCCCGGCCGCGGTTGCCTCGGCGCCGCGCTCCGCGCGTGAGCCGCGGGACGGACGCCGGCAAGCCCGGGCCGTCGTCACTCACTTCGATGCGCGCGCCCGCGCCCCACCGGCGGCCCCGCACCTCCACCCGTCCCCCACCGTGCTCGATCGCGTTGGCAATCAGGTTGCCGGTCGCTTGCGCCAGCCGCACCCGGTCTCCGCGCAGCGACGAGTGACCACCGGACCAGCTGAGCTCGAGCTCTACCCCGGCCGCCGCGGCACTCGGACGCCACGCCTCGACCGAATCGGCTAGCAGCGCCCGCAGGTCGACCGGACTCTCAGTTGGCGCCGCGGTCTTGCCCAGACGTGCCATATCGAGATCGCCCAGGGCGAGAGCCGCGCGGTCGAGCTCGCCATCGATCGCTCGCCACTGGGTGCCCGACAGCCTTCCCATCCGGCCGCCCAGCTCGAGACCGAGCCGGACCGCGGTCAGGGGACCCCGCAGCTCATGGCAAGCCCGGAGCACCGCCTCGTCGTGCGCGACCCGCCTACGCTCGGCCCGCCACCAGCCGGCCAGGGCCAGCGCCGCCGCCAACCAACCACCCCAGGCCCCGACCGCGCTCACGTCCGGGGTGTCCCGTCGATCAGCCGGTAGCCAATTCCCCAGACGTTGACGACAAAGCCGGCCGCCCCGGCGTCGGCCAGCTTCTTGCGCAGACGCGAGGCGTGGGAGTCCAGCGTGCGCGTCGCACATAGGGCCTGAAAGCCCCAGACCCCGCGCAGCAGCTCCTCGCGCGTGAACACCCGGGTCGGATCCTCGGCGAGCGCGCGCAGGAGCGCGAACTCCTTCTTGGACACGTGCAACGGCTCGCCATCCAATCGGACCTGTCGGCTCAGGGGATCGATCTCGAGCGGCCCGACCCGCAACCGGCCGCCCCCGCCGGGACGGCCGTTGGTGCGGCGCAGCACGGCCCCGATCCGCCCCCGGAGCTCTGGATAGCTGAACGGCTTGACGAGGTAGTCATCGCATCCGCGGTCAAAGCCCCGGACCCGGTCGAGCTCGCCGGAACGCCCCGTGAGCAGGATCATCGGCAACCGCGGATCCACCCGGCTCGCGGTCTCGTCGGCAGTCCGAACCTCGCGCAGAAGCTCGAGTCCGTCCCGGTCCGGCAGGCCGAGATCGACGACCGCCAGGTCCGGTGCCTTGGAGACCATCAGCCGCAGTCCGTCCTGCGCGGACTCGGCCTCCACGGGCTCATATCCGTCCGCCGCCAGGTTGTCGGCCAGGAACCGGCGCGTGGGACCGTGGTCCTCTACGATCAAGACGGTTGGGGGCGTGGGCTCCATGTAAGAGGGAGCCGTCAGCGATGTGGTTCTCCCCCCTGCAACATCGCTTTCATGCCCTCGGAGCGGAAGGATTCGCACATATGATGCCGACGCCCATGTACCGCCGCGGTAATTACAGCTCGGGCGACGATTTCGTCCTCGAGTACGGTGAGTTGCGCTTTACGTTCAATGAGCGTGACTTTCGCGAACGCTGCGAGCAGGCCGCCCGAAAGCTGGGCTTTCTCGGCACCGCGGTCGAGGAGGACGAGGCGGAGGATCTGATCAACCTGGTCGTCAACGGTGAGGTCTCAGACCCAGCCTCCGCCCTCGGCGAGCACGTCAACGAATGCTGGTCTGAGCTCGTCGGCCCCTCCGACCGCTCGCTCGTCCACTGGCTTCGGCGACTGATCTTCCGCGGCGCGTGGCTGGACCAGCGCGTCAAGGAGGGCGAGCTCGACGTCTGCTTCAACGCGGAGATGTCCGGTTTCGTCTACGTCCAGCCTGACCGCGGCGGCGAGCCGATCGAGCTCGCCCCCGAGCCGAGTTGGAACCGCGTGGCCTACGTCCGGCGCTGAGCCCAGCCGGAACCTGTTACCTGGCCTGGCACCGCCCCGTGTCCCGCCATATTCTCCGCTCGTAGCGACAACTCCTCCCGCGCGCGGCGGCGCTATCCGCCCGGCCTGATATTGATGCCTTGCGCTTGGCCCGAAAGCGGGTCACGCGGGGAAGATCCGAGAGGGAGAGTTTGGACGATCGTGCTACGTGTGGATAGCGAGGCTCAAGGTTATCCGCGCGGGGCCGAGAATAAGCGAAGGATGAAAGTAAGCGCGAAGAGGATCCCGGGAGGCACGAAGCGGTGATCGTTGCCCTCGCGCTGGCCTGGATCGTCGCGCTTCCGTGCCTTGTCGTCACGTCGGCGAGTCTCATCGCAGCCCGACGCCGACGGACTGAAGCCCTCAGCCCGAACCTGACGCTCCTTCCGGCACCCGTTGGCTCGAATCAACGCAGGACGCCTGCACAAGGCCGCAGGCGGCCCACGTCAAGGATGCGAGACCCGTACGGATGCCTGTCTCTCAGAGGCCGCGACGCCGCAGCACGTACGGAACCGTACGTAGCAGGATCTTCAGGTCGAGCCAGAGCGACCAGTTCGCCCCGTAGAGGTAGTCAATCTTGACCATCTCTTGCATCGGCACGCGTGATGAGCCATATATCTGCCACATGCCGGTCATCCCGGGCTTGACGGCCAGCCGCCGACGTTCCCAGCCTTCCAGCAGAGCGTCCTCGTCCTGAACCAGGGGACGGGGTCCAACCAGGCTCATGCTCCCGCCGATCACGTTGAGTAGCTGCGGCAGCTCGTCTAGAGACGCGCGGCGCAGCAGGCGTCCGACGCGGGTAATTCGCGGATCGTCGGTAATTTTGAACAGGCCGCCCTGAGCCTCGTTGCGATCCCGCAGATCCATCTTGATGCGCTCGGCGTCCTCGACCATCGATCGGAACTTGAACATCGAAAAAACCTCACCCTTGAGTCCGATACGACGCTGACGGAAAAAGACTGGACCGCGCGAATCAAGCTTGACCGCGACTGCCAAGAACGCCAAGAGCGGGGCGAGCAGGAACAGACCCACCGCGGCACCAGCGAGGTCCATGAGACGCTTGAGGAAAGCCGAGGACCTGGTGACGCCATATTGCCGGAGACCGAGAAGGGCGAGGCCGTCCACGTCCTCAAAGGTCGAGGACGAACCAACAACCTCCAGTAGCCGTGGCAGCACGCTGACCTTTACGCCAAGGACCTTTATCAAGCGGATGGCCTGAAGGATCTCCTCCTGATCATGATCGCCGGGGGCGAGGATCACCCGGTCGACGCCCTGGGTGGCGATGACTTCGGCCAGCCAGGCGGGGTTGGAAAGCGTACCCGGAGGCGAATTCGGCCGGCCGAGGCCATCGTCTGCGTGCAGCGCCACCCGGCCTGAGACGACGACGTTGACCCCCGATGATGCGTCGAGCTTGGCCACGATTCGAGCAGCATCTTTGGCATCACCCAAGACGATGATCCGCTCAGGAGCTGTCCTCGCTGTCACCAGTGCTCGAGTCAGCGTTCGCGCGATGACCAGGGCTACGAACGTGATCAGCACCAGCGCCAGCACCTGGGGCCGGCTGAGAAAGCCGCGGAACAACAGCGCTTCCGATAGCCAGACGGTCAGAGCGTAGAAGACCGCCAGGTTCAAGACCGAGGGAATCTCGTCGATGCTCGTCTTGCGTAGGACGTGCTGATCACGGTCATAGAGGCCGATTGCCTTGGAGGCCAGCACCACAAACGGAGCCACCAAGAGATCAGTAGCAAGCGGGAACACCGCTTCCTGGCCAGGGACGAGCGCGAGGACAGCGAATAGCCCGACATAGGCGGCAATGACGTCGGCAACTACGAGTCCTCTTCTGAGGACGGTATCGCGACGCGCCCGGGTTGCGACCTCAGGAATCCCCTGCGCTGGCGACGCACCGTCCCACCCAAGCGTCCCTGGGACGTGGTGCGACTCGCGGTTCGCGTGACCATCACCGTAAATGTCCCGACGCCAGCGAAGGCGCAAAGCAGTGGCTGCCCGCCTCGGCGTCTGGCTCGTGTCACCCGCTCTGCTCATCTTTCCACCCCCGACTGAAAACAAACGCCTTGCCCCGACACCGAGGAGCGACCGAACGCTACTGCGCGTCTCAGTCCGCCGCGATAGTTCGCGCATTGTGTGTCGTTTGCCGCTGCCATGGCACACCCTACCGCGTTATTTGGACTCACGCGAACTAGCTCCCTTGTCAATGAGTCAACCCAAAGCCGCCTCTGTGCGCGTCACCGAGGCGCGACTTTTGCAGGCCCATATTCCGTTATGTTCTGCCCTACTCCGTGCCCTCAACCACCAGCGCGGACCAATCTTGGTGCGCTGGTGACTCTAACGTTAGCGAAACCAGCGTCTTCGGACAACTGTACGAGGCTACCGCCGCTCGAACGTACCACAGGATAGATATAGAATCTAGTAAATCGTCGCTAAAGCTTCGCCGCGGCGCGGGCACCGGCCGTTTCCCCGTCAAGGCGCAGAAACGATCCCCGGAGCGCTACCCGCCGGCGCCCTGCAGCGTGGTCACGTTCTGCTGTGCCGGCGGCGGGTTATCGAGCAGCAGACGCGGCACGGTGACGAGCTTGTAGCCGCGATGACGCAGACCACGAATGATGAGCGGGAGCGCCGCGACGGTCTCGGAGCGGTTGCCGCCCGCGTCGTGCATGAGGATGATCGCTCCGCGCCGCGCGCCCGCCAGGGCCCGATCGACGATCGTGGTCACCCCCGGCTGCTGGTAGTCGGCGGTGTCGACCGACCACAGGACCATCAGCATCCGGTAGCGCCGCAGCAGCTTCAGGGTCGTGGCGTCCCAGAGTCCGAAGGGCGGCCGGAAGAGCCGCGGGAAGGGCGCCCCGTAGTCGCCGATCGCCGCCGTGTCCTGCAGCAACTGGCTGAGCTGGTCGCGCGCGGAGAGCTTTGACATCGGCGCGTGAGACTGGGTGTGATCTCCGATCGGATACCCCCGGGCCACGATCGCGGCGGTCGAGGCGTGGAAGTAACGCTCGAGCACCCCGACCTCGAAGAAGGTGGCCGGGGCGTGCTCGTGCTCGAGCACGGACAGCACGCCGGGCGTATAGGGCCCGGGACCATCGTCAAAGGTGAGGGCGATCTCGCGGTGCTGTGAGCCAGCGAGCCGGACGTACGGCGTGTAGGCGAGGGTGCGGTTGAGGGCCGCGGTCTCGGCCGCGCGCTCGGTGCTCGCGAACGACTCGGGGCCGCTGCCCGCCAGCGTCCGGATCTGGGCGAAGTAGCCGGTGCCCAGGCCCGCGGCGCGATGGAGCGGCTTCACCCCCGAGCCAGCGCCGACCACGATTCCGATCAGCAGCGCCAGCGCCGCCAGGGCCAGACCGCCGCGGCGACGGCGGTAGACCTCTGGGTCGAGCCGTCCCGCCCCCAGCCGGGGGCGCGCGCGGGGTCGAGCGGCGGCCTTCTGGCCATCTAGGGTGTCCGTGTCGCTCATCTGAACAAGTCGCGAGCGGAGGGGCAGAACCTCCGGCGCAGATGATTGCGCCTTACGCAGTCGTCTGCTGCCACCAGACACCGATCGCCCGTCGCGGGCCGACACCCGACCCGATCAATACGCTCCGATCCCATGGCGGCGGCGATCTGGCTGATCATTCCCACGTACAACGAGGCCTCCAACCTGGAGCGAATCGTGCGCGCCTCGATCCCCGAGCTCGAGCGCGCCGTCCCGAATCGGCACCGGATCCTGATCGTCGACGACAACTCGCCGGACGGAACCGGGGGCATCGCCGATCGGCTCGCTGACGAGATCTCCGTCCTCGAGGTTCTGCACCGGACCGGCAAGGGCGGCCTCGGCCAGGCCTACCTGGCCGGGTTCGGGCACGCGCTGGGCAATGGCGCCGATCGGGTGATCGAGATGGACGCGGACTTTTCCCATGACCCCCGCTATCTGCCGGCGTTGATCGCCGCCGCTGACCGGGCCGACCTCGTGCTCGGCTCGCGCTACGTGGCTGGCGGCGGCGTGCGGGACTGGGGGCTGGTCCGGAGGCTGGTCAGCCGCGGCGGAGGAATCTACGCTCGCTTGGTTCTGGGTGTGGACGTCCGCGATCTGACCGGCGGCTTCAAGTGCATCCGCCGCGAGGTGCTCGAGGCGATCGACCTGTCAAGCATCCGGGCCGAGGGCTACGTTTTTCAGATCGAGGTCACCTACCGGGCCATCTTGGCCGGCTTCAGCGTGCACGAGGTGCCAATTGTTTTCAGCGACCGCGTGGCCGGAAAGAGCAAGATGTCCTCGCGGATCGCCTTGGAGGCCATGCTCAGCGTCCCGACTCTCAAGCGCAGCGCCCGGACCGCCTTGGCTCGATCGGGCGCGGGTGTCAGGTCCACATAAGAGCAATCGACGTGTCTAACGTGATCGCAACATTGCCCAAACGGCAGTCGGCTCCGATGCGGGCATCCTCTAATCAATGAGTGTTCGCGGCCCACTGGGCGCTACCCCCAACAGCGCCAGCCTTGAGCTAGGCAGAGCCACTGGCCTCAGAACCCGCGAAGCGCTGCGCGATACCCGTCGCGGGGCGCTCGGCCTCGCCGGGCTGCTGGTCTGTGGCGCGCTGATCGCGATCGCCGCGGCGAACACCGCGCCGCTGCTCCCCGAGTCGATCCGACCCGTGCCCGCCAACCTGGCCGGGGCGTTCGCCGGGCTGGGTATCAATCTGCACGCCGGCGGGGTCATGGCCGTGCTGCTGCTGAATCTGGTCTGCTACCTGCTCGTCGTCTCCTACTCGCGCCAGCTCTCGGCGGGGACGGTGCTGACGGCCATCGCCGCCCTGTACGCGGTCATCCTGCTCGCGCCGCCGTTGATCTCGACGGACATGTTCAGTTACCAGGCGTACGCGCGCGAGGGCGCCGTGTACGGCGTCAACCCGTACCTCAACGGTCCCCACGGGATCTTCCTGGATCCGCTGTTTCAGTACATCGGCGCCAAATGGTCCTACTACCCGAGCGTCTACGGCCCCGTCTTCACCACCCTGAGCTACGCGCTGGCGCCGCTCTCGATCGCCGCCGGGGTCCTGGCCTACAAGTTCGTGGCCGTGATCTCCGCCCTGGCTATCGTCGCCATGGTCTGGAACATCGCGCGGCTGCGCGGAGTCGATCCGGTCAAGGCGGTGGCGCTCGTCGGACTCAACCCGCTCCTCGTCCTCTACGGGATCGGCGGCGGCCACAACGACCTGCTCATGCTGGTACCGCTCGTGGGCGCCGTCTACGCGAGTCTGCTCGGACGCGAGCGGCTAACCGGCGGGCTGACCATGCTCGCCGTCGGGATCAAGCTCACCGCCGGGCTCGTGCTCCCCTTTGCCCTTGCGGCCGGCGGGCCGCTGCGCGACCGCACGCGCCGGATGAAGCTGCTGCTCGCCTCCGGGGTCTCCCTCGCTGCGATTGCGACCCTCGGGCTGGTGGTGTTCGGCGCCGGGATCGTCAACATGTTCCCGACCGTCGAGCGCAGCCAGGCCTCCGGCGACTGGCACAGCGTTCCCGGTCTGATCATCACGCTCGGCGCACCGGCCGTCGGTCACGTCATCGGTTTCCTGTTCACCGCGGTCTTCATCGTCGTGACCGTGCGGCTGCTGCGCAAGGTGTGGCACGGGCAGATGGACTGGATCGACGGCGCCGGGTGGGCGACCTGCGCCCTGCTGATCTCGGCTAACTCGCTGCTGCCCTGGTACGTGTCCTGGCTGCTGCCGCTGACCGCGCTGTCCTCCGACCGACGGCTGCTGCGGGCAACCCTGGGTCTGACCTGCCTCGTCCAGCTGGTTCAGCTGCCGGGCTACATCCCCCACGCGGCCGCGATGATCGGGTACTGAGGGCGCGTGGTCGGAGGATGAGGCGATGATCGGCGATCGGGACATCACCCTCTCCGGCCCCCGATCGCCCGGGTTGGTGAGCGTCGTCGCCCCGGTCTACAACGAGGAAGGCACGGTCGGCGAGTTCCACTCCCGGGTCTGCGCCGCGCTCGACGGACTGCCCTTCGAGCTCGTCCTCGTCGATGACGGCTCCAGCGATGGCTCGCCGCTCATGCTCGAGAGCCTGGCCGCCAGCGATCCGCGGGTGCGGGTCGTCCACCTGTCGCGCAACTTCGGTCACCAGACGGCGCTGACCGCGGGGCTGGACCATGCCCAGGGCGACGCCGTGGTGATGCTCGACGCCGACCTCCAGGACCCGCCAGAGCTGATCCCGACCATGCTCGAGCACTGGCGGGTGGGCTGTGACGTCGTCTACGCCGTCCGTGAGCACCGCAGCGGTGAGTCGAGGTTCAAGCTCACGACGGCGCGCTGGTTCTACAGCCTGTTCGACAAGCTCGCCCAGGTCGAGCTCCAGCACAACTCCGGCGACTTCCGCCTCCTCGACCGGCGCGCGCTCGACGCCCTGCTCTCGATGCGCGAACGCAATCGCTTCCTGCGCGGAATGACCGTGTGGGTCGGCTACACCCAGGCCGCGGTCCCCTATGAGCGCGACTCGCGCTATGCCGGCGAGACCAAGTACACGCTCTCCAAGATGCTGCGCTTCTCGCTGGACGCGATCTCGTCGTTCTCGCACCGGCCGCTGCAGCTGGCCACGTTGCTGGGCTTTCTGATCTCGACGATGGCCTTCATCGCCATCCCGGTCGTGATCATCCTGCGCCTGCTCGGGTCCTACCTGCCGGGCTTCAGCGCCCTGACCATCGTCGTGCTCCTGCTGGGCGGGATCGAGCTGATCGCGATCGGCATCATCGGCGAGTACGTCGGGCGCATCTACGACGAGGTCAAGGGGCGACCGTTGTACCTCGTGCGCGCGCGCCGCAACCTGCCCGATCCGGAGGCGCACACCACGAGCGGATACGTGCGCACCGAGCGCGGGCCGCTCGGCTCCCGCTCCGACTCAGAGCTCTAACCGCCGCCCCCACGGCTACGCTCGAACGTATGGCCGTCCCCCTGTTCGATACGGCGAGTGCGCTCACCCCGCTGCGCGACGAGCTGCGCGACGCTATCGCCCGCGTGGTCGATTCCGGCGGCTTCATCCTCGGTCCCGAGGTCGAAGGCTTCGAGCGCGAGCTGGCCGACTACGTCGGCTGCCGCGAGGCGATCGGGGTCGGCAACGGCACCGACGCGATCACGATCGCGTTGCGAGCGTTGGGCGTCGGACCCGGGGATGAAGTGGTGGTCCCCTCGTTCACCTTCTACGCCAGTGCCGAGGCGATCCCGGCGACCGGGGCGCGCCCGGTGTTCTGCGACGTCGACCCCGACACCTTCTGCGTCACCCCGGAGACCGTCAAGGCCGCGCTGACGCCGCGGACCAAGGCGGTGATCGCCGTACACCTGTTCGGCAACGTGGCCCCGATCGCTGAGATCGAGGCTCTGGGCGTCCCGGTGCTCGAGGATGCCGCCCAGGCCCTGGGCTCGCGCAGCACCGCCGGGCGTCCCGGCGCGCTGGGCACGATCGCCACGTTCAGCTTCTATCCGTCCAAGAACCTGGGCGCCTTCGGCGACGGCGGCGCGGTGACGACGTCGGACACCGAATTGGCTGCGCGGGTGCGGAGCCTGCGCTTTCACGGCTCCCGGGACAAGCAGACCTTCGACGATGTCGGCTACAACTCACGCCTGGACGCCCTCCAGGCCGCGATCCTGCGCGTCCAGCTCCCGCACCTCGAGCGCTGGTCAGACGGCCGTCGGGCCGCCGCGGCCCACTACGCGCAGGCCGGTCTGGGCGAGCTCGTGGGCCTCCCCGAGGTCACCGACGGCGCTGATCCGGCCTGGCATCTTTATGTGGTGCGCACGCCCGATCCCGTATCGCTGACCGCAGCGTTCAACGCCCGCGACATCGGTGCCCGGCTCTACTACCGGGTCCCGACCCACGAGCAGCCGGGGATGCGCGAGTACGCGCCGTCTTATGAGCTCCCGGGCACCGAGCGCGCGGCCCAGACCCATCTCGCGCTGCCGATCAGTCCGGTGCTCGACCAGGCCCAGGCCGACGAGGTCGCGGCCGCCGCCCGGGAGCACCTGAACGCCGCCGAACCGGCCGGCAGTCCCCGCGGCTAGCCCCCGGCGGGGTTGGGCCCGAAGCGCGGGTTGGACCTGCCCTCGGGTTCGCCGCTTCCGGCCGCCCGCCGCAGTGCACGCACCTCCGCCGGTGCTCCGGCCTCGGTGCTCTCCAGGGCGGCGATCCGGCTCGAGAGCTCCTTGATCGCCTCCGCGACGGGATCGGGGAGGTGGATCCAGTCCGCGTCGGGGCCCTCGGGACGACGGCCTTCGATCCGGACCGGGTGGCCCGGGTTGCCGACCACGGTCGAGTTGGGCGGCACGTCGTGGATGACGACGCTATTGGCCCCGATCCGGGCTCCATGGCCAACCGTGATCGGTCCGAGCAGCTTGGCGCCCGAGCCGATCGTGACATTGTCCTGCACGGTCGGATGACGTTTTCCAGTCGCGAACCCCGTTCCCCCGAGGGTCACCCCCTGATAGAGGGTGACGTCGGTGCCGATCTCGGCCGTCTCACCGATCACCACCCCCATGCCGTGATCGACGAAGAAGCCCTGACCGATCTGCGCCGCGGGGTGGATCTCGATCCCGGTCAGCGCACGGGCCAGGGCGGCGATAACGCGGGGCAGGAACGGGATCCCAGCCTCGTGCAGGGCGTGGGCGAAGCGGTGAGCCAGGAGCGCGTGCACGCCCGGCCAGATGGCGAGAACCTCCAGGGCGCTGACCCCGCGCGCGGCGGGATCGCGGCTCCGGGCCGCGGTCACATCACGCTGGACCTCCGCGGTCGCGCGCCCGATCAGGCCGAGCCCGAGCATCGCTGCAAGCGTAGCGGGGCGCTTGGCCCGACTCAGGGGGCGAAGAACGGGGTCGAGACGTACCGCTCGCCGGAGTCAGGCAGGATCGTGGCGATCCGCAGCCCGCGTGACTCGGGCCGCGCCGCGACCTGGAGGGCGGCCCAGACCGCCGCCCCGCACGACATCCCGGCCAGCACGCCTTCGCGGCGGGCCAGGGTGCGAGCCATCTCAATCGCGTCTTCGTCCTCGACGGTGATGATCTCGTCCAGGAGCTCCCGGTTGAGCACGGCGGGCACGAAGCCGGCCCCGATGCCCTGGATCTTGTGCGGGCCGGGGGCGCCTCCGGAGAGCACCGGGGAACTGCGGGGCTCGACGGCGACCACCTGGCAGCCGGGGTTTCGCTCCTTGAGCATCTCCCCCACGCCGGTCACCGTGCCGCCGGTGCCGACGCCGGCCACGAACACGTCAATCCGGCCGTCGAGTGCCTCCCACAGCTCGGGGCCGGTGGTGCGCCGATGAATCTCGGGGTTGGCCGGATTGGAGAACTGGTCGGGGAGGAACACGTCCTCGCGCGCGGCCAGGGCGCGGGCGGCATCGACCGCCTCGGTCATCCCCCCCATCGACTCGGTGACCTGGACCTGGGCTCCGTACAGGCGCAGCAGGCTCTCGCGCTCCCGGCTCATGCCCTGGGGCAGGGTGAGGATCAGCTCGTAGCCCTTGGCCGCGCAGACGAAAGCCAGCGCGATGCCGGTATTACCGCTGGTCGCCTCGACGATCGTCGTGCGCCCGGGCTCGATCCGTCCCTCGCGCTCGGCCGCATCGATCATCGCCACCCCGATCCGGTCCTTGACACTGCCGCCGGGGTTGAACGCCTCGAGCTTGGCGAACAGGTCGACATCGAGGTCGCCGGTCAGGCGCTTGAGTCTGACCATCGGCGTGCGGCCGACCAAGTCAGCGACGTTGCTCGGGACAGCAGACACCTGCAGAACCCTAGCCCGACGGCGATCCGAAGGAACCCAGGTGTCTTATAGAAAACCGACGGGATTCATCACGGCCTCACATCCGCGCCTCCGATGCTGGTCAGCGTCAAGGTCAACCAGCCAAGGAGCTGATGCCGATGAATCCGATGCGACGAGGAGTACTTGCTGCGGTGGTCGTGGGCTCGATGGCCGGCGGCGCCGCCGGCGCCACCATCCTGAGTGCGGCGGCCAGTAACGCCGCTACCACCACCACAACCGCTACCACCGCAGCCCCCCGTACCGCTCCGGACCAGGGGCCGCCACCGAGCGGCGACCGGCCATCGGGCGGCGTGTTCCACTCCAACGAGAACGCCGCCCACGAGAAGGCCGAAAGTGCGCAGCGCGAGGCGATGGAGACCGCGGGCAAGTTCCCGACGGTCCCTTAGGCAAGCGAGCCTTCCACGGCTGAAACGGGAGGGCCGCTCGCATACGCCGGCCCTCCCGTACAGCGCTCGTCAAGCCCTTGGCCAGCGGCTAGCTCGACCGATGGCGTCCGGTTGAATCCGGTCTGATAAGGGCACGCCTGGCGCGAGAGGGTGCGGTCGTGCCTTGCGTTCCTGACAAGAACACACGGCGACTGGGTGTGAATCGCCTATGCTTGGTCGATGCGGACGGATCCGCGACCCAGGCGCTACGTGTCACGCCCAGCCTTGGCTTTGACGCGCCCGATATGGCGCCACAGCGAACATCGCAGGGCCTACGTACTGCGGTTCGTGGGGAACCGCAAAGGACCGGTACTTCTGGTAGATAGCCGAAGGCGTCAGGGCCCATATGACGGTCCCGAACGGCGCCGCGATCGCTCACAACTGCTCTCGCGCAATTGACCGAACCGGCGCAACTGCAGCTCTCTAGTAAAACGACGCGGACCGACGTGCTGCACACCAAGCGCTTCCGGTGAGGTTCTAGAGACTCCCTAGATGTGGTACGTGAGGACGATGGTCACCACCGAAAACCAGGAGCACCAACGTGTGCGCTCGACCCCGGCGTCCGTCTACGGTGGCCACCACATCACACGGCTGATGATGCCTGATCGTGCTCGGTGGTGACCGAGCGGCCGATTGACGACTCGGTGACGCCGAACACCGTGTCGAGCGCCTCCTCCACGCCGTCGAACGCATTCTTGAACAGGTGGGTGTAGATCGAGGTCGTGCCCTTGCGCGAATGTCCCATCAACTGCTCCACGACCTCGCGGCGGATGCCACCGGCGGCGAGCACGCTCGCCCACGTGTGCCGAAGCACGTGCCACATCTGGCCGGGACGCCGCAGTCCCGCAGCCCGGTGGGCCTCGTCCAAGAACACCCTCGCCGGTCCCTCGTTGGTCCAGGGCTGGCCCTCCAGGTCGAGGAACACGTAGCCCCCGGCTTGACGGCGGCGGCCGAGTGCGATGGCGAGTCCCGAATAGAGCACCACCTCGCGCTCGCTGGCGTTCTTGCGGCCGACGTATTCGCCGCTTTGCAACTGACCACGAAGATCAATGCGCCGTTCGGACCAGCCGATGTCCTCCCAGCGTAGCCCCAACAGCTCGCCCCGCCGGAAGCCGGTGGTCAAGGCCGCGAGCACCATGTCCCTGTGCGCGCGACTAGTGGTACACCGGTCAGCACCTACGCGACCCACGATGTCGGGATAGTGCGCGTCCATCCAACAGCTCCACGGTCGACGATTTCTCGCTTCGGCGTCGGTCGGCACGCAGGCTAGAGTCGGCCGATCAGCGCCGCCCGACCTCCCGACTACGACGTGACGATCGGAGAGCTCTTCCCCGCTCACGACCGCGTCGCTCAGTGGGTCTTCACGCTGAACTGCGTGGCCGACGACCTCGTAGCTGGAGCCAACGGCACTGACAGATCCGGAGCATTGGGACGGCTACTGGCAGGGTCTCGGTGATCTGCCGATCGAGATCAAGTATGGAAGGCAGTCGAGCACGACCGCGATCTTGGACGTGCTCGACCGGTTCGTCGGACCGGGTTCGCGTCGGTCCGTACTTGAGATCGGAGGCGCCTCCGGCGGCTACTTGGTGCATCTTTGGCGGAGGTTCGGCCATCAGATCACCGTCCTTGACAACTCGCCGGTGGGCGTCGAGCTCAGTCGCCGGAACTTCGAGCTGCTTGGTGTGCCCGGCAAGGTCGTGCAACGGGATCTCTTCTCGACCGAGCCACCTGTTCCTCAGTTCGATGTCGCGATCTCGTTGGGCCTGATTGAGCATTTCGGCGACACGACGTCGGTGGTCCGAGCCCACCTGTCGTACATCAAGCCGGGCGGGAGGCTGATCATCGGTTGCCCGAATTTTCTTGGTGTCAATGGTGCTGTACTACGGCAGCTCTCGCCCTCGATGCTCGAATGGCACAACCTCGACGTGATGGACATACGGCGGTGGGACCAGTTCGAGGATCTGCTCGGGCTCGAGGTACGATTTCGGTCGTACATCGCAGGATTCCAACCGGGCGCGTTCTGGCGCTGCGAGAAGCCTTCATTGGGGCATAGGGCGGTCGCTCGGGGCCTCGGCGAACTTGGCAAACGTTGGAACGGCCCGCTGGCTCGACGCCTCGTGCGAGTGAACTCTCGTCACTGGAGTTACTACGCAATCGCGGTTTACGACAAGCCGCTTGGCGACAGCTGATCACGTGGGTCGAGAGGGCCACTGCGAGGCCAGCACGGACGACCTGAGCGCTCTGGCGCTAGGTCTCCCGCGCGGCTGCGACGGCCGCCTCCCCGAACGAGATCCCGGCGTCGTTGGGTGGCAGTCTCCGGGCCCCGTCCTACGCTAGAGGTGACGGGGGAGACCGCGGTGCTCGAGCCGACCGCGCCGCCGTCTGACGAGATCGCGGCCCGGTAGTCCCGGCCGATTGGTCGCTCAGGCCGACCGTATCCACATGGCCGGCCCGGGAGATGACCCTTGCGGCGCTGGGCGCCGATCGGGGGAGCCTCGGGTAGCTCTGTGCCGTTGATGATCGCGGCTGGCGCAGCGGCGGCCAACCATTGCGCGCGGTCTGGGCCGATCAGCGCGGCCGCCGCCTGGACGCCCTCGGGCAGCCGTGTCACCGGTCGCCAGGTGACCGGACCGCGGTGCCCGTCGGAGGCGAGCGCGTGGACCAGTCCTTCCGCGCACAGCTTGACGCCGAGCCGGCACGTCGCCGACCGGCGTCGGTGACCCAGCAAGGTCTCGGCGTTGACCTGGAGCAGGATCCCACGCTGCACCAGGTCGGTCACCCGCGACGGATCGCGCTGGAAGTCCCGGCTTCGCTCGGGCTGGGCGAGCGTGATCCGGAAGCCGCGCACGCGCAGCTCGTACAGCAGCGTGTCGAGGCCGACGGTGGTCGTGTGCGGCGTCTCGATCAGCAGATCGGTGCCGCGCTGTCCATAGCTTGCGAGCCGTAGCTCCTCGTCGCTGGCGGCGATCGCCCAGCCCAGCGCCACCTCGGCACCACACGAGCTCGACGTCGATCGCCTCCGTGGTCAGGCGGGCCCGCAGCGCTGCGCAGTGGTCGGCGAGCTCGTGGACCTTGACGTCGGGAAAGTCCGAGCGCAAGTGGGGGGTGCAGACGATCGTCGCGATCCCGGAGCCGGCGGCGGCGCGCAGCATCGCGCGCGCGTCGTCGACCCAGGGGCCGTCGTCGATGCCCGGCAAGACGTGCGCGTGAAAGTCGACGTATCTGCCCATATATGCGTGCGAACATATTGTCGTGGAGCGCGTTTGGGACTACCCGCAGCCCCCGGCCGTCGTGGCCTGCGAGCGGCGCGTTCGGGTGGAGCTGGGCGGCGAGCTGCTGCCCGACTCGATCCACGCGCTGCGCGTGCACGAAACCAGCCATCCGCCGACGGTCTACGTGCCGCCCGGGGATGTGCGGCAGGAGTTCCTCAGCGCAAGTGATGCAAATCCGACCTGGTGCGAGTTCAAGGGCCGCGCGGGTTACGTCGACGCGGTCGTCGGCGGCTGGCGATTCGAGGCCGTCGCATGGACGTATCCGAAGCCCTCGAGGGGATATGCGCGGCTGCGCGATCACTTCGCGTTCTATCCCGGCCGCGTCGATGAGGCGTGGCTGGGGGAGGAGCGCGTGACGGGCCAGGACGGCGATTTCTATGGCGGCTGGATCACGGCTGATCTGGTCGGGCCGTTCAAGGGAGCACCCGGAACCCTGGGCTGGTGAGCTCTCGCGGGCACACGTAGATTAAGCTTTCCTCCGTCCGGCTTGTACGCTCCCGGCGTCGACCGACGGAGGCCTTGGGCCCGGCGCGATGGGCGACTCGCTTGATTTCATTTGTATCGGCGCTCAGGAAAGGAGGGACGACCTCCCTGTGGCGTTACTTATCGGGATATCCGGGGCCTGTACATTCCACCTTCGAAGGAGGCTGGGCATTGGCATCCATCCACGTGCGCAGCGCGGCCGTGTCGGGCTGCATCAGCCAGTCGCTGACGTTGAACACATACGGGTGATAGCCGACCGCGTCCACCGCCCCGGGAGTCAGAGCCGCCAGCCACTGCTCGTCGGATTGGAGCGGCCTCGGTCAGCGGTGACCGCGGCTTCGTGTGGGGACGCGCCCCCGTCTCAGGGCGCGTCAGCGTAATGGTGGAGCGCGCCGCTGGGCATCGCTGGAATGTGATCGCCAAAACGCTCACCAGCTCGGATGGCGTCTTCTACGTCCAATCCTTGGCGCGCGGCAATGGGCGCTATCGCGCCCGCGTCGTGCACGGGGCTACGAGCCTGGCCTACGACTCGACGCCGATCCCGCCGCGGCGAACGCATCTGTTCGATACAGGGTGACGGCGTCGAGACGGATGATCGAGCCGAGCCGTATCCTCGCACCGTGGTGCCGTATCCGACCAATCTGGACCGCTGGGGGATCTCCGAGGAACTGTGGTCATTCGTGGAGGAGATGCCGTATGAGCGGAGACCGATCCTCGCGTTCGTTCGCGAGGTGGCCGATTCCCTGCCGCCAGGCGCGACCGTCCTCGATGTCGGCGCCGGCGATGCCCCTTACCGGGAGCTGTTCGACCGCTGCGAGTACCTGACCAGCGACTGGACGGGATCGGGACACGAGTGGGCCGCCGAGGCCGACATCGTGGCCCCGGCCAACGCGCTGCCACTCGACGACGCCTCGGTCGATGCCGTCCTGCTCACACAGGTGCTGGAGCACGTGCCCGATCCCGCTGCGGTGTTGAGCGAGGTGGCTCGGGTCCTTCGGCCCGGCGGCGGCGTATTCGTGACCGTTCCGTTCGTCTGGGAGCTGCACGAGCTTCCGTTTGACTTCTGGCGCTTCACGCCCTCCTCCCTGGAGCGGCTGCTGGTCGCTGCCGGTTTCGGCGGGGTCGCAATCGAGCCTCGCAACGACTGCTTTACGACAATCGCGCAGCTGATGCGAAACGTCGGCTCGGCGATGGGCCGAGCCCCCGACCAGCACGACGCCGAACGGGACGCGGCGGCGGAGCTGCTGGAGCAGCTCGCCGATCGTTTCGCGGCGCTGGCGCCGCTCGACGTAAACAGCATCCTGCCGTTAGGCTGGACCGTGAGGGCATGCCGCGCCCAGTAGTCGCGCCGCGATGTTACCCACCGACGACCGCGTACCCGTCCTTTACCTTGCCCCGTGGGTCGATGTCGGCGGCTCGGACAAGGGAACGCTCGACTGGTTCCGGTTCCTCGATCGAGACCGCTACCGGCCCAGCCTGATCACCACCCAGCCGAATCCCAATCGCCGGCTCGTCGACGTGGTCCCGTACGCGGACGAGGCCTGGAACCTCCTCGATCTGATGCACGGTGAGGAGTTTGCCCGCTTCATCGTCACGTTCATTCACACGCGCGGGATCAAGGTCCTGCACATCATGAACTCGCGGCTCGGTTTCGAGCTGCTCCCCGATATCACCGCGCTGCCCGTGCCACCGCGAGTCGTCGTCCAACTGCACGTCGAGGAGCTCGACCGATCTGGCTACGTCCGCTATGTGACGACCCGGTACGGCAACCTGGTGGATGCCTTCTCCGTCTCGACCCAGGTGCTGAGCGACAAGCTCGATGACTACGAGGTTCCGCGGTCCAAGCGCAGGTTGATCTACACCGGGGTCGACGCCCGGCACGAGTTCTCGCCGGAGCGCGTCAGGCCGATCGAGGACCTCGACTCCGACCGCTTCCACATCCTCGCCCCGGCGCGGCTGACGGCGCAGAAGGATCCATTCCTGATGGTCGAGGTCGCGGCCAGGCTCCGAGCCAGCGGGCTGAGGTTTCGGCTCCACGTCCTCGGGGACGGAGAGCTGACGCCCGCCGTTCAGGAACGTATCCGCGCGCTCGGGCTCGAGCAGGACGTGACCGTTCGCCCCGCGTGCGTAGACATCGCGCCGTGGTATGCCGCGTGCGACGTTGTGCTGCTGACCAGTGCGTTCGAGGGTTTGCCATACGTGCTTTACGAGGCAATGGCCATGTCGACTCCTGTCGTCGCGCCCGACCTGCCGGGCCTCAGCGAACTGGTCACGCCGAACACTGGGGTGTTGGTCTCCCCACGCGAGGAACCAGACAGTTACGTTGCGGCCTTGTCGATGCTTGCCAGCGACGCAGCGCGCCGTGAGGCGATCGGGGCTGCGGCTCGGATCCGCGTCCTGGCCGAGTTCTCGCTGGAGCGGATGGCGGCGGAGCACGGCTCCCTTTACGATGAGCTTCTGGGGGCGGTGCCTCAGCCTGAGGTCGCCGCGCAGTCCCGATCGCGACGCGGCTCCGAGGAGCCGCGGGGCGCCGCTGCGCTCCGCAGCCGCCGACCGCGGGAGTCTCCGCTGGTGTCGGTGATCGTTCCGTCCTTCAACCACGGCCACTACCTGCGGGACTGCCTTCAGTCGATCGCGGATCAGACATACTCTCTGATCGAGACGATCGTGGTGGACAACGGTTCGACCGATCCGGAAACGCCGGAGGCACTGGCGAGGCTTCAAGATGACGCGTCGGTCACCGTCCTGCGTATACCCACCAATCGGGGCCCAAGCGCTGCGCGCAATGCCGCGATCGAGCGAGCCTCAGGACGCTACGTGCTCCCCGTCGACGCCGACAACCTGCTCCTCCCAGGCGCCGTTGCCGCACTCGTCGAGCAGCTCCGCAGCGCGGGCGAGAACGTAGGGTTCATCTATCCGAACTACCAATTCTTCGGAAACCGCAAGGAGTACTTCGAGCCGCCCTCATACAACCTCGACGCCCTGCTCAACGCGAATTACTGCGACACCGGATCGCTCATCGACCGTGAGGTTTTCGACCGCGGTTTTCGCTATTCCGAGGACGTGGTCTTCGGCTTCCGTCGCGCACCATACGAGGACTGGGACTTCGTTCTGACCCTGGCCGAGCACGGAATCTACGGTGAACCTGCGCGCGCCAAGACGACGCTGTATCGCAAGCACGGTTTCACGCGCTCGGACTTTGTCGAGGCCGGGAGCGTCCCGTTCGCCGAGGTTGTCGCGGCCCGACATCCCACTTTGTTCGACGTGCGCGCGCGAGCTCGGCTGAAGGGGACGTGGAACCCGGCGGTGTCGGTAATCGCACTCGATCCGCTTGCTGAGCGCGCCGCCGACGCGCTCGAACACCTGGTTGCGGCCGCCCGGCGTCAGACATGCGAAGACTTCGAGGTCGTGATCTGCACGGCACGCGACGTATGGCCAACCGCGCTGGGCGGCCGTCTAAGACGGGTTCCCAGCACGCTGACTGCCTCCCGTGCTCAGGCCATGGCGCAGGGGCTCGAGATCGCCCGCGGACGCTACGTCCTCGCTACCTACGGTTCGGCCGCTGCGCTGCTCGCGGACCCCACGCTGATCGAGAAAACACTGAGGGTCCTGCGAGTCAACCCGTACATCGACGCGATCGCTTTCGCGGAAGGCGACCCCGCCCTTGCGTCGTTCCGGCTTCTGAGCAGCGAGCATGTCGAGCAAGCTCAGCTCGGGACGCTGTGCTGGGAGGCGCTCAGACCCAGCGCTCCTCCCGCATCCCTCGAGCTCGACGGTCAGCGGCCACTTGAGACGCTGGCGCGCTGGCTCTCCGCCCATGCAACCGTGCAGTGGCGCCATCTTCCCCGTCGCGATCGACGGGCACTCGCAAGTCGAGGGGAGGGCCCAGCGACCGCCGTCGGGGCACCGCGACATCATCGGGCAAGAGACGCTCGCCTCCAAGCCGAAGCCCCTCCCCAGCTCCCGGACCTGCCGGCCGGGATCGCAAATAGGATCCGTTGGCCGCGCGTGTGGACGCCACCGCAATCGCGCCTTCTGTGCCGCCACGTGCACCATGCCACCGGCCACTACGTGTTCAGCAACGGCCGGGCTTCTCCACCCGACTACACGCTTGACCGCGATCTAGGCTGCGTGCGCGGGCTGCCGCTGCCCGGGACGATCTCGCTGGCAATCTGCGGGCACGACAACCAGTCATCGTTCGTGCTCGGCGAGCACGAGGAACTCGACGCCGCGGGGCTCCTGGGCTTCGTCGAGCAGGCGCCGCTCGCGATGTTCGATTGGCTGCAGATCGGACGCCATCGCGCCACCGGTCAGCCGGTGCTGACCGCCGGCCCCGAGGACCCGCTGGTTGCCGGGGTCGAAGACGTGAGGAGCATCGGCTACATCGAGCCCTACCCAATTCATCCGCGGCGACTCCCCCACGTCGACGTTCCGTATGGACTGATCGGACTCGTGCGCTCGATCGATCTGGACGCTAGACGCCACCGCTACGGCGCCGGCGATCTGCCTAACGGTCAACTCGAAGGTGAGCTGGGATCACTGTTTGCAGAGCCGATCGGCGAGTGCGAGCCGATCTGGATCGACGAGAACGGTCGCGTATCTACGGCCGGCTGGGCTTGCCTGAATGGTCGTCCCTCAGTCGGCACGGCGATGCGCTGGACCGGTGCTCCGCTCACCTGGAGCGGATTCAGCTCGGCTGGACCCAAGGTTCGCGCCACCACGCGTCGCGCCTACGACTCCGTGCGGATCCTGGCGTCGAGGCCTTCAATGGGCATGACGCCGCCGTCTGATCCCGCCGGTTACCTGCTGCGCTCCGCGACGAGTCGGACGATCCCGCTGTACGCTGGGTCCCATCCGGTGACCGGCGATCAGCTCCTATCCACCCTCGAGGCCGAGCCTCGCAGTCTGGGATACGCGCACTGCGCCCTGCTAGGGCATCTCGTTGCCAGCGCACCCGTGACGGGTACGCTGGGGCTCGACCGGCTGGCCGTGCCGTGGGCATCGAGGTTCGGCCAGGTCGTTGGGTGAGCCGTGACCGAATCGGTTCAAGAGAGCCTCAAGGCGTTGCGGGAAGCGATCGGTCGGCTCGCGGACGAGGACATCGCCACGAACGGAACGCGTTCCCGAGCGCGCGATCGCGACGACCTGCGCTGGAGCGCGCTCGACACGCACGCGGACCTGGAGCTTGGCGGCCGCAGAGTCCTGGCCATTGGGTGCGGCGCTGACGAGGACGCGCTCGCGTTCGCTGCGCGAGGTGCGCAGTACGTGCTCGCGTGTGAGCCATCGGAGGGCTCGGAGCAGGCTGAGCACCGCGAGTCCGAAGGCCAGGAGTCGAGCGTCGAGTTCCGACGGGCCGGCTGGGAAGAGCTGGACCCGGATCGGGACGGAACGTTTGAGGTCGTTCATTGCAACGCGCTTCTGCATCGCGTGCTCGAGCCGGTGACGCTGCTGCGCACCCTGCGCCGCATGACCGCGCGCGATGGCACCTTGCTGATCCGCTCGATGATGCTGGGCGATCCCGAGCATTCGGAGTTCCTCCGCTTCGTCCCCGATCGCCATGCCGGCGACCCGACGTGGTGGTTCGTGCCAGGCCGCCTCGCGTTCCGATGGCTTGTCGAGACGGCAGGGTTCGAAGTGCAGGCCGAATTCGGGGAGACAGAAGGCCCACGGGACGGCTTTCCCGTAGTGGCCGGGTACCTTCGAGCGAGGGCCCAAGACGGGTAGCCTTGACCGCTTCTGCACCACCGGGGCGCAGACACGAGCCCGTGGAGCACAGGCAAAGCGACTTCGCCCACGTCTACCGCGATCACGTCTGGCGAATCTATGGGTTTGTCGCCTACCGAGTCCGGGACCGCCAGCTCGCGGAGGACCTGACGCAGGCGACTTTCGAGCGGGCGCTGAGGGCCTGGGGGCGCTTCGATCCGCGACGCGCGTCGGAGAGCACCTGGCTGATGGCGATCGCGCGCAACCTCGGATAGGACCACCACCGCCGCGACCGCTCTGACAAGCTCGAGCCGATCGACGAACGGGTCCATCCAGCGGTCGCCGGACCAGAAGCCGCAATTCCCGCAAGAGCAACTGCGGTCCAGGCGGCGCGTTGACGGCGGGGGGCATCGACAAGGAGCGCAACGTCTGCGATCTGCTGCCCGAACGCGACCGGCCGCAGGTCCTGGCGAGGATCCGCGGCGCGTGGTCGCTGACCGAACCGTCGCTCGCCGAGCAGCGGCTCGAGCTGCTCGCTTCAGAGCTGCAGCGCACCTGGCCCGACGCGGCCGCCTCGCTGCGGGAAGGCATGCCCGAGACGCTGACCCTGATGCGGCTCGGGATCACCGGCCAGCTCGCCAAGACGCTCGGCTCGACGAACCCGTGCGAGTCGATGATCGAGATCGTCCGCTACACCCAGCGCAACGTGAAACGCTGGCAGGACGGCGACATGCGCAAGCGCTGGACCGCCGCCGGCATGCTCGTCGCCAAGCAACAGTTCCGACGGATCATCGGCTACCGCAACCTCGCCAAGCTCGTCATCGCGATCGAGCGTCAACACCTGCTCGTCGCTGCCAAGAACATCGACCGCGAGGAGCTCGCCCAGCCCGTTACCGTGTGACCATCAACCCATGAGGATCACCGCTCAAGTTCCACGACGATCCGGACAACCTCACTCGCATGACTCGGTGCTCAGAGAACCTGCACCGACTCGTGACCGAAGGGTGCCTACGCCATCCCGGGCTCACCGAGCTTGACCAGCACGTGGCCAACGCAGCCGCCAAGCCCCACCGAGAGGGTGGCGTCTGGTCAAGGTCTCCGAGACCGTCCAAGTCGACGCGCTGATCGCCAGAGCGCGCCGACAACGCTCCCGAGCCGGTGCGCGCGCTCGCCTGGCTCGGAGCCGGTCGCTGTGTCCGATCCAAGGAGCAAACTGATCGAGATGGCCGATCCCGTCTTGATTATCAGCGTGTCGACGACGGCCCTTGTGTCCGGGCTGTCGCTTCTGAAGGACGTTGTCTTGCCGCGCTGGCAGTCGAATGAAGAACGGACCGTCGAGACCAGAGAGGTACTCGACCGCGCCGGGAAGCAACTTGTGACGGCAATCCAGGCCGCAGATGAGGCTCGCCGCAAGGTGCAACTCGACCTTGGGGGCCAATACGTGACCGTCCGTGACTTTCGGGCACAGCTAGACCAATTCATCGAGCTAGAAGGTCAGCTCGCAGTCCGCTTCGGGCCTGAGCGAGCGATCTACAAGCGATTTGAGACCGCTCATCTCGCCCTTCGCCAGATTTCGACCGAGCTTCAGTTCTACAAGCCAGCCAGTAGTGATACCGACTTCCTGAAGAGGCTCGACGGTTATCGCAGCGAGGCGATGGAGGCTCAGAACGACTTCTTTCGGACTGCCTCCCGGCTTATTGGTCCACGTCGCGGCATGCTGAAGAGCGGCTAACCAGCTCAGTCCGTTTTCGCGCAGGCGACTAGGGAGCCATCCCCTCATGGCGGCCGTGCCGAGTGAATCATGCTCAGCCGCGCGGACCAAACCTGACCGGGCTTCCCCCGAGGCGGTCTCGACGGCAACCCGCCGTTGCGTGACGTTGACGCCTCATTGACGTTTGCCTGTCCAAACGCCGGTTTCGCCCGACGTGTCGGGCTTCTGCTCAGATGTGGTACATCGGCGGACCGGCGGCGGCGATCTCCTGCTCGGCGATCGAGGCCACGGTCGCTTCGGAGAGGATCGCGCCGGCCGCCTGGGCGGCCTCGAAGAACACTCCGGCGGCGTCCCGCCCGAGCGGCCCCTCGAGTATCTCGACCAACTCGAGCACGGTGATCTCGTCGGCCGGGCGGCCGAAGCTATAGCCGCCCTTGACGCCCCGCTGGGAGCGCAGGACGCCGGCGCGGCGCAGGGTTGCGAACAGCTGCTCGAGGAACTGCACCGGAATCTCGCGGCGCCGGGCCAGCTCGGCGATCGGCACCGGTCCCGCGTCGCCGTGACGGTAGAGCTCGATCATCGCGCTGAGGGCATACGGCGATTTGGTCGTGATCGAGATCATGCGATCTCCGATCGTATTAGAGGCGGCGACGAGCGAGCGGTCGCGGCCGAGGGCTAGATCCAGCCGCGCTCGGTGGCCATCAGCACCGCCTGGGCGCGGTCCATCGCGCCCAGCTTGCCGTACACGTTGTGCAGATGCGTGCGCACGGTGCTCGTGGAGAGCCCGAGCTCGGCGGCAATCTGCTTGTAGACCATGCCCTTGGCCAGGCGACGCAGGACGTCGATCTCTCGGGCCGACATCGGACACGGGTCGACCTGGCGCGGGCGCCCGCCGGAGGTGGGCAGCGGGAGCTCATACATCACGGTCCGCAGGCCGGCCGGGGTGACGCCGACGGTGCGAGCGACGGTGAGCATCTCAGCCGGCGTCACCGCCCCGCCGAGCAGGTAATGGGCCAGCATGTCGGCGAGCCGGATCAGTGCCGCCTCGCCGCCGGCCTCGTCGGCGTGGTGGCGCTCGATCACGCTGGCCACGGCGCGGGGCAGACCCCAGCGACGGGCGAGCACGCCACCGACCAGGGCATGGTCGACGCCCAGCTCACGGCGCTCGCGCTGGATGCGTTCCTCGGGCGTGCGGGCCTCAGCATGGACCTGGCTCGGGTAGCCAGGATAGGCGTGGACGAGCACAAGCTTGCCGACGTCATGCAGTAGCGAGGTGACCATCAGCCGGTCGCGGTCCTCGAAGTTGATCTCCCGGCCCAGCCGGTCCGCGGCGCGCTGGGTGGCCACGGCGTGAAGCCGGAAGCGCTCGGGAATCCCCTGCCAGACGGCGGTGCGCTCGAAGAAGTCAAAGGTGCGCGCGCGGGTGGCAATCGCGTGCACGGTCCGCAGCGAGAGGGCGTCAACGCCGGCTACGACGCTGTCGATCCGGCCCGCGGTGGGGCCCTCGATCGCATTGGCGAGGCGGACCACGGTCACCGACAGCGCGACATCGGCCTCCACCGCCGAGACGACGTCGGCCATCGAAGGCTCGCCGTCCTCGAACAGACGCAGGACACGATTGCGTGACTCGACCAGGACCGGATAGGCCTCGAGCGCCTCGAAGGCCGCCGTCAGTCGCCGGCCGTGGCCTTCGTTGTGGTGGCGCTCACGCGCGGCATACGAGTCGGTGGGCATGGTGGTCACGGCCGCAAGCCTGGCCACGTCAGTTCACGTGCCCTTTCTGACCCGCGCAGGCGTGCGCCCGGTGTCGATGGATCCGAATATCCCCAGCCATTCGCCCATCTATCGGCAGATACCTGATCGCGGTTTAGGGCTGATTGGGACTGGCGGTCACCGATGCGGCGGCGCGGCTCAGGGCGGCGTCGATCCGAGCCAGACTCTCCTCTCGGCCGAGCAGGGCGAGTGTCTCGAAGATCCCCGGGGAAATGGTCTGGCCGGCCAGCGCCACGCGCACGGGCTGAAAGAGTTGTCCGGCCTTGAGCTCACGCCGGTGCGCGACGGCCCGCAGCGCCGCTTCGATCGGCTCGGGCTCGAACGGCTCGGTGCTCGCCAGCACATCCCGGGCCTCCTCGAGCGCTGCCCGCCCCTCGTCGGTGCCGATCGTCTTGGCCAACGCCTTGGGGTCATACACGGG
The DNA here is from genome assembly GCA_051005855.1 of Solirubrobacteraceae bacterium. Taxonomy (GTDB): domain Bacteria; phylum Actinomycetota; class Thermoleophilia; order Solirubrobacterales; family Solirubrobacteraceae; genus Palsa-465. The sequence continues at coordinate 12,299 of JBPCIY010000010.1, read as the reverse complement.
ACCGTCGAACACGAACCCGACCAAAGGCCAGAAGTCAGACAGCGTCTGGATCTTCTCACGCGAGATCTCCACCGCCGGGCCCAGGCCGGAGCGACCGGTGAACTGCTCCATGCGCTCGGTGAGCTCGCCGACGTCGAGCTCGCGAAGGTGCCGCCCATTCACGTGACGCAACTTGCGCTCGTCGAACACGGCCGGATTCCTGGACACCCGGCCCAGACGAAAGCGCTGCGCCAGCTCGGCGAGGGTGAAGTGCTCCTCGTCGGTGGCGAAGCCCGCGCCGAGCAGCGCGATGTAGTTGAGCACCGCTTCGGGCAGGTACCCGGCGTCACGCAGCTCCTGCACCGAGGCGGCTCCATGGCGCTTGGAGAGCTTGCGTCCGTCGGGACCGTGCAGGAGCGGCAGGTGGGCGTAGCGTGGCGGGGTCGCGTCCAGGGCTTCGAGCACGAGCAGCTGCTTGGGGGTGTTGGAAAGGTGGTCCTCGCCCCGCACGACGTGGGTGATGCGCGCATCGAGGTCGTCGATCGCGACCGCGAAGTTGTAGAGCGCCGAGCCGTCGGCCCGCGCGATTACGGGGTCGTCGAGATTGACGTTGGGAAAGCTCGTGCGACCGCGGATCACGTCGTCGACCACGGTCACGCCCGCATCGGGCACCCGCAGCCGGACCGCGCCCGCCGCCTCGGGGGTGCCTCGGTAGCCTCGCTCGTCGCCCTCGCGGTCCTTGAAGGCCCGAACCTCGTCGGCGGTGGCGCTGGAGTGGTACGCATGCCCGCTGTCGAGCAACCGGTTCAACGCCTCCTGATGGCGATCAGACTGCTGGCTCTGAAAGATCGGGCCCTCGTCCCAGTCCAGTCCCAGCCATCGCAGCGCGTCGAGGATCTGCTCCACGTTCTCGGGCGTTGAGCGCTCTCGGTCGGTATCTTCGATGCGCAGGACCAGCGTGCCCGCCCGGCCGTCCGGCCCGTCGCCCGGACCCCGGGCGAGCAGCCAGTTATAGAGCGCGGTGCGAGCGCCGCCGATGTGCAGGGCACCGGTGGGCGACGGAGCAAAGCGGACTCGCATGGACACGATCTGAAAGATGCTAATCGGCGCACACGTATCCCCGGCGGGCGGCCTCGCCAAAGCCATCCAACGCGGCAGCGAGCTCGGGGCCGACGCGATCCAGATCTTCAACCAGTCGCCGCGGATGTGGCGGCCGACCGCCTACGACGAGGAGGACTTCGCCGCCTTCCGGAAAGCGATGAGGCCCAGCCCGATCAAGGCCGTGCTGATCCACGCCGTGTACCTGCTCAACTGCGCCTCTGAGGACGCGGAGATCCGGAACAAGTCCCGCGCGTCGCTGATCCAATCGCTGCGGATCGGCGACGGGATCGGGGCTACCGGGGTCGTTCTGCATCCTGGCTCGGCCAAGCAGGGACACGTGGGGGAGGCGATCAAGCGGGCCGGCCGGGTGATCGCGGAGGCGCTGTCCGAGACCGATCGCTGCCCGCTTCATCTCGAGGACACCGCCGGGGCAGGAGGCACGCTGGGGCGCTCGTTCGCGGAGCTGGCCTCGCTGCTCGAGGCCGCGGGCGGCGCCAAGCGGCTCGGAATATGCCTGGACTCGTGCCACTTGCTCGCCTCGGGATACGACGTGCGCACCGCGGCCGCGCTCACCGGCACGCTGGATGAGTTCCAGGCCCAGGTGGGGATGACGCGGCTGGCGTCGCTGCACCTCAACGACTCAAGAACCCCCCTGGGTTCAAACCGCGACCGCCACGCACCGGTCGGCCAGGGCGAGGTCGGCGAGCGCGGCTGCGCCGCGTTTCTGTCCGAGCCACGCTTCGAGCGTCTCCCCGTCGTGCTCGAGACCGAGGCCTCGGCCCAGCAGATCGAGCTGTGCCGCAAATTGCGCCGGCGTGGCCAGGGGGCGCGCAAGCGGACGGCCAGCCGGTCCGGGCGCTAGCGTGCTGCGACGATGAGTGCCAGGAACCGCCCCGCCTGATGAGCGCCCGTCCCAGCCACGCCGACGTACTGGTCGTCTTCGGTATCACTGGCGACCTGGCTCGCAAGATGACCCTGCGCTCGCTCTACCGGCTCGAGCGTCGCCGATTGCTCGGCTGCCGCGTGATCGGCGTGGCGGCCGAGGACTGGACCGTCGAGCACCTGCGCCAGCACGCCCGCGAGGCGATCAAGGCGACCGGCGAAAAGCTCGACGAGCGCGTGTTTAAGCGCTTTGCCAACCGCCTGGCCTATCTGAGCGGAGACTTTGGCGATCCAGACCTCTACTCGCGGCTGGCCACGGCGATCGGGGCCGCCCAGGAGCCGGTCTTCTACCTGGAAATCCCGCCGTCGCTGTTCGCGAACGTGGTCGCGGGGCTGGCGGGCGCCGACCTGGTCTCGGGCGGGCAGCGGGTCGTGGTGGAGAAGCCGTTCGGGCGCGACTTGCGGTCCGCCCGGGCGCTGGCCGCCGACCTGCACAAGCACCTGGACGAGTCCCAGCTCTACCGGATCGATCACTTCCTGGGCAAGATGGGCCTAGAGGAGTTCCTGTACGTGCGGTTCGCCAACACCACGCTCGAGCCGATCTGGAACCGCAGCCACGTCTCGTCGGTGCAGATCACGATGGCCGAGGACTTCGGGGTAGGAGACCGCGGTCACTTCTATGACCCGGTCGGCGCCCTCCGCGACGTGGTCGTCAACCATCTCATGCAGCTGCTCGCGGCGGCGGCGATGGAGCCGCCCGCCGCCGGCGACCCCAACAGCCTCAAGGACGCCAAGCTCGCGGTCTTTCGCTCGATGGCCGAGGCGAGCCCGGAGCACTATGTCCGCGGGCAGTACGCGGGCTACCGCAAGGTCCCCGGGGTGGCGAAGGGCTCAGACACCGAGACCTATGCCGCGCTCCGGCTTGAGGTCGACAACTGGCGCTGGTCGGGGGTGCCGTTCTTCATCCGGGCCGGCAAGTGCCTGCCGGTGACCCAGACCGAGCTGCGCCTGGTCTTCCGCCAGCCCCCGCGTCTGCCCTTCCTCCCTCGCTCGCGCAAGCAACCCGAGCCGAGTCAGCTCGTCTTCCGGATCGACCCGGCGACCGGGATCCGGATGATGCTCGACGCACGGCGGGCCGACCAGCCGGGCGTGAGCGGGATCGAGCTCGACATGGAGTTCGCGCAGTCCGGTGGTGAGGGGGCCACGCCCTACGAGGTTCTGCTCCACGCGGCGCTGGTGGGGGACAGCAGCCACTTCACTCGTCAGGACAGCGTCGAGCAGACCTGGCGGGTGGTGTCGCCGCTGCTCGATCACCCCCCGCGGGTGATCCGCTACCGCCAGGGGTCGTGGGGGCCCCGCCAAGCCGATGAGCTCGTCCACGAGTACGGGGGCTGGCGCCCCCCCTGGCTCCCGGACTGATCCCCCGGCGAGCCGGCCGCCAGACCGACGCCGGCGTCCACCGGAAGATTGCACGTTTTGCAGGTCAGAGGAGGGCCGGCCCCGAACGCGGTAACGTGCCGAATCAGTCCTCGGGTAAACCGCTATTTTCGCGGAAGGTGGGCACGGCGTGAGGTCAAAACTGGCAACGCTCGTCTGGCTGCTCGTCGGAGTGCTGGTGGCCTCCGGACACCACTACTTTTCGCATGTCGACACGCTGCGGCTGATCGTCTCCGCCTTGCTGGCCATCGTCCTGTGGCCGCTGCTGTTGATCGGCATCAACCTGCACGTGAAGTAGACCGAGAGGCTGGGCCCGGCCGCCTGCGTCGACGAGGCTCAGGCGACACTGGCGGCGAGGCTCACGCGACGCTGGCAGCGACCGCGGGAGCGATCGCGCCCTCGAGCAGCGCCGAACCAAGCAGGTGGTCCAGCTCGGCGTGCAGGCTCGCGCTGCGCTGCACGCGGAAGCTCGGTCCGAGCTTCAGCCGCCGCTGACCGCCGGTGGTGGCCAGCTCGATGACCACGTCGGACTCCCCGGGGAAGCCGCTCAGCAGATCCCTGAGCTCGTCCAGGGCGGCGGCCGGCAGGGCCGTCGCGTCGAGGCGCAGGCGCAAGGCGGCGACCCCGACGACCGGCTTGGCAGCCTGCTCCTGGGCGGCCTGGACCTCTTCCGGACTGGGCTCGAAGCGCTCCACCTGCTGGGCGATGATGCAGGTCTTCTCACGGTCCTTGTGGTCGACCTTGCCGCGGATGATCACGATCGAGTCGGTGGCCAGAGCGTCCTCTGAGGCCGCCAGAGCCTTGCCGAAGACGATGATCTCCACCGAGGCTTCAAGGTCGTACAGGGTGGCGAACATCATCCAGTCACCCTTCTTGGTCTTGATCCGCTTGGCCTGGGTGACCATCCCCCCGATCGTCACCCAGTCACCGTCGCGGCGGACCGCGAGCTCAGCCAGCGAACAGTCAGCGCGAGCCCGCAGCGCGGGACCCACGTCCTTGAGGGGATGGGCGGAGATGAACAGCCCGATCGACTCCTTCTCGGCCGCCAGCAGCTCGGTACGGCTGAACTCCTCGCCCGGGATTGGAGCGTGGCTGGGGGCGGCGAAGGCCGCCGCGGCCGTGGTTTCGGCCGCGGGCGCGAGGTCGAAGATCGACCCCTGGCCGATCAGGGCGTCCTGCTGGGCTTTCTGGCCCGCGGCCTGGGCTGACTCGAGCACGGACAGCATCCCCTTGCGGGGGGCGCCGGTCGAACCGAAGGCGCCGCACTTGATCAGCGCCTCGATCGACTTCTTGTTCACCGCCCGGTTGTCGATCCGCTCGCAGAAGTCAAACAGCGACGTGAACGGGCGGCGGGGGGTCGGGTGGGCGGGATCGGATTCGTCGCGGGCGCGCTTGATCGCCTCCACCGCCTGGTAGCCGACGCCCTTGACGGCGTCGAGACCGAAGCGGATGTTGCCGTCGACGACCACGAACTCGTGGTCGGAGAGGTTGACGTCGGGGGGCAGGATCGAGATCCCCATCTGCTCAGCCTGGGCGACGAAGAACGGCACCTTGTCCTTGGTGTCCATCACCGACGAGATCAGGGCGGCCATGAACTCGGCCGGGTAGTTGGCCTTCAGCCAAGCGGTGCGATAGGCGATCAGCGCGTAACAGGCCGAGTGCGAGTTGTGGGAGACGATGCCGTTGGCGATGAAGTTGAGGGGTCCGTCAGGTGCCATCTCGACGTCGTAGGTCATCTCGACGCCGAATGGCTCGACGGAGACGACCGGATCCCCGTTCTCGGCGTGCGCGGTCGCGAGATGCCGGGCCACACGGAACCTGAAGTCCTCCGGCGTCACCACCACGTAGGGAAGCTCGCCGTACTTGGCCGCGAAGAAATCTCCGACGCGGTCCATGCCGTCCATTTCCCAATAGATGCCACCGAAGTAGAAATCGCACATGCGACCGTTGGGCAGGGGCTTGTGGATCTCGAATTCGACTCCATTGTCGATCAGCCACTCGCACATCTCACGCTCGGGCCAGCTGGCGCACCACATACCGTTGGAAGCGATCGAGCAATGGCCGTAGCCAGGTCCGGTGTCGTACGCCGCGCGCACGTGTCGCAGCGACTTCTCCATCCGCTGCTGGCGCCAGATCGGATCATTAGCCCACAACCACCGGACCCGTTCGTGCATCGCCGCCACACCGTTTCGCGTCAGGTCCGGATGGATCGCGTGCATCCGCCGCATGTGCGCAGCTTTGTCCTCGAGCGGCCGCGAGTCCTGGTAGGCCTTCATCCGGATTGCTGCCGTGCGATCCCACTCGGCGCGCTCGGCGCTGTGAGCCAGGCGGGTCATTGTGATTCGCCGCGCCTGGCGTTGCTTCTCGCTGATCATCGGCATCGTGATCAGCTCAGTGGCGCCGATTACGATTTCCGAAACCGGCAGGTACCCATCTGTGGTGAGCAGACGGTGCTCGGCCGTGACCCGGATCTGCCGCCCGCTCTCACAGCGGACCCGATAGACCTGCTTGCGTCCGGTCTGGACTATCCGCTCGATCTTGTGCGGGCGCACCGTGCCATCAGCCCACATCGACATGATCCTCTCGGGCTGCCGTCGATAGGCCGTGGACAGCCTGATTCGTTCTCCGTCGGGAAGGATCACGCGGGTGCTTCCTGACGCGCATTTGTTAAACGAGTAGTCGGCTGACCGTTCGTTGGCGGTCCACAGCCACTCGATCACCGACTCGCCGGTACCCGAGGCGCGGCAGCCGGCGAAGAACTTGGGCTTGAGCTTGGCCATCGCCTCCCGGTTCTTCTTGCCGATCGCCTTGCGCAGGTCGTCCGCCTTGGCGCCGCTGAACCCGGCGATCTCCTTGGAGATCTGCATCGCCTGCTCCTGATAGACGACCACCCCGTGGGTAGACTCGAGGATCGGCCGCAGGCGTGCGTCGGCGTAGGTGACGTTCTCGGGGTCTTGCGTGCCGCGTGTGTAGGCGGGGATCTGCTCCATCGGCCCCGGGCGGTAGAGCGCGTTGAGCGCGATCAGGTGCTCGAGCTCGGTCGGCCGGACCTTCTTGAGTGTCTCGCGCATTCCCTCGGACTCGAACTGGAACACGCCGACCGAGTCGCCGCGGGCCATCATCTCGTAGGTCTTGGCGTCGTCGAGCGGCAGCGTCGTCATGTTCGGGCGTTCGCCGGTCGAGCGCTCGATGATGTCCAGCGCGTCCTCGATCACGTCGAGGTTGCGCAGCCCCAGGAAGTCCATCTTGAGCAGGCCCAGCTGCTCGACGGGCTTCATCGAGAACTGGGTCACGGTGCGGAAGATCCGGTCGCCGTTTTCATCGACGCCGGCGTCGGCGATCTGGAGAGGCACGATGTCGGTCAGCGGCCGGTCGGCGATCACGACCGCGGCGGCGTGAATCGAGGAGTTGCGCACGATGCCCTCGAGGCCCTGGGCGACGTCGACGATCTGCTTGGCGGTGCCGTCGCGGTCGACCTCCAGGCGCAGGGGCTGCCCCGGCCTTAGGCACTCCTGAAAACTTGGAGCTCGGCCCATGATCGGATCGGGGATCAGCTTGGCCAGCCGGTCTCCGGCGCCGTAGTCGTGGCCGAGCACGCGGGCGGCGTCGCGGGTGGCGGCCCGCGGGAACATCTTGCCGAACGTGACGATCTGGGCGACCGACTCCTTGCCGTACTTGTCGGTCACGTAACGGATCACGCGCTCGCGGCCACGGACCGAGAAGTCGATGTCGATGTCCGGCATCGAAACGCGCTCGGGGTTGAGGAAGCGCTCGAAAAGCAGGTCGTAGCGCAACGGATCAAGGTCGGTGACGGTCAGCGAGTAGGCGACGATCGAGCCGGCCGCCGAGCCGCGCCCCGGCCCCACTGCGATCCCCGAGTCCTTGGCGTACTTGACGAAGTCCCAAACGATCAGGAAGTAGGCGTTGAAGCCCATCCGGTCGATGACGCCGAGCTCGTAGTCGGCGCGCTTGAGCGCCTCGGCCGGGATCGGGTCCCCGTAGCGGTGGCGCAGCCCCGCCATCACCATCTGGCGCAGGTACTCGCGCTCGCTGGACCCGTCCGGGGTGCGGTAGCTCGGGATAAGCTGACGGTCGAGCTCGAGCTCGAGGTCGCAGCGCTCGGCGATCTCGAGGGTGGAGGCGATCGCCTCGGGCCACTGCGCGAACGAATCGGCCATCTCCTCGGACGAGCGCAGATAGAACTCGTTGGTCTCGAAGCTGATCTTGGGCTCGGACAGCGTCGACTTGGTCTGCACGCAGAGCAGCGCGGCGTGATGGTGGTAGTCCTCGCGGCCCAGGTAATGGACGTCACCGGTGCCCACCAGCGGCCGGCCCAGCTCGCGGGCGATTCGGACGATCTCCTGGTTGCATTGGTCCTGCACGGCGAGGCCGTTCTTCTGGACCTCGAAGTACACGTTGTCGGCGCCGAAGGCCCCCATCAGGTCGTGGGCGTGGGCGCGCGCGCCGTCGGGCCGACCCTCGATCAGGTGCTGGCAGAACCGGGAGGCCAGGCAGCCGCTGAGGGCGATGATGCCCTCTCCATGAGCGGCCAGCTGCTCCATGTCGACGCCCGGCTTGCCCCGCTGATAGCCCTCCAAGAAGCCGGCCGAGGAGAGCTTGACCAGGTTGCGGTAACCGGTCGCGTTCTCGGCCAAGAGCGTCAAGTGGAAGCGATCGAAACGACCCGGGCCCCGGCGGGTGTGGTCATCGACGACGTAGACCTCGCAGCCGACAATCGGCTTGATCCCGTGCGTGCGACAGGCGGTGAACAGCTCGACCGAGCCGTTCATGACGCCGTGGTCGGTCAGTCCGAGGGCGGGCTGGTCAAACGCGGCGGCCCGGGCGGCCAAGGCCTCGATCTTGCACGCCCCATCGAGCAGCGAATACTCGGAGTGGACGTGGAGATGGGCGCAGGTCGGTGTCATCTGGGTGGGTCGTTCTCACCTCGGCCCGGGCCACAGCCAGGGCCCGAGCAACGCTCACCGCCGGCCGGAGCGGGGGGAGCACCATCACCTCCGAGAATAGGACCCGACGCGGACGCCGTGGCCTCCGCGGGGCCGGGCTCGCGAGGTTTCAGCCGCTCTGTGCGTGCTTGACCCATTCGCGGAGCAGGGCCAGCGGCCGGTCGTCGCCGGTCACGGTCACTTCAGGCGATCGCTGGCCCGCGACAACTCGCTCGAGCGATCCCACCGGGCCGGCGATCGTGATCGCGATCTGGCCCCTCGGTCGTGCGCCGGTGACCTCCACCGGCGCACCGTCGGCGACGATCAGGAATAGCTCGTCCTCACCGGTCGCCGCGTAGGCGAGCGAGAACCGCTGCTTGGCCGTCTGGGCGCGATCGATCATCCCCGCGATGATCACCAATGCCGTCCGCGGCTCGAACCGGACACCGAGTCGGAGCAGTGAGGCCAGATCGACGTGAAGACCGACCAGGGCCTCCAGCGCAGCTACGCCCGTCCGCCGACCCTGCACCCGGGCCACGCGCCGTCCGAACCGGCGCCGAAACCAGCCCGCGACGACCATCCGGGCCAGGGGGGCGTGGCCGCCGAAGACCTGGAAGTCGACCTCTCCGGGCAGGCGGGGAGAGCTGCCGCGCCGGACCGCCGGGGCGCCAGGGGCGCGTGTGACCCGGATCGATTGCGCGGGTCCGAGCACGAGGTCATAGGAGACTGCCTGGTCATAAAGCGCGCGCTGAGCGGGAAGCAGGTCCACCAGGAGTCGGCCGGCGCGGTCGGGGTCAGAGCGCACGAGCTTGCCGAAGATCGGCGCGAGCCACGCCCGGCCGGTGTCGGTGACCTGGACTGGGTCAGGGTCGGAGTCGGAGTCGGGGTCGGAGTAGGGGTCGGAGTCGGGGTCGGGCAGATCGTCTGGGGGCCAGTCCCCGGGCGGATCGTCGGCGTGAGACGGGATCCGTTCCCGAAGCCGGGCCAGCGCATCGTTGAGACGCTCGGGCTCGGCCGGACGCTCGACCGTCGCCTCGGGGCGGGCGGCAGGCTGATCGGCTCGCTCTGGGGGAGGCGCGGGGGGCGCTGGGGGTGGGTGACGCTGGCGAAGCGACTCGAGGGTCCCGCGCAATTCGCCGATCGCGGCGTAGGCGTCACGTGAGCGCTCGCGCTGCCCGTCGAGCGCCTGCTCGAGACCGGCCGTTCGACGCTCGGCCGCCTCGCGGGCCGCGCGCTCGCGCTCGATGGCGGCGCGCAGACCGTCGAGTTCGCCGCGAAGCTCAGACAGGGTCTGGGTCGCCTGCCGGGCCAGGTGCTCGCGAGCCGCCAGCCGGGTCTCGGCTTCGACCAGTCGGGTGCGCAGACCGGCCTCGGCGCCGGCCCGAAGCTCGAGTTCGCGGCGCAGGGAGGTGATGAGGGCGTCGGCGCCCGGATCGACCGACGAGTCTGACCGCTCGGGCTCGGGCGCAGGAGCCAAGGGAAGCCGGAGCGCTACCGGCGCCGGCTCGTCCGGCTGGCGGACGGCGCCCACCGAGCGACGGGCGGTCAACGCGAGCTCGAACTGGAGCCGGGATCGCTCGGCCGCGGCCAGCGGAGGGCGAGCGACGACAGCGGCCTGGCTGGCCTGGCGCCGGGCCCGATCGCGAGCGGCCGCAGCGGTCGCGGCGGCCTGCTCGGCCTCGTCGGCCAGCCGGCGCATCTCGCTGAGCTCGTGTTCGAGCTCGCGGACACGTTCTTCAGCGGAGGCGAGCTGTCCGAGCGCCTCGCGGGCCCGGTCGGTGTCCTTGGCCCGGCTGGCGAGCTGGCGGGCCAGGTCGAGCCGAAGCGCTCGCTCAGCGTGCTCGCGCTGTTCGGCGGCCCGGCGGGAGGTCTGCTGGGTGGTCACCGATGCCGCCAGCTGGTCGGCGCGCGAGCGGGCCTCGGCCAGCTCGCCCTCGAGGTGCTGGACGAGTTTGGTCAGCTCCGACAGGGCCGCTTCGGCCTCCTCGGCCCGGCGCCGGGCGCTCTCGCTCTCGAGCTCAGAGCTGGGCCGCGGATGCCCACCGGAAGGCAGCGGGTCCCCGGCCAGCTCGTCCGATTCGGCTTGCACCGCGCGTGGACCCGCCTCGGCCGTCTCGGGCCCCGGGAATTCGACCGCCGTGGGCAGCGGCACCGCCACCGAGCCGAACTGCAGCCAGGCCCGGACACCGAGTTCCGGGACGAGCGCGGCCGGGACACTGAAGCTGATCCGCCACATGCCCGGACCGGTACCGGTCAGGCTGGGAGGCTCGGGCATGGCCGGGAACCGGTAGCGGCGACCGGGGGCTTCGATCACCAGCATCGGCTGTCCGCTCCAGGCCGGGCGGCGGCGGCGCCAACGGCCGGTCACACGGACGGTCAGGTTCGCGCCGCCCTCGGCGATCCACTCCACGGCCTCGATGCCGAGGGCCGACGGGACTCCGGGCGGGTCGTTCATCGTCTCCGAAGGTATTTCCCCCGGCGGACAGACGGGGCTCGCCGGGGCTCGGGCTCGGCCGGGGGGCGCGGCGGCCCGGGCTCAGCCGGGGCGCGGAATGGCCCCGGGTCAGGGGGTCTCGGGACGAGGCCGGAGCTCCTCGGCCAGAGCCTTGGCGTCGGCGAGCAGCCGATTGGCCTCGCCGAGATCCCCGGCTTCGCTCTGCACGTGCTCACGCGTGACCGCGAGCTCGGCGCCCAAGCGCTCGAGCTCTGACCGCAGACCAGCCACCTCGCTGTGCGCGGCCTCGCGCGAGACGGTGACCGAGGCGAGCTCCTCGCGCAGGCCCGCGGTCTCGGCGCTGCGCTGCTGAAAGCGGGCCTCGGCCTCCGCGAGCTGCTCGCGCAAAGCCTGGACCTCGGCCCGTTCGCGCTCGGCCTCGGCGTGGTGCTGGTCGAGCTCCCGGCGCTGCCCGGCCACCGCCTCCATCAGCCGGCGGAGTTCGGAACCCAGCTGCCCCAGCGTGCCTTCGAGCTCGGACTGGGTGCCCGCCCGGGCCTCGAGCTCGGAGTGCGCACCAGAGAGAGCGCTGCGCAGTTGGGCGGCCTCGATTCCGCGTTGCTCAAGCTCGGCGTGCAGGGCGACCACGGTCTCCTTGAGAAGCAGATCGGCGAGCGGACCCGAGCGCGGAGCCTCCCCGGTCGTGTGGGTGAGGGGGGGCACCTCGCGCTCCTCGGGCCCTGGCGAACTGGTTGAGTCGGCGGCTACCGCTGCGGCCAGGGCCGGCGGGACGCTTCCCCCCCCGCCGCCCCGGCCGGCATGTATGGCGGGCAGCGCGATCACCGCATCACCGACCCAGACCGCGGCCTGCCCGGTTCGCCGCGGCTCGGCCCAAGCCGGGACCACGAAACTGGCTCGCCACACACCGGGCGACGACCCGGTGTCGCTACCGGTCTCGGGCGTGAAACGGTGACGGCGCCCCTCGACCTGGATCACCAGCAGCGGTTCCTCGGCGAGCGAAGGCGCCTCGGGGCTCAACCAGCGCCCGCTCAGCGTCAGACGCGTTTCACCCGCGGCCACGCGGGCGCTCAGAACATCGTCGATCTCGAGCGGGGTGGGGACAGCCGTGAACTTGCTCATGCCAAGGACGCCTCACCAGCTTCGGCCTGGCCCCCCCAAATCCTGTCGATAGTGGATGGTGGTACTAATCGGAGCTGGCGGCCTGCCGGCCCGCGGCGAGAACTCCAGCGATAACTGCCGCTGAGACGCCCGCCAGGGCGATCTTGCCGCGGGCACCGCTCATGCGACGACGCACGTACCACTTGCTGCCTTGCCAGACAGCAAAGCCGAGGAGTTTGTAACCCATGCGCTCGATCCTACCCGGCCTCGTCGCGGGGGGGGGGGGGGGGGGGGGGGGGGGGGGGGGGGGGGGGGGGGGGGGGGGGGGGGGGGGAGGGGGGGGGGGGGGAGAAGAGACGGGGGGAGAGAGGGGGGAGGGGGGGGGAGAGGAGGAAGAAAAGAGA